>NZ_RCNY01000031.1:0-246041 GCF_004307635.1 Pseudomonas sp. Sample_22
GTTTCGACTGCGCCGGAAGTGGGGCGAATTATAGACACCTGAGATCTGCCGTCAAGCGTTGATTTGGTTTTTCTATCAGGTTGAGCAAATTCACTGCTTATATATAGACGCGCCATCAAGGAATGCGCAGTATATTGCCCAACACAACAATTACGCTCCAGCTTCACCCTACTTTGGACGATGCCTTTCAATGAATGACCAGCCTCGCAGTCTTGCCTCGACCCTGTTCTCGGTCGGCCTGCTTTTAATAGCCATGGCATCGATCCAATCCGGAGCTTCCCTGGCGAAAAGCATGTTCCCAGTTATTGGCGCCCAGGGGACCACCACTTTGCGCTTGATATTTGCCAGCGTGATCATGCTGCTGCTCCTGCGCCCATGGCGTGCGAAGCTCAGCGCCAAATCCCTGCGCACTGTCATCGTCTATGGCATGGCACTGGGCGGCATGAACTTCCTCTTCTATATGTCACTGCGCACAGTACCCCTGGGTATCGCCGTGGCCCTTGAGTTCACCGGCCCATTGGCCGTGGCCATTTATGCTTCACGCCGTGCCATCGATTTCCTGTGGATTGCTCTTGCAGCGGTTGGCTTGCTATTGCTGATACCGACCGGCGCGACAACTGCGGGTATCGACCTGGTAGGTGCCGGTTACGCACTGGGCGCTGGTGTTTGCTGGGCACTGTACATTCTGTTCGGGCAAAAAGCCGGAGCCGACAATGGCGTACAGACTGCTGCGTTAGGGGTGATGATTGCCGCCCTGTTCGTAGCACCGATAGGCATAGTTCACGCCGGCGCCGCGCTGCTGACCCCGTCACTGATTCCAATTGCCATCGGTGTCGCCATTCTGTCCACTGCCCTCCCCTATACCCTGGAGATGGTCGCTCTCACACGTATGCCCGCCAGAACATTTGGCACATTAATGAGCATCGAACCGGCATTTGGCGCGCTGTCAGGTCTGTTGTTCCTCAATGAGTACCTGTCTTTGTCACAGTGGATGGCTATCTTGTGCATCATCCTGGCATCCGTTGGTGCAACCATGACCATGGGCAGCTCCGCCAAGCCTGCCATTGCTGCCGATTGATGCAAGATTTGACGAGCCTCTGGTATTTGCCGCTCATTTAGGCCATGTTTAGCCCCGCAACCCAATGTCAGCCATGGACTTTTGAAGAAAGGGATATCAACACGCTTCATGCGAAAGCGAATACTGCCAGACCGGGCGCGAGATCCGGGACAGCAACAAGGACAGCAATGAAACGAATTTTGATTTTGATCGCCGTACTCGCGATTGCGGGCTGCTCAGCGACATCGAAGACCCAGGTCAAACATGGCAGGAAAGGGCTGCACATCAACTGTTCAGGGCTGTCGTCCTCTTGGGATCAGTGCTACGCCAGTGCCACCAACTCGTGCGCACCGAAAGGGTACAAGGTCATCGCCAAGTCAGGCGATGCGGTTGAAGAGCCCGGTGACTATCCGTTTGGCCTCAATCCTGCCGGTTATACCAGTCGCAGCATGATCGTCATCTGCAAATAGATTGCGAGTTGTCAGGTTCTCGGACTCGCCATTTGCCGTCCGATTTCATCGTAACTGGACTTCAGCACGGTATGCTGAAGCTCCGTAGTGGCGAGCATCCTCGCCACCACCAACGCCCCGATACATTGCGACAGGATGGCCCAAGCCAGGCTGTCGCTCTCCAGCACCTGCGCCCAGCTCTCCTGCAACCGACAAATCCAGTGCTCAGCCTCCTGGCGAATCGTCACGTCGGAACGGGCTATCTCCGCACCCAATGCCGGCAGTGCACAGCCCGTTTCCGGATGTTCGACGTGGGACATGCTCAGGTACTGCTTCAAGCAACGCTCGAGCTTGTCACGATCCTGCTCCGCTCCCAATCGCTCCAGACTTTGCCTCAGTTCACGTTCGACAACTGAAGCAAACAACTCGTCCTTTGAGGAGAAGTGGCTGTAGAAAGCCCCGCCACTCAAGCCGATCGCCTTCATCAAGCCATCCACGCCCACCGTCGAAAAACCGGATCTCTTGGCCGATACCGCACTGCTCTGCAGTAGTTTTTCCCTGGTTTGCAGCTTGTGATTAGCTGAGTAACGCATGGCCTTTCCCTCAGAGTTGATCGTCTTGACGCCTGTCGAATCGTAGCATAACGTTCGTTTAGTTAACGATCGTTTACCAAAGGGCTCTAGCCATGAATAACAAGAAGGTCGTACTGGTTGTTGGTGCTGGCGATGCCACCGGGGGCGCTATTGCCAAGCGTTTTGCCAAGGAAGGATTCACAGCCTGTGTCACCCGTCGCAGCGCAGACAAACTCCAGCCGCTGGTTGATTCGATTCTGGAGGACGGAGGACTGGCTCACGGCTTTGCCTGCGATGCACGCAAGGAAGAAGAAGTGGTGGCATTGATCGAGCAGATTGAAAACGACATTGGCCCCATCGAAGCGTTTGTCTTCAATATCGGCGCAAACGTGCCTTGCAGCATTCTGGAAGAAACCGCCCGCAAGTATTTCAAGATCTGGGAAATGGCCTGTTTTTCGGGATTTCTCAATGCCCGCGAGGTAGCCATTCGCATGGCCAAGCGACAACGGGGAACGATCCTGTTCACCGGCGCCACCGCCGGCATGCGCGGCGCCGCCGGGTTTGCCGCGTTTGCCGGAGCGAAGCACGGCATTCGTGCCTTGGCGCAAAGCATGGCCCGTGAACTGGGGCCGATGAACATTCACGTCGCCCATGTCATCGTTGATGGTGCGATCGATACCGATTTCATCCGCGACAGCTTTCCCGAAAAGTACGCAACCAAAGACCAGGACGGCATTCTCAACCCCGAGCATATTGCCGAGAACTATTGGTACCTGCACAGCCAGCCTCGCGACGCCTGGACCTTCGAGCTGGACCTGCGCCCATGGAGCGAACGCTGGTAAGCCTTCCCCCCCTACAACAACAATCAGAGCGCAACGACCATGAGCAAAACCGTGGAGTTTTACTTCGACCTGGGCAGCCCCGCCACCTACCTGGCGTACACCCAGTTGCCCAAGATCTGTGAACAAACCGACAGCCAACTCATCTACGTTCCGATTCTGCTTGGTGGCGTTTTCAAAGCCACCGGCAATGCCTCCCCGGCGACTATTCCGGCCAAGGGGAAATATATGTTTCAGGACCTTGACCGCTATGCCAGACGATATGGCGTGCCGTTGAAGTTCAACCCGCATTTCCCGATCAACACCCTCATGCTGATGCGTGCCGTCACTGGCATGCAGTTGCGCCATCCGCAGCGTTTTTTGGCATTCGTCGATTGTCTGTTCAAAGCGCTCTGGGTTGATGGTCGCAGCCTCGATGAACCGGCAACGGTCGCCGCAGTATTGACTCAAAGCGGCTTCGATCCCGACGAAGTGCTGGCTCTGACCGCCGAGGAAGAGATCAAAGCCGCATTGAAGGTCAATACCGAAAAAGCAGTACAGCGCGGTGTATTTGGTGCGCCGAGCATGTTTGTCGATGATCAGCTGTTCTTCGGCCAGGATCGATTGGACTTCGTTCTTGAAGCCCTGAACTAGATCTCGATAACCAACCGTCCCTGCGCTGCTCCCGATTGCAGCAGCTCATGGGCGGTCTCGGCGTTTTGCAGGTTGAATCGGCGCGGATCGAGTATGGGCTTGAGCTTGCCTGCCTCGATCAAACCTGCCGCTTGCCGAAGTATCTCGCCGTGATGCTCACGCCCCTCGTCCGTCAGCAATGGCAGCAAAGTGAACACACCTGAATAGGTCGCCCCACGAAACGAGAGCGGCGCGAGGCTGTGCTGTCCCCACCCAAGGCAACTGAGGACATGTCCGTGATACACCCGCGCAGCCTTGAAAGAGAGGTCCAGGGTTTCACCGCCCACCGTGTCGTAAACGATATCGAAGCCCTGCCCGGCTGTGTATTGCGCCACGTACTCTTCGACTGAAGACTGGCGGTAATCAATGAACGTTGCGCCCAGGTCCTCGATAGTTTCCCGGTGTCGCGCAGAGCCCGTGGCAAAAACTTCGGCCCCCAATGCACGGGCGATCTGCACCGCGACATGACCGACACCCCCTGCCCCACCGTGAATCAACACTTTTTGCCCTGCTCGCACCTGCGCCCGGTCGACCAATCCTTCCCACGCTGTAATCAACACCAGCGGCAACCCGGCCGCTTCGCGCATGTTCAGATTGCCCGGTTTACGCGCCAATAGCCGTGCATCGACCACCGCGTACTCGGCCAGCGACCCCTGAACGCCGCCAATCCCCGTTGCCATGGCATAGACCTCATCACCCGGCACCCAGCCGTTTACGCCCTCCCCCAACGCTGCAACGATACCCGCCAGATCCATGCCCAACACGGCCGGCAACGGTTGCCGCGCATGAGCGGCCTGGCCCGCACGAATCTTGCCATCCAATGGATTCACCCCGCTGGCCGCGACCCGTACCAGGACCTGCCCCACACCTGGAGCTGGCTTGGGAATGGACACCAAGCGTAGCGGCGCATTAGCCGATTCAACAATCAGTGCACGCATTTGCATTGAGTCAGTCATTTCGCATACTCCCGTCAGAGGTGGTTGTAGGAACGATCTTCAACCTTCCAACGCATGCCGATAAGACGCCAGATCGCTATAGTTCGTATGCCGTTAAAGCATTAATGAGGCGTCTCGTGGATAAATTAAACGCAATGGCGATCTTCGTCCGAGTGGTCGAACGCGGGAGCTTTTCCGCCGTCGCTCGAGAGATGCAGACCAGTCAGCCAACCATCAGTAAAGTGCTACGCGCGCTGGAAAGCGAACTGGGCGGAAAACTGATCGCTCGCAGTACCCGCAAGTTATCGCTGACTGACGAAGGTCAGCGTTACTACGATCAATGTCGGCAAATACTGGCTGCCGTGGACGCTGCCGAACACAGTTTCCAATCTGGGCGGGAGACCATCGCCGGCCCTTTGAGAATCGGTTCTTCCGTCAGTTTCGGGCGCCTGCAGATCGCGCCGCGCCTGCCCGCGTTTCTCGCGCGTTATCCCGGGATTCAGATTGACCTGCAACTGAGCGATCAAAACCAGGATCTGGTCAGCGAAGGCCTGGATGTCACGTTCAGGATCGGTGCGTTGAACGACAGCGGCCTGATTGCACGGCAGATCGGCACCACTCACCGGCTAACCGTCGCGACGCCGCAGTACCTGGCACAACACGGCGAACCGCAAACGCCGGAGGATCTGCGCGAGCACAACTGCCTGCAGTTCAATCTGCTGACCAGTCAAAACCTGTGGGTTTACGACCATGGTACTGGTCGTCATGAAGTGCGGATCAAAGGCAATGCGCAGAGCAACAATTCCGAAGCCATTCGCGAAATGGTGCTGGGGGGATTGGGGATTGCATTGTCGCCAGTGTGGCTGTTCAGCGAGGATTTGAAAGCAGGGAAAGTGACCGCGATTTTGCAGGACTACAGTGCGCAGTCACTGCCGATACATGCTGTGTCCCCGGCGAATCGTCGCCAATCCGCCAGGGTCAAAGCCTTTGTCGACTACATGAGCCAGGCGCTGGAGGCAGCGCCCGAGCTGCAAGCAATCAAATAGCCGCGGTGCGTGTGTTCAGCCACTCAAGGGCGGCGCCGTCGAGCAACGGGCTCAAACGCTCCCGCACTTGCGCGTGGTAAGCGTTGAACCATTGTTTTTCCTCTTCGTTGAGCAACGAGGTTTCGAGGCAACGGGTGTCGATCGGGCACAGGGTCAGGGTTTCGAACTTCAGGAACTCGCCGAATTCGCTGCTGCCTGCTTCGCGGTTCATCGCCAGGTTTTCGATGCGCACGCCCCAACGACCAGGACGATACGTACCCGGCTCGATGGAGGTGATCATGCCCGGCAGCATCGCGGTTTGCGGCGCCGGCGCGGCCTGGTAGGCAATGACTTGCGGGCCTTCGTGAACATTGAGGAAGTAACCGACACCATGGCCGGTGCCGTGCCCGTAATCGACATTTTCGGCCCAGATCGGCGCCCGGGCGATGGCGTCCAGCAGTGGCGACAGAATGCCTTTCGGGAACTGCGCGCGGGACAAGGCAATCACGCCCTTGAGCACACGGGTGCAATCGCGCTTCTGCTCGTCAGTCGGCGTTCCCACCGCCACCATCCGGGTGATGTCGGTGGTGCCGCCGAGGTATTGACCGCCGGAATCGATCAGCAGCAGACCGTCACCTTCGATCACTGCGTGCTCTTCTTCGGTGGCGTGGTAATGCGGCATGGCGCCGTTGGCGTTGAATGCGGCAATGGTATTGAAGCTCAGCGACACGTAATCCGGTCGACGTTCACGGGCAGCGGTGAGTTTTTCGTCAATGGTCAGTTCAGTAATGCGTTCGCGGCCCAGTGCCGAGTCCAGCCAGGTGAAGAATTCGCACAGTGCCGCGCCGTCCTGTTCCATGGCCCGCCGAATGTGTTCAGCATCGGCCAGGCTTTTCTGCGACTTGGCCAGGGTCGTCGGGTTCAAGCCCTCGACCAGTTTGACGCCATCGTTCAGGTTATCCAGCAAACCTGCGGTTACGCGAGCCGGATCGACCAGCAGGCTTGCGCCGTTCGGCACCGCGCGCAAGGCGTCGGCCACTTCGCTGTAGTCACGCAGGGTCACGCCGTCCTGTTCAAGGACCGTGCGCATCTCGGCGTCGACCTTGCTCAGCGCCACAAACAGGGTCGCCTGCTGCTGGCTGATCAAGGCAAAAGATACGAAAACCGGGTTGAACGAGACATCGCCGCCGCGCAGGTTGAACAGCCAGGCGATGTCATCGAGGGTGGCGATGAAATGCCAGTCAGCGCCACGTGCCTGCAGGGTTTCACGCAGCCTGGCGAGTTTTTCGCCACGGCTGACTGTCGCCTGCGGAGGCAAGTGTTGATAGATCGGCGCGTTCGGCAGCGTCGGGCGATCGCTCCAGACTTCACTCAACAGATCGATGTCGGTGCGCAGGCGTGCACCGCGCTCTTCGAGTTTGCCACCCAAGGTACGCGCCGAGGCCACGGCCATTACCGCACCATCGACCGCCACCACGCCGCCTTTCGGGGTTTGCTCGGCGAGCCAGTCCAGGGGGCTTGGCTGACCCGGTTGCAGCTTGACCAGTTCGATGCCGCTGCCCTTGAGTTCCTTCGTTGCCTGTTCCCAATAACGGCTGTCGGCCCAGACTCCGGCAAAGTCCGCAGTGACGATCAGCGTGCCGACCGAGCCATGGAAACCCGACAACCATTGCCGCCCTTGCCAGTAACCCGGCAGATATTCGGACAGGTGCGGATCTGCCGACGGCACCAGCAAGGCGTAAATGCCCTCCCGGCTCATCAGCTCGCGGGTATGCGCCAGGCGCTGAGGCACTGATCCTGTAATCGAAAACTGCGTATTCATCATGACTCCTGCTAACCACTCATCATTATTGTTCAGTGCCGATCAATGCCGGCGCTTTTCGCCTTACTGCCAGAATGCCGGGGCACTGGTGCAGGCCGTTTTAATCAGTTGTCCGGCTTGATCGATATCCTGCTCGGTGGTGAAACGTCCGAGGCTCAAGCGAATGGTGCGACTCGCCGAACGGGCGTCATGCCCCAGCGCCAGCAGCACGTGGGACGGCGCATTGCTCGCGGAATTACAGGCCGAGGTCGCGGAAAAAGCGATCGACGCGAGCAAAGCCGTTGAGTTGAACTCGCCTTCACCGAAGGTCAGGCTCAAGGTGTGCGGAATGCGTTGGGTCGGGCTGCCATTGAGTCGCACGCCGGGCATGCTCAGCAGCTGATCGAGCAAGCGCTCGCGCAGACCCGCGATCACGGCTTTTTCTTCGTCGAAAGCAGCCGCAGCCAAGGCAAAGGCCGCCCCCATGGCGGCAATCTGGTGGGTTGCCAGGGTGCCGGAGCGCAGGCCACCTTCGTGCCCGCCGCCATGGATCTGGGCCAGCAAACGCGGGCGCGCCCGCGGGCCGACGTACAACGCACCGATGCCTTTGGGGCCGTAGAGCTTGTGCGCCGAAAACGACATCAAGTCTACCGGCCACTCGGCCAGATCGATCCTGACCTTGCCCGCGCCCTGCGCCGCGTCGACATGCAACAGCGCACCGCGCTCGCGCACTACCTGGCCGATGGCCGGGATGTCGTTGACAGTGCCCAGCTCGTTGTTGACCAACATCAACGACACCAGAAAGGTGTCTTCACGCATGGCCTCGCTGACCGCTTGCGCGGTGATCAGACCATCGGCGTCCGGCACCAGGTAGGTCACTTCGACGCCGCACTCCTGCAGCTGACGGGCAGTGTCGAGGATTGCCTTGTGTTCGATCTGACTGGTGATGATGTGACCGCCGGCGACACCGCGCGCCTGGGCCACGCCCTTGAGGGCCAGGTTATTGGATTCGGTGGCACCGGAGGTCCAGACGATTTGCTCAGCCTCGGCGCCTACCAGCTCGGCGACCTGGCGCCGCGCTTGCTCGACCGATTGCCGGGCCTGTTGACCGAAAGCGTGGGAGCTGGACGCGGGGTTGCCAAAGTTGCCGTTGAAGCCCAGACACTCGACCATGACCTTGATGACTCGCTCATCCACCGGCGTGGTGGCGGCGTAGTCGAAATACAGCGGACGTTTATTCATAAAAGACTCGCAGAGCGTGTTCCGGGATCAGGAGGCTCGTGACTGCAAACGGCGAAACGCAGCCTTGTGAGCTGCGTGCGGTTTTCAGAACGTTACCAATACCTGATCGGATGCCGTTAAAGAAGTACAACTTCATTTAAAAGTGCGTAGGAACGCTCCTGAAAAGTGAGCTTAACAGGCATCGGGCAATCGATTGAAGCAATGCGTCAGTTGAAGCTTTCGAGCAGGATCGGATACAGCGACGCCACCAGCAATGCAGCCATGCTCCAGTTGAACAGGCGCAGCCAGCGGCGATCCTTCAAAACGTTGCGCAGCAGCGTGCCGCATGCCGCCCAGACACCGACGCTGGGCAAGTTGATCAGGGCGAAAACCGCCGCAATCACAATCACATTGGTGAAATAACCCTGCATTGGCGTGTAGGTGCTGATTGCACCGATCGCCATGATCCAGGCCTTGGGGTTGACCCATTGGAAAGCGGCGGCACCGAGGTAGCTGATCGGTTTCGCCTCGCCCTTCGCACTGTCCGAGACCGGCCCCGAGTGCGCGATTTTCCACGCCAGGTACAACAAATACGCCGCGCCGACGTAGCGCAATACGGTGTAGAGCAAGGGATAAGTCTGGAACACCGCGCCCAACCCGAAACCCACCGCCACTACCAACACGAAGAAGCCGCAGGTGATGCCGAGCATGTGGGGGATCGTGCGGTTAAAGCCGAAATTCACGCCGGATGCCAACAACATGGTGTTGTTCGGGCCGGGCGTAATGGAGGTCACAAGAGCAAACAGGGCAAAGCCCAGCAGCAGATCAAGCGAGAGCGTCATGGGGGTGCAGTCCATCAGGGTCGGTCAGGTATAGACCCTATCGCACACCCTCGGTGAAACCCATGGACAGTTGGGAGAAAGTTGAACCCGTACAGTTTTTGCTCAGCTCTGACGACCGTGCAGCTGTACAGCTCGTTCGGCGTTCATCTCGCCCTTTCTGTCGAACCCAAAAGTCTTTTGCGGCTGCCCGAGCAGTTCCGCTTTTTTCGCGTGGTATTCATCGAACGACAAGCCGCGACGATTCAACGCTTCCAGAGCCAATTGCCGGGTTTCTTCGGCGGTGTAGGGCCGCAGTTCCGGGGAGACATGGCTGGCACATCCGGCAAGTACGGAGATCGCAAGCAGCAAGAAAGTGGCGATGAAAGTTTTCATGTTCGGCGTCCTGGCATCTGGGTTCGGGGCAATGAACACAGGCTACTCGCGCCATTGGATGAGCAGAAATCAACCGTCTCGATAGTCGCTATCGAGTTTTCCTGATGCTTGACTGATTCGAGCTATATAGTCGTAACAGTTCTATACGTGCTTTTTTATGACTTTTTAGGAATAACAGACCGCGTTTATAACACTGTTGCCCGAACCCTTCGCCAGTCTCGCCGGGCGCGGCCTCACCATCCTGGCAGGGCCGTTCGGCGAAATGATCGCCAATAATGTATTGCTCACCCAACCTACGGCTTGATCCTCGCCGTTCTTACAGGACAAATACCAGGCCAAGTGCTGAACAGTGGCATTGATGCGCTACGCCTGTCGGCAGCCTGGTGTAATGGGTGAACTTGAAACCTGCTGAAGATCAAATCTAAGGATCGCAGCCTTCGGCAGCTCCTACACTTGATGGTCCTGCTAGAAAGCAGCGAATTCACAACAAGAACAGGGAGAACCATCATGAGCGTTAAACCCATTCCCGAGGGCTATCACAGCATCACGCCGTACCTGGGCATTGCCAAAGCCGCTGAAGCCATCGACTTCTACAAAAAAGCCTTCGGTGCCATCGAAGTCATGCGCCTGTCGATGCCGGACGGCGGCATCGGACACGCCGAGCTGCGTATCGGTGACTGCCCGATCATGCTCGGCACGCCGTGCGATCAAGGGCCGTTGAGCAATCCGGACAACTCACCGTCGGTGGGCCTGCATGTGTATGTAACCGATGTGGACAAGTCCTACAAACAGGCGATCGACGCGGGTGGCACCGTGGTGTCCGAGGTCAAGGATCAGTTTTACGGCGACCGTACCGGTACCTTGAAGGATCCCTATGGGCATCTCTGGTTTTTGGCTACCCGTAAAGAGGACCTGACTCAAGAGCAGATTGAGCAGCGGGCCAAGGAGATGTTTCAGCAGGGCTGAAAGCTTCGGTGCCTGAACAGGCCTCATCGCGGGCAAGCCCGCTCCCACAGGGATTGATGGCGTGCACATCATGCGTGAGCGCCGGGATACCTGTAGGAGCCGGCTTGCTGGCGAGGGTCGTTGACGATTACGCGTGATGTCTGGTTGAACGCGGGGTATTCATCGCCAGCAAGCCGGCTCCTACGGGGAACGAAGAAGAAAGACAACGCGAAACATTTTCTTTCATATCACCCTTCGGGATTTTGGGTGCTCATCCGTCCTATATAGATGCAGTCCTGTCGCCCAGGCAAAAGCCACGGCCGGGCCTTTCATGGACCTCATCGCTGCGAAGCCCGTAGCAGAGGCCTTTCATCGATATAAGACACCCTCATCATGTCGAAGAAATCCCGTTCAAAACTCTGGTTCCTGGTCCATAGCTGGCTGGCGCTGCCGATCTGGTTTTTTGTCCTGATCGTCTGCGTGACCGGCACACTGGCCGTGGTCAGCCAGGAAATCGTCTGGCTGGCCAACCCGCAAATGCGCGCCAGCCAACCGTCGGACGATGCGCCGCGGCTCAATTACGACCAGATCGTCAGCGCGATCAAAAAGGCCGAGCCCGATATCATCATCGATAGCATCAGTCGTCCCGACGAGTCGCACTTTGCTCTCGACGTAAGCGTCAATTATCCCGACGGGCGTTCACTGACGGTCTACGTCAACCCCTACACCGGCGCCATTCAAGGCCCTGCTCCGCAGTTCAACTTCAAGGCGTTTACCCGTGCGCTGCATGGCTGGTGGCTGGTGCCGTTCACCAATGGCTATAGCTGGGGCTGGTATCTGGTGTCGTTCCTCAGCCTGCCGTTGCTGGCTTCGTTGATCACCGGGCTGGTGGTGTACAAGCGCTTTTGGAAAGGTTTCTTGCGCCCGACCCTGCGCATTCGCCACGGCGCGCGGATTTTCTGGGGTGATTTTCACCGGCTCAGCGGCATCTGGTCGATCTGGTTCATCGCGGTGATTTCCGTCACCAGTACCTGGTTCCTGATCGAAGCGTTCATGTTCGACAACCAGATTTCCATCTCCACTGCTCCGGTGGCGGCTGTGGTGCCGCGTGAGAACGTGCCGCTCACCGCGGATGGTTCGGCGGCGCCGATGATCAGCCTGGAGGCCGCGATTCGTGAAGCCAAGGCGCGCATTCCCGGCCTGGACGAAAGTTTTGTCAGCATGCCGGCCAACGCCTACAGCTACCTGTCGGTGGGTGGTCGCAGTTGGTATCCGTTGATGTTCCAGACCGCCGATATCAACCCGTACAGCGGCGAGGTGGCTGCCACGCGCCTGCTGTCGGACCGCTCGGGCCTGGAATTCGTGACCGAGTCCATGCGTCCACTGCACACCGGTGATTTCGGTGGATTGTGGATCAAGCTGATCTGGTTCTTCTTTGGCCTGCTGCTGAGCATGATGGTGCTCAGCGGTCTGTTGATCTGGACCAAACGCACCGCCCTGGCTACCGCCAATGCCCTCAAGCGCAGCCACAAACGCCCGCGCAACGAAAGTGTCCCGGTGACCAGCCGTGAAAGCACGGAGGTCAGTCAATGAGCCTGTTCGCCGCGGAAAAACCGGGCTCGGCACTGAGCCGCTTTTGGCACAAATGGCGTTTCCACATCAACGTTCTGCTATTACTGGTGCCGCTGGGCTTCATGCCCAAGTACTTCGCCGACGCCGCACTGTTTCGCGGTGACACCGGGCTTGGCGAGCGAGAAATCGGTGAAGTTCAGGTCGGCCCGTGGAGCGTACGTCTGGCTGAGTTGCGCGATGAAGCACCACGGCCCGATGGCCCGGCCGGCCACATGAAAAGCTTCAATGCCGCGCTGTGCGACAGCTGCCGCGAGCAGGTCAAGGCCACTTACCTGCGCATCGGCAAACCCCGCAGCCTGCGCGCCGCCGGGGTGATTTTCTTCGGCACGCCGTACCGCATGGGCGCCATGTTGCCGATTCCGGAAAAAACCAAAGCCGACGCCGAACTGTGGATCACCATGGAAGGCTGGGACGGCTCCATGCATCAGGCATCCATTCCTCTGAGCCAGGCATCGCCCGCCACCATCGCCTGGTTGAGCATTCAAGGAGGCAAACCATGATCAACGTTATCCGTCCTCTCAGCGCTGCGCTTGTATTGTTTTGCGCCGGTTTCAGCGCCAGCGCCCTGGCCCACAACCCGATGTGCGAATGCAAGGCCATCGACGCCGAGCAGATCAAGTGCACCGGCGGTTTCTCCGACGGCAGCGGCGCACCCGGCGTGACCCTCGACGTGATCGGCTATGACGAAACCATTCTGGTTCCAGGCAAGCTCGGGGCCGATTCGACCCTGACCTTCAAGAAGCCCGGCGCCGAGTTTTATGTGCTGTTCGACGCAGGCCCCGGCCACGTGGTCGAAATCGACCAAGCGGACATCGAGGCGCCCGGGACATGAGCATGAGTCCGCCAACCACGCAAGTCGTCCGCCCGGCCGGTGCCGGTCATGAAACGCTCTACGTATTGCTGCTGTGCCTGATCATTCTGGCAGTAGCCGGGTCGGTGGTCGCCTGGCGCGGTGAGTCGCAGGAAGCGAGCAGCGTCAACAGCCATCAGCTGGATGCCCGACGCGACCTCAGCGCTTCAGAACAAGGCATCTACGCCGATCTGCGAGTGACGCTGGACGAAATTCACTTGCTGCGCCAGGAACAACACACCCTGCCGGCACCTGAAACCCTTGCCGCTGAGGGCTTCGCGCCGTTTGCCCGGGACGCCAGTTCGGTCAGTCGCGGCGGCCATGCCTGGCAATTGCTCGATGCCAGGGCTTACTTCGGCCAGAGCCAGGTTGCCAGCGTGGCCGGCTCGTTTCTGATGCGCCTGACCGCCGAGGATGACGCGCCGGACATCTGGCTCAACCGTGCCACCGACCTCAAGCCCCCTGCCGACCTCAGCGATGCCGCGCTCGAAAGCGCCGGCTGGCAGCAGATCGTCGCGCAATTCGATGCCGGCGTGACCCGCCAGCACCGGCACTGAACCCTCGCTTTCACCCGAGAGAAGACCGCTTTCCCATGCCTATTTCATCGCTACGCTCGATTCTGCGCCTGACACTGGTCGGCCTGCTGGCCTGCCTGCTGACACCCCTGGCCAGCGCCGAGGAGGCCAAGCGCCTGCGCATCGGCATCACCCTGCATCCGTATTACAGCTACGTGGCCAACATCGTCGGCGACAAGGCCGAAGTGGTGCCGCTGATTCCTGCCGGTTTCAATCCCCATGCCTACGAACCTCGCGCCGAAGACATCAAGCGCATCAGCGGCCTCGATGTAATCGTGCTCAATGGCGTGGGCCACGACGACTTTGCCGACCGCATGATCGCCGCCAGCGAAACGCCGAAGGTGCCGGTGATCGAAGCCAACGAAAACGTACCGCTGCTGGCCGCCACCGGCGTCGCTGCGCGCGGTGCCGGCAAGGTGGTGAACCCGCACACCTTCCTGTCGATCAGCGCGTCGATTGCCCAGGTCAACAACATTGCCCGGGAGCTGGGCAAACTCGACCCGGTTAACGCCAAGGCCTACACCGAAAACGCCCGCGCCTACGGCAAACGCCTGCGCAAAATGCGCGCCGATGCCCTGGCCAGACTGACCCAGGCTCCCAACGCCGAACTGCGGGTGGCCACGGTGCACGCGGCCTACGACTATCTGCTGCGCGAATTCGGCCTGGAGGTCACCGCCGTGGTCGAACCCGCCCACGGTATCGAACCAAGCCCGAGTCAGTTGAAGAAAACCATCGACCAACTGCGCGAATTGGACGTGAAGGTGATCTTCTCGGAGATGGATTTCCCGTCGTCCTATGTCGACACCATTCAGCGTGAATCCGGGGTCAAGTTGTATCCGCTGTCCCATATTTCCTACGGCGAATACACCGCCGACAAGTACGAAAAGGAAATGACCGGTAACCTCAACACCGTAGTGCGGGCGATTCAGGAGTCAGGCCAATGACATCGAAGGAAACCATCCTGGCCGACACGCAAAGCCCTGTAGGAACGAGCCTGCTCGCGAAGGCGTCCGGTCAGCCAGCATCACTGTCAACTGAAACACCGCAATCGCGACGGTGCGACGATTCGACAGGCTCGCTCCTACAGGGGGTAGGGCCAACGCTGGATTTCGCAGAGGTCAGCCTGACGTTGGGTCGCACGACGATCCTCGACAAGGTCAGCTTTCAGGTTCGGCCCGGCAGCGTGCATGCACTGGTCGGCCCCAACGGAGGCGGCAAGAGTTCGTTGATCAAGACCTTGCTCGGGCAGATGCCGCATCAGGGTCGCCTGAGTCTGCAATGGCCGGGCGAACCGGGGACCATCGGTTATGTGCCGCAAGCCCTGGAGTTCGACCGCGGCCTGCCGCTGACCGTCGACGATTTCATGGCTGCCATGTGCCAGCGCCGCCCGGCCTTCCTCGGTGTGAGCAAGCACTACGCGGCGGCGATTGGCGAGGCGCTGGAGCGGGTCGGCATGCAGGACAAGCGCAAGCGGCGCATGGGTGCACTGTCAGGTGGCGAACGTCAGCGGGTGTTGTTGGCGCAAGGGCTGATTCCGGCGCCACAATTGCTGGTGCTCGACGAACCGATGTCAGCCCTCGATGAGGCCGGTATCCAGGTGTTCGAGCGTTTGCTCGGCGACTGGCGTGCGGCGGGGATCACCGTGTTGTGGATCGAGCACGATCTGGAGGCCGTGGGCCGTCTGGCCGATCACGTTACCGGTCTCAATCGCCGGATACTGTTCGACGCCACACCGAAACAGGCGCTGACGCCGGACCGTTTGCTGAGCCTGTTTTCGACCCACCCGCGGAGCGTTGCCTGATGAGTTACGAAGCTTTTCGCCTGATGGTCCAGGGCTGGGCATCGTCGGGTTATCTGCCTGAGGCGCTGGCCTATGGATTTGTGGTCAACGCGCTGCTCGCCGGCCTGCTGATCGGCCCGGTACTGGGCGGTCTGGGCACGCTGGTGGTGGTCAAGCGCTTCGCGTTCTTCTCCGAAGCGGTGGGCCACGCCGCACTAACCGGCGTGGCCATCGGCATCTTGCTCGGCGAACCCTACACCGGCCCTTATGGCAGCCTGTTCGGCTACTGTCTGCTGTTCGGCATCCTGCTCAACTACCTGCGCAACCGCACCGGCCTGGCACCGGACACCTTGATCGGCGTGTTCCTGTCGGTGTCCCTGGCGCTGGGGGCGAGCCTGCTGCTGATTCTGGCGGGCAAGATCAACGTGCACATTCTGGAAAACGTGCTGTTCGGCTCGGTGCTGACAGTCAACGGTAATGACTTGCTGGTGCTGGCCATCGTCGGCTCGCTGGTGATGGCCCTGGCTTTGCCGCTGTACAACCGCATCATGCTCGCCAGTTTCAATCCGCAACTGGCGGCGGTTCGCGGTGTAGCGGTGAAGTCGCTGGATTATCTGTTCGTGATTCTGGTGACGCTGATCACCGTCGCCGCGGTGAAAGTCATCGGCGCAATTCTGGTCGGTGCCCTGCTGGTAATTCCGGCCGCAGCGGCACGGTTGCTCAGCCAATCGTTGAAAGGCTTTTTCTGGTGTTCGGTGCTGATCGCCACGATCAGCACACTGTGCGGGATTCTCGCGCCGATCGTCTTCGACCTGCCGATCCCCTCTGGTGCCGCGATCATTCTGGTGGCCGGTATCGCCTTCGCCCTGGCCGCCATCGCGCGCGGCGTCGTCCCCAGCCTGAAAGGGAACCTTGGATAAATGACTTTTTCTCTGCGCCAATTGACCCTGGCGATCACCCTGTGCGGGCTGACTACCGCCTCTTTCGCCGCTGACAACAACAAACCGCTGCGCGTGATCGCGTCCTTGCCGATCACTTATGGCTTGGGCGAAGCGCTGCTCAAAGGTACCGACGTCAGTCTGCAACGCGCAGCGCCGGACAATCTGCCCGGCAGCCGTCAGACCGCCTACTTCACCGGACGGGGCGCTCCGGCGCTGGCAAAACTGGCGGCCGACGCCGACGCGGTGATCGGCCTGCGTTCGTTGTGGCCGGATGATCCGCTGTATCCGATCTCACGGCGCAGCAACATCCGTATCGTCGAAGTCGACGCCGCCCGCCCGGTGGACGGCGCCCTGCCAGGCATTGCCGTGCAACCTGGCAACAAGGTCGATGGCTTGAACAGTCAGCCGTGGCTGGCCAGCAACAACATGGGACGCATGGCGGACGTGATGGCGGCGGACCTGGTGCGCCTGGCGCCCGAGGCCAAGCCGGCAATCGAAGCCAATCTGGCGACACTCAAACAGCGCCTGCTCAAGCTCAGCGCGCAAAGCGAGGCGCGCCTGGCTGCCGCTGACAACCTCAGTGTGATGAGCCTGAGCGATCACTTCGGCTACCTGATCGGTGGTCTCAATCTTGAGCTTGTCGGCCTTGATGCGAGGCCCGATGCCGAGTGGACGCCTGAGGCGTTGAAGGCGTTGGGGGCGACGCTCAAGGACAATGACGTGGCGCTGGTGTTGCATCATCGCCAGCCTTCGGATGCGCTCAAAGCAGTGATTGCTGAAGCCGGGAGCCGGTTGGTGGTGTTGAGTGTCGACGCGGCTGATCCGGTGGCGGAGTTGGAGGGCGATGTGGATTTGCTGATCAAGGGGTTGAGTGGGGCCTGACGGCAGGTCTGTGGGAGCGAGCTTGCACGCGATGGCTTCGTGTCAATTTGCGCATTTTTGATTCGTGTTCATTTCCGTTGCTGCGGTAACGGCGGCGAGCCTGCGCGCGATGGCTTCGTGTCAATTTACGCATTTTTGATTCGTGTACATATCCGTTGCTGCGGTAACGGCGGCTTATGGTTCCGCTCTTACAGCGGGTCACTTTGGAAAAGCCCCAAAGTAACCAAAGGGCTCTGCCCCACCATTCGGTGCCTCGCCAAGGCTCGGCATGCCCTCACTCCGGCATTGCTCCGGGGGCCCGCCGCCATCGGCCATCCATGGCCGGGGGCGGCTACCTCGGCATCCATGCCGAGGTGCCCCCTACGCAATACCTGCGTTCGGCCTCTGGAAACGGGGCAGGAGATCAAAAGCCAAAGCAAAGCAAAGCAAAGCAAAGCAAAGCAAAGCAAAGCAAAGCAAAGCATCAAAACTTCTTTGACTCGACAGCGCACACCCACCCAGAGTCAGGCCGGCCGGTAGGCCGCCTCGCTTTGGCTTTGGCTTTGGCTTTTGATTTTCTTGCCCCATCGAGAGGCCGAGTGGAGGTTCTGCGTAGTGGGCAACCCGGCATGGATGCCGGGTTAGCCGCCCCCGGCCATGGATGGCCGATGGCGGCGGGCCCACGGAGCAGGACCGGAGCGAGGGCATGCCGAGCCTAGGCGAGGCACCGAACGAAAGGGGCAAGAGCGTTTGGTTACTTTGCGCTTTTCAAAGTGACCCGCTGTAAGAGCGGAACCCTAAGTGGCCGTTACCGCAGCAACGGATATGTACACCTCACAACGTAAAAGCCGCCGCTACCACAGCAACGGATATGTACACCTCACAACATAAAAGCCACCGTTACCACAGCAACGGATATGTACACCTCACAACGTAAAAGCCGCCGTTACCACAGCAACGGATATGTAAACCTCACAACATAAAAGCCGCCGTTACCACAGCAACGGATATGTACACCACCAAAACAAAAAAATCTCAGAGAGCCACACCCTGCTCATCCATCTTGCGCCGCAAGCTCAACGGACGCATGTCAGTCCAGGTCTCCTCGATGTAAGCCAGGCACTCCTTTTTCAACCCGCTCTTGCCCACGGTACGCCAGCCTTGCGGCACAGCTTTGTAGTCGGGCCAGATCGAGTATTGCTCTTCGTGGTTGACCACGACCTGAAAGAGGATGTCCTCGCGGTCGAATACTGAAGTCATGCTGTTTCTCCGTCAGTGTAGGGTGGGCCGCACGCTGCGTGCAGCCGCGATGTAGAAGGAACGTTCCGGCCCCCGGAAAATTTAAAGACCGGCAGTTGCAGCGGCCAATGCCCGGCCGAAAATCTCGGCGACACGGTCGATTTCTGCGGCGGTAATCACCAGCGGCGGCAGGAAACGCACCACCGCGCCATGCCGGCCACCCAGTTCCAGGATCAAGCCACGCTTGAGGCATTCGCGCTGCACCAGCGGCGCCAAACGCGCAAAGGCAGGCGGATGCCCCAACGCGTCCAGCGCCCCCGTCGGGTCGACCAGTTCGACGCCAAGCATCAAGCCACGACCGCGAATGTCACCCAGTTGCGGGAAGTCGCGCTGCAGGATGCGCAAGTGTTCGCTCAAGCGCTCGCCCATGGCGGTGGCGTGTTCGCACACTTTGTGTTCAACCAGGTAACGCATCACCGCAGAACCGGCAGCCATGGCCATCTGATTGCCACGGAACGTCCCGGCATGGGCGCCCGGCAACCAGGTGTCGAGCCAGTCTCGATACACCACCACCGCCAACGGCAGACTGCCGCCGATGGCCTTGGACATCACCACCACGTCCGGAATGATCCCCGCATGCTCGAAGGCGAACATCTTGCCGGTGCGGGCGAAACCGCTCTGAATCTCGTCGACGATCAACGCGACGCCAGCCTTTTCGGTAATCCGGCGCAACCCACGCAACCAGTCCAGATCGGCCGGGATCACCCCGCCCTCGCCCTGCACAACTTCAACGATCACCGCCGCCGGCAATAGCACTCCGGCTTCCGGATCGTTCAACAGGTTTTCCAGATAACTCAAGTTGGCCTTGACCCCTTGCGCGCCGCCCAAACCAAAGGGGCAACGGTAATCGTAAGGGTACGGCATGAACTGCACGCCATTGCCGAGCAAAGCGCCCAGCGGCTTTTTCGGCCCCAGACTGCCCATCAGGCTCAACGCGCCCTGGCTCATGCCGTGGTAACCGCCCTGGAACGACAAAACGGTGCTGCGACCGGTGGCGGTGCGCACCAGTTTCAGCGCCGCTTCTACGGCATCGGTGCCGGTGGGACCGCAGAACTGGATTTTCGCTTGCGCGGCCAGTGCTGGCGGCAACAAGCCGAACAGGTCCTGTACGAACCGGTCCTTGACCGGCGTCGTCAGGTCAAGCGTATGCAGAGGCAACTCGTCAGTCAGCACTTGCTGGATGGCTTCGATCACCACCGGATGGTTATGCCCCAACGCAAGGGTACCGGCGCCCGCCAGGCAGTCGATGAACGTGCGACCTTCGACGTCTTCGACATGAATGCCCTTGGCGCGCTTGAGGGCCAGTGGAATGCGTCGCGGGTAGCTGCGGGCGTTGGATTCCTGTTGGCTCTGACGGGCCAGTAACGGCGATTCGGCGAACTGATAAAGCGACTCGGTCGGGGCGACCCGGGCCGGCTGATCTTCGATAAGACTGGTAGCGACTGACATCTCTCGACCCCTCAATAAGGTTTTCCTGTTGTGGAAACGCATCAGGGGCTCAAGGATTTAGACCTTCGACAAGGCTTTGTGCATAGGGATGACGGGGAGACCCGCCACTGTCAGGGGTTCGGCCTGCGGCTGGTAGCCCAGGCGCCGATAAAAGGCTTCGCCGGTTCGCGTGCTGTTCAGTCGCGACTGACGCAGCCCCTGATTGATCAGCCAGCCCTCAAGATCGCGCACCAACGCTTGGCCGACCCCGCGACGAAACCACTCCGGCATTACATAGCAGAACGCAACCTGCCCCTGATTCGACGCCATCGCCACCCCCACCGGTTTGTCGTGCAGCAGGGCGAGGTTGAGGTACAGGTGTTGATCCGAGAGCCAAAGCTGGATGTTTTCGTGGGTTTGATTTTGCGTCCAGGTCGCAACGACTTGCGGCTGATTACGATGGTCGAGGGCGCAACCGACCCGAATGGAGCGCTCGATGATGCGGTTGATAATACCGGCATCGGCCGGAGTCGCCTTGCAGGTATGTATGGGTTCGTCCATGGCGCCGTTACCTCAATCCATTGAGTGTCACGGAACGATAGTTGTACGAGAGCCGGACGACCAATGCAGAGAAGTTACATTTGATGTAGCGCCCGCGGGAGCGGCGGTGCGACGATTCGACTTGCCCGCGATGGCGTCCTGGCAGGCGATATTGATGCTGAATCTGCCGGCCTCATCGCTGGCAAGCCAGCTCCCACAGGTACTGTGTCGTGCCAGGTTGATGCGGCCAACACAAGACCTGTGGTGTTTGGTCAGACCGGTTGCAACGGCATGCTCAATTCAACCCGCAACCCATCCGGGCGGCTGTCGAAATGCAACGTACAACCACAGCGCTGGACGATGGCCTGGACAATTGCCAGGCCGAGACCGCAACCGGTGCTTTGACCGTTGCGCCAGAATCGCTGGGTCAGGTGTTGCACGTCATCCTCGGCAATGCCCGGCCCATGATCGCGGACCACGAACTGCACACGGTTGCCGCTGGTTTGCAGGCTGAGCTCAACCTCACCTTCGCCGGGCGTATGGCGCAAGGCGTTGTCCAGCAAGTTGCGCAGCGCGGCAATCGACAGCACCGCAGGCATTTGTACCGGCGCCTGGGAAACCCTGGCGGGCAATTGCAATTTAATGCGCTGGCGATCACCGCCGGCGGCGTCCTGAATCGCCAGTTTTGCTACCTGCTCGGCGCTGCATTGCACACCGTCGTCAAACGACAAACTGCCCTCGACCCGGGCCAGCAACAACAATTGTTCAAGCGTGCGGTGCAGCCGGTCGGCGCCCTCCTCGGCCCGGGCCAGGGACTGATCCCGAGCCGCGCCATCGGTCATGCGCGCCACCTGCAGATGGGTCTTGATCGCGGTCAGCGGGCTGCGCAATTCATGGGCCGCGTCACCGGTCAGCCGGCGCTCGCGCTCGATGGTCTTGCCGATGCGCTGGAACAGCTGGTTCTGCGTATCGAGCAGTGGTTGCAGTTCGCTGGGTAACGGCTGAACCTGCAAAGGTTCCAGGGAGTCGGCGCTGCGACGCATCAAGGCATCGCGCATGCGATTGAGCGGCGCCAGTCCCTGGCCGATCCCCAGCCACAACAGGCACAGGCAACCCAGCAGCGCCACACCCACCGGCACCGAAGCGGCCAGCAGGATCGACATGTTCAACGCTTCCCGTTCAATTTGCCGATCCGCGGTGGTGATCCGCAGATCGCCTCGCGCGAGGGTAAAACTGCGCCACGGCGCGCCGTCGATCATCTGATCGTGGAAGCCCATTTTCTCGGCTTCCAGGGTCTGGCCAGGGTCCGTGTGACTGCGGGCGAGGATTTCCCCCCGCAGCGAGCTGACCTGGCACGCCATGCCACCGGGAATGCTCAGCTGTTCGGCACTGAAATGCGTGCCCTCGCCCTTGCTCGGCAATGGCGGCAATTGCTCCATCAGCCCGGCGACCATCCGCGCCGAAGCCACCAGGCGCTGGTCGAGGGAGAACATCATCTGGTTGCGCAAGTCGCTGAGCATCCAGGCCGCGGCCAGCGCCCAGATCAGCGCAAACGCGGCGCCGAGCGTCAGGCTCAGGCGCAAACGCAAACTCATCACTTCGATTGATCTCCCCCGTCGGCCGGCCCCAGGCGATAGCCCAGACCGCGCACTGTTTCAACGATGCCTTTACCCAGTTTGCTGCGCAGGTGATGGATATGCACGTTGAGGGCGTTGCTTTCCAGTTCGTCGTTGAAGCCGTAGACGCTGTCCTTGAGTTGCTCGGTGGACAACACCCGGCCACGGTTATGCAGCAGGGCCTGCAACAGCGACTGTTCGCGGCGCGAGAGGTCCACCGGCCGACCGGCGAGCGTGGTTTCGCGGCTGCTCGGGTCGTAGGTCAGGGCGCCGTGTTCGATCAGATTGACACTACGCCCTGCCACCCGCCGCAACAGCGTATGCAGGCGCGCGGCCAGTTCGCGCAGGTCGAAAGGCTTGAGCAAATAGTCGTCGGCGCCGGCCTGCAGACCGTCGACGCGGTCAATGACCGAGTCCCTGGCCGTGAGGATCAACACCGGTAACTCCAGACCGTTGTGGCGCAATTGCTGAAGTAACTTCAGGCCGTCTTCATCGGGCAAACCGAGATCGAGCACCATCACGTCGAACTCCGCCACCTTGAGCATCGCCCGGGCTGCAGACGCGGTGGCCACGTGCTCAACGGTCAGGCCTTGGGCGGTCAGGCCGGCGACGATGCCGCTGGCGATCAACTCATCGTCTTCGCAAACCAGTACGTGCATAAGAGCCTCGTGTAAATAAAGCGGATTAGGCCGGCGACCGATTAAGCGGACATTATGCCGCAAGTGCCATTGCCACAAGGCTGCCAAGGTTAATCATCGGTTAATCGTCGCCACCCATTGTGCTGCTCACTTGCAAAAGATAAGGCTTTTCCATGCGCCATCTGTTCCTACTAGTCGCCCTGTTGTTCTCCGGCCTGACCCAGGCCGGCACTGATCCGTTTGCAACCAAGCCAGAGTTTCTGCCGGTCGACAAAGCGTTTGTCTTTACCTCGCAGCGCCTTGAGTCCGGCGAAACCCAATTGTTCTGGCAGATCGCCGACGGCTATTACCTGTATCAGAAGCGGCTGAAGTTCGACGGTTTACCGATCGGGCAGCAACCTGCATTACCGCAGGGCGAAGCGCACAGCGACGAGTTTTTCGGTGAACAGCAAGTCTATCGCCAGGGTCTGGAGTTGAAGATTCCTGCCGGTGCCACCGGCCAGGTCAAGGTCGGGTTCCAGGGCTGTGCCGACGCAGGTTTGTGTTATCCGCCACAAACCCAGGTCGTGGACCTGGGTAACAGCGACGCCGCCGTTGCAACTGACGAAGCGCCGGACCAGGCATTGGCCAGCGGCCTGCAAAAGCAGGCATTGGGTTGGAGCTTGCTGGTGTTTTTCGGCCTCGGACTGTTGCTGGCGTTTACCCCCTGCTCGCTGCCGATGTTGCCGATTCTGGCGGGTTTGATCGTCGGCAGCGGCGCCTCGACCAAGCGCGGTTTTGCCCTCGCAGGCAGTTATGTGGTGAGCATGGCATTGGTCTACGCAGCGATGGGCGTGCTGGCGGCGCTGTTGGGGGCGAATCTGCAGGCACTGTTGCAAAATCCTTGGCTACTGGGCAGCTTCGCGGCGATTTTCGTACTGTTGGCGTTACCGATGTTCGGCTTCTTCGAACTGCAATTGCCGGTGGCGGTTCGTGATCGGCTGGAAAATGTCTCGCGCAATCAGCGCGGCGGCAGCCTGGTCGGCGCCGGTGTGCTGGGAGCTTTGTCTGGCCTGTTGGTGGGGCCGTGCATGACCGCGCCGCTGGCCGGCGCCCTGCTCTACATCGCGCAAAGTGGCAACGCGTTGCACGGCGGGCTGATCCTGTTTGCCCTGGGCATTGGCATTGGCATGCCGCTGCTGTTGCTGGTGACGGTCGGCAATCGCTTCATGCCCAAGCCTGGCGCCTGGATGAACCTGGTCAAAGGCATTTTCGGTTTCCTGTTCCTCGCCACTGCGCTGCTGATGCTGCGTCCGGTGCTGGATGAGTCCCTGTGGATCGGTTTGTGTGGCGCGTTGCTGGTGATTGCGGCCTACAGCGCCTGGAAGCAATCGGACGGCTTCGGTCGCGTGGCGCATCTGTTCGGTGCTACTTCGTTGTTGCTGGGCATGTGGGGAGGCTTGTTGATGATCGGCGCAGCAGGCGGCAGCGATGATTTGTTCAAACCATTGCAGGTTTTCCGCGCTTCGAACTCGGCCGTTGCGGCTGTCCCGGTCGGTCACGACGCCTTCACTACCGTCAAGGACCCGCAAGCCCTGCAACGGGAACTCGACGCGGCGCAAGCGCAGGGCCAATGGGTACTGCTCGATTACTACGCCGACTGGTGCGTGGCGTGCAAGGTCATGGAAAAACAAGTGTTCGGTAAAACCAGCGTGCTTGAAGCCTTGAGCGATGTGCGCTTGCTCCGGCTGGACGTCACCGCCGACAATGCCGCCAGCCGTGAACTGCTCGGTCGCTACAAAGTACCGGGGCCGCCGAGCCTGTTGTGGATCGGTGCCGACGGCGTTGAGCGTCGCAGCCAACGCATCACCGGCGAGGTCGATGCCGACACGTTCCTGAAACGCTGGACCACCACCCGAGACGCTCGCTAATGCTGACCTTCACCCTCGGCACCTTTGCAATCGCGCTGAACCACCTGCTGCTGATCAGTGCCTTGGCACTGGCGACCTTTGTCGGTTGGCGAGTGGCCAAACGTGGGGGCGAGAACCCAGAGTCGGCGCTGTTCAGTCTGTTCCTGATCGGCATGCTCGCGGCGCGGGTCGGTTTCGTCGCCGTTTACTGGAACCACTATCGCAGTGATCCCTGGCAGATCATCGACCTGCGCGACGGCGGTTTCCTCGCTTGGCCGGGGGTGATCGCGCTGGTGCTTGCCACCCTGTACCGAGGCTGGCGTCGACCGGGTTTGCGCCGCCCTTTGGGCTTTGGTGTCGCCAGCGGCCTGGCGTTCTGGCTATTGGCGACCTTCTCCCTGGCGATCTACGAGCAAGGCACGCGCTTGCCGGAAATCGCCTTGCGTAATGCCGCCGGTGAAACGGTGCAACTGGCCGACTACAAGGGCGGCCCGCTGGTGATCAATCTGTGGGCCACCTGGTGTCCGCCATGCCGCCGGGAAATGCCGGTGCTGGAGAATGCTCAACAGCAACGCCCGGACCTGACGTTCCTGTTCGTCAATCAGGCCGAAAGCATGCAAAGCGTCGCAACGTTCCTGGAAACCCAAGGCCTCAGTCTGTCCAATGTATTGTTCGACGGCAGTGGTCGCCTGGGTCAGGCCGTCGGCTCAATGGCATTGCCAACTACGCTGTTCTACAGCCCCGACGGTCGCTTGCTGGGCAGCCATCTGGGTGAATTGTCGCAGGCCAGCCTGGCCCGCGCCCTGGAAAACTTCGATTCCGTACCTGCCACCTCTTCAAGGAAACTGCCATGCCCCGCCTCCGCCATCTGCTGACCCTGAGCCTCGGTGCCGCCCTGCTGCACTTGCCATGGGTGCAGGCCGAAGAGTTGCCCGAGGCGATCAAAAAGATCGAAGCCAAAGGCGCGAAGATCGTCGGCCAGTTCGATGCCCCTGATGGCTTGCGCGGGTACGCCGCGCAATACCAGAACCGAGGCATGGCGCTGTACCTGACGCCGGACGGCAAACACGTGCTGCTGGGCAATCTGTATGACGCCCAAGGCAATGACCTGAGCAGCGCACCGTTGCAGAAACTGGTGTACGCGCCAATGGCCAAGGAAGTCTGGGGCAAGATGGAAGCGAGCAACTGGATTGCCGATGGCAGCAAGGATGCGCCGCGTATCGTCTACATGTTCAGTGACCCGAACTGCCCTTACTGCAGCATGTTCTGGGAACAGGCGCGGCCATGGGTCAAGGCCGGCAAAGTGCAGCTGCGTCACATCATGGTCGGCATCATCCGCGAAGACAGCCCCGGTAAATCCGCCGCCCTGCTCGCCGCCAAGGACCCGCAAAAAGCGTTGCAAGACCACGAATCCGCCGGCAAGGCCAGTACGCTTAAAGCCCTGAAGGAAGTGCCACCGGCAATTGCGGCGAAACTGGCGGCCAACATGCAGTTGATGGAAGACCTGGAGCTGCAAGCCACTCCGGCCATTTTCTACATGGACAGCAAGGGTGAACTGCAACAGCAGCAAGGTGCGCCGTCGCCGGACAAACTGGCGAAGATTCTCGGGCCTAAATAGTGTTCTGATTTTGATCGTTCCCACGCTCCGCGCGGGAATGCAGCTCGGGACGCTTCGCGCCCTTCCAGAGCCGGACGCAGAGCGTCCGAAGAGGCATTCCCACGCAGAGCGTGGGAACGATCTCAAACGCAGAGCGTGGGAACGATCTCAAACCAACTAATTTCTTTGAGCCAAAAACTCGAGCAACGCCTCAGTGACAAACTGCGGATTCTCCAGATTGGAAATATGCCCCGCCTCCGGCACCAGCACACAGGGACAACCGATCAGCTCGGCCATTTCCTGCGCTTCGCTTGGTGGACGCGGCTTGTCCTGATCGCCACACAATACAAGCGTACTCGCCGCGTCCAGTTCGCCCAGACGCGGCAACAGATCATCACGCGCGAACGTAATCCGGCCCATCGGTACGATGCTTTCACGCAGACGTTGCGCTGGCAATGCGGCGAGTTTGGCGCGGAACGCCTGATACAACGCCGACTGCGGATCGATGCCCGGACGGAAGAAAATCGGTACTACGATGTCCAGCAACTGCGGTGCAATCACGCCGCTTTGTTCGATCATGTCGAACAACGAAAAATAGTACTGGCGGGTCGGTTCCGGCTCGACACCGACATAGGTGTCCATCAACACCAGGCCATTGAGCCGCTGCGGTGCCGACAACGCCAGGCGTACGCCCCACATGCCGCCGACCGACAGGCCGATCAGGGTCACACGAGCGATATTCAGATGATCCAGCAGCGCCAAGGCCTGGCGCGCCACATCGTCCAGCGATGCAGTGCCAGCAGGCAGCGCCCCCGATTCACCGTGGCCCCACAGGTCCAGCGCGATGACTCGATACTGTTGTGATAGCGCCGCGATCTGCGGTGCCCACATGGTCTGGTCCCACAGATAACTGCCGGCCAGCAGGACTGCCGGGCCAGAGCCTTGATCGATGTAGTGGAGGGGTTGGCCGTCAATGGTTACGAAAGGCATCGTGTCTGCGCCAGTAAAAATGGAACAGCAAGACTGCGCGGCTGGCAGGTTGCAGTCAATCGCACCAATGTATGTATTCCTGCTGACGCCATCGCTGGCAAGCCAGCTCCCACAGGGTTCTGAGTCGAACATGGATTTTGTGCACGACATCAATCACTGTGGGAGCTGGCTTGCCAGCGATGGCGTCAGCCCAGGCACTAAAGAATCAAAGCCCCTCCAGCTGCGCCATCAGATCATTCAGCCGATCCACCTTGTCCTCGGTGATCTCACTGGCCGCCAGCCCGTCGATGTAACCGGCCAGTTCTTCCACCGTGCTGCATTCGAACATCGCCCGCAACGGTACATCCCTTTGCAGGGTTTTCTGCACCCGCGAGGCGATCTGGGTGGCCAGCAGCGAATGCCCGCCCAACTCGAAGAAATTGTCGCGCACACCGACCTTCTCCACCTTCAATACCTCGGCCCAGATAGCGGCCAGGGTCTGCTCAAGCTCATTGCGCGGCGCCTGGTAATCCTGGCTTTGCAACTGACCGATTTCCAGCACCGGCAGCGCCTTGCGGTCCAGTTTGCCGTTGGCGTTGAGCGGCATTTTGTCCAGCCACAGCCAGTGCAGCGGCACCATGTATTCCGGCAGTTCGGCGCGCAGGCGCTGCTTGATGCGCTCCAGGCATTCAGCTCGATTG
This sequence comes from Pseudomonas sp. Sample_22, assembly GCF_004307635.1. Lineage (NCBI taxonomy): Bacteria > Pseudomonadati > Pseudomonadota > Gammaproteobacteria > Pseudomonadales > Pseudomonadaceae > Pseudomonas > Pseudomonas sp. Sample_22. The sequence continues at coordinate 28,047 of NZ_RCNY01000031.1, forward strand.
AGCGTTGAATCGGCAGGCACCAGATAGCCGACCAGATGCTTGCCGTTCACACCTTCCTGCACACCGACCGCCGCGTCGCGCACTTGCGGCTGTTCATGCAGGCGTGCTTCGATTTCACCCAACTCGATGCGGTAACCGCGAATTTTCACCTGGTGATCGATGCGCCCGACGTATTCCAGCACGCCGTCGCTGCGACGCCGAGCCAGGTCGCCGGTGCGATATAAACGCTCGCCCGGTGCGCCAAACGGGTTGGGCACGAACACCTGCGCGGTGCGCAACGAATCGCTGACGTAACCGCGTCCGACGCCGATGCCAGCGACGCACAACTCGCCCACCGCGCCCAGCGGTACCAGTTCCAGTGCGCCGTCGAGCAGGTACAAGCGGTTGTTGTCGGTCGGCGTACCGATCGGCAAATAGCTGCCGCGGGTGGAGGCCGTGTCGACGCGGAAAAACGCCACGTCATCCGAGCACTCCGCCGGGCCGTAGGCATTCACCAGGCCGATGGCCGGGTAACGCTGCAACCATTGATGCGCCAGTTCAGGCGGCATCGCCTCACCGGTCGGCAGCATCCAGCGCAAGCCATCGAGGCTCATCCGCTCCTGGGCGAGCATGCCCTGGATCAGCGATGGCACGCTTTCCAGAACAGTGATGCCCTGGGCCTGCACGTGGGCCAGCAAGCCTTGCGGATCGTGGGCGATGCTGTTCGGCACGATGTCCACCCGAGCACCGAACAACGGCGCAGCGAGAAACTGCCAGACTGAAATGTCGAAGCTTTGCGAAGCCGTCTGCGCGATCACGTCGGACTCGCTCAGGTCCAGATACGGCACCTTGCTCAACTGGTTGTTGAGCATGCCGCGCTGTTCGACCATCACCCCCTTGGGCAAACCGGTGGAACCGGAGGTGTAGATCACGTAGGCCAGGTTGTCCGGGGCGCTGTAGATACCCGGATTGCCCAACGCAACATCGCTCGCCTGCACCTGTTCCCAGACCAGCAATCGAGGCCGATTGGCACAGCTGAATTCTTCCAGCAGCCCAAGCGCTTGCTCGCGACAGGCCTGCGTGCACACCAGCAATGGCGTACGGCTCAGATCGATGATGCGGCTCAGGCGCTGGCTCGGCAGCCCCGGGTCCAGCGGCAGATAACCCGCCCCGGCCTTGAAGCTACCGATGATCATGCCCAGCAGATCGAGGTTGCGCTCGGCCAGCAAGGCCACCGGTTGATCCAGCCCGACACCGGACGCTATCAGCGCATGACCGAGCCGGTTGGCGCGCTGATTCAACTCGGCGTAACTGTGCTGCTCATTCAGGCAACTGGCGGCGATCCGCTGCGGATGCGCGGCCACTTGCGCTTCGAACAAAGCGACATAGCTTTGCTCCAGCGGGTAATGGTGCTCGCTCTGGTTGCAGGCGTGGATCAGAAACGCCTGCTCCTCGGCTCCCAGCAACGGCAGATCGGCCATGTCACCGTGGAAGCCTTCGACCAACGCCAGCAACAATCGCTTGAACTCACCGAGCATGCGCTCGACGGTGTTTTCATCGAAGTAGCGCTGGTCATAGGACAGGTGCAAGCCCAGGTCGTCACCCGGATAGCACACCGCCGTGAGCGGGAAGTTGGTGTGGGTGCGACCCGAATCGGAAGTGGCGTTGAGGCTCTGCGCACGGTCCAGCACCGAGGTTTCCACCGGAGCGTTTTCGAACACGAACAGGCTGTCGAACAGCGGCTGGCCCTTGGGCAATTCGCTTTGTTCCTGGATATTCACCAACGGCAGGTATTCGTACTCGCGCAGTTGCATGTTGCTGTCGAGCAAGTCGCTGAGCCATTGGCGCACGCTGCAACGCCGATCGTCCTGAGGCATTTTTACCCGCAGCGCGATGCTGTTGATGAACAGGCCGACAGTGCGTTGCATCTCTGGCATCTGCACCGGTCGCCCGGCCACCGTGACACCGAACAACACGTCACGATCACCGCTCAAGCGCCGCAGCACCAAAGCCCACGCTGCCTGGGCAAACGTGTTGATGGTCAGTTGATGGGCCTGCGCCAGTTCACGCAATCGTGCACCGTCACGGGCGTCGAGTTTTGTGTAGCGGTCGCCGACGAGCATGCCGCCGCTGTCGCCGGCATGCTCGCGCAAAAACGGCCGGTCGCTCGGGATCGGCGTCGTGCGTTCAAAGCCTTGCAGGTTGGTTTTCCACCACTGCCGCGCTTCGGCCAGGCTCTGGCGTTGCAGCCAGCCGATGTAATCGCGGTAACGCGGCGGCACCGCCAGTTGCGCATCCCGGCCCTCGCCGAAGGCACTGTAGATTTCGAAGAAATCGTTCATCAACAGCGAGCGGCACCAGGCATCGATGAGGATGTGATGGTTGCTCATCATGAACCAGTAGCGCGCCGCCCCTACACGAATCAGGCGCAAGTGGAACGGTGCCTGGTTGAGCAGATCGAAGCCGGCCTCACGCTCGGTCTTGAGCAATGTCTGCAGCTTCGGTTCCTGCTCGGCCTCAGAGATAGCGCTCCAGTCGAGGTATTCGATCGGCGTAGTGCCCGGTTTGTGGATAACCTGCAACATGTCTTCGCCGACGTTCCAGCAGAACGACGCGCGCAAGGCTTCGTGACGAGCGATGACCGCTTGCCAGGCCTGGGTGAAACGCTGCGGATCAAGTTCGCTGTTGATGCGATAGCGATCCTGCATGTAGTACAGGCCGGTACCCGGTTCCAGCAAGGTGTGCAGCAGCATGCCTTCCTGCATCGGGGTCAGTGGGTAGACATCCTCGATCACCGCCGCCGGAACCGGTAGCGCATCCAGTTGCGTCTGGTTGAGCCGGGCCAGCGGGAAGTCCGACGGCGTCAGGCCGCCGACGTCATCACGCAGGCAATGCTCGATCAGGCTTCGCAATTCGCCAAGGTAGGCGTCCGCCAGATCGCCGATGGTCTGTGGATCGTGGCGATCGGCGCTGAAGGTCCAGCGCAATACCAGTTCCCCACCGTAGACCTGACCGTCGACGCTCAACTCGTTTGGCAACGGTGCATTGGCATCGTGGGCCGCGCCGATGGTTTCATCCAGTGGATGGAACAGCGCATCGACACCAAAGCTCTGGTCGAACTGCCCCAGGTAGTTGAAGGTGACCGGCGCCACTGGCAACGCGGCCATGCTGCGGCGACTCTGGTCGTCGGCGAGATATCGCAGCACGCCATAACCCAGGCCTTTGTGCGGCACGGCGCGCAGTTGCTCCTTGATCGCCTTGATCGAAGCGCCCTGCCCTGCAGCCTCTTCAATGTTCAACGGGGTCAGGCGCAGCGGATAAGCGCTGGTGAACCAGCCGACAGTGCGAGTCAGGTCAATCTCGTCGAACAGCGTTTCGCGGCCATGGCCTTCCAGTTGAATCAACGCCGAGGCGTGACCGCTCCAACGGCACAGCACACGGGCCAATGCGGTCAGCAGCAGGTCGTTGACCTGGGTGCGATAAGCGCTCGGCGCCTGTTGCAGCAGTTGCCGGGTGCGTTCGCTGTCGAGGCGCACGCTGACGGTTTGCGCGTGACGATTTTGCCGACCACCCTCGGGACGATCACACGGCAAATCGGCGCTCGGCCCCGCCAGTTGCGCCTGCCACCAGCCCAGCTCTTCGCGCAGGGATTCGCTGCCGGCATAGGCCTGCAAGCGTGCGGCCCAGTCCTTGAACGCACTGGTTTTGGCCGGCAGTTTCAGCGACTGCTGCGCGTCGAGTTGGCGGTAAACGGTTTGCAGATCGTCGAGCAGCACACGCCAGGAAACACCATCGACCACCAAGTGGTGAATCGCGATGAACAGCCGTTGCTGGCCCTCGGGACCATCGACCAGCAGCACGCGCATCAGCGGTCCTTCTTCGAGGTCGAGGCTGCGCTGGGCGTCGGCGAACAGCGCGGCGCATTTGTCCATGGAGGCAACGCGCACCTGCCACAGCACCGGCGTATCGGCCATCGCCTGATGTTCAGCATGCCACTGGCCAGCCACCTTGCTGAAGCGCAGGCGCAGGGCATCGTGTTGCTCGATCACTGCCAGCAACGCCTGCTCCAGGCGATGGGGTTCCAGCGGTGCGGTCGGTTGCAGCAGCAACGCCTGGTTCCAGTGTTGGCGCTGTGGAATATCGGTGTCGAAGAACCAGTGCTGGATCGGCGTCAGGCGCGACTCGCCGCTGAGCAAGCCTTGTTCGGCGGTGACCTGCTCGGTGCGGGTCGCCACGGCGGCGAGGGTCTGCACAGTCTGATGCTGGAACAGATCACGCGGGCTGAAATGAATGCCCTGCTGCCGCGCGCGGCTGACCACCTGGATCGACAGGATCGAGTCGCCGCCCAGTTCGAAGAAGTTGTCGTTGAGGCCGACCTGTTCGACGTTCAGCACTTCACACCAGATCTGCGCCAGCGTGACTTCCAGTTCGTTGCCCGGCGCCACGTACTGCTGACGGTTCAGCTCCGGGTCCGGCGCCGGCAGCGCACGGCGGTCAAGTTTGCCGTTGGCGGTCAGCGGCATGCTGGCCAGCAGAATCAGGTGCGTGGGCACCATGTAATCCGGCAGTTGCGACTTGAGATGCGCCTTGAGCGCTTCGCGCAGTTCGGCCTGTTGCGCTTCGCCAAGCTCTGCGACTTCGCTCACCAGATAGCCGACCAGTTGCTTGCCACTCGGTGCATCCAGCGCCAACACCACGGCTTCACGGACCGACGGATGTTCCAGCAGGCGGGTTTCGATTTCACCCAGTTCGATGCGGAAACCACGAATTTTTACCTGATGGTCAATCCGTCCCAGGTACTCCACCAAACCATCCGCGCGCTGGCGCACCAGATCGCCGGTGCGATAAATGCGCCCGCCGTTGTCGGCGAACGGGTCAGCCACAAAGCGTTCAGCGGTCATGCCCGGGCGCTGGTGATAACCCTGGGCCAGGCCCGCGCCACCAACGTACAACTCACCAGTCGCGCCTTGCGGCACCAATGCCAGATCGGCGTCGAGGATGTACGCCACGCGATCACCGATGACGCTGCCGATCGGCACGCTGCCCAGACCTTCTTCCAACACCTGCGGGGCCAGACTGGCCAGCGGCATGACCACGGTTTCCGTCGGGCCGTAGGCATTGAAGAACGCGCTCGGTTTGAACGCTGCGCGAATGCGCGCCAGGTGCTCACCGGTCAGGGCTTCACCGCCAGTGATGATCATGCGCACCGGCAGCGTCTCGTTGCGGGTCGCCAGCCACTGCGCCAACTGGCTGCCGTAGCTCGGGGTGAAACCGAGGACATTGATGCGATGGGTGCGGATCAACGCGCAGATTTCTTCGGCATCCCATTGGCCCTGCGCCCGCAGAACCACTTGCGCGCCACTCAACAACGGCACCAGCAAACGCTCGGTCGCAGCGTCGAAGTTGATCGAATAGAAATGCAGTTCACAATCGTCGGGGCGCATGGCAAAGCGCTCGATCACTGCACGACAGTGCATGGCGATTTCACCGTGGGACACCACCACGCCTTTCGGTTTGCCGGTGGAGCCCGAGGTGTAGATCAGGTACGCCTGATGTTGCGCCAGGCTGATAAACGGCAACTCGGTAACGGGATAATCAGCCAGGCTTGCCGCATCTTCTTCCACGCACCAGCGGCCGACCGTCGACGGCAATTCGCCCAAGGCTTTGAACATTGCCGCATCGCTCAAGAGCAGGCCGACGCCGCTGTCTTCGATCATGTAATGCAATCGATCGAGCGGGTATTCCGGGTCCAGCGGCACATAGGCGCCACCGGCCTTGAGGATCGCCAGCAGGCCGACGACCATCTCCAGCGAACGCGCCAATGCCAGGCCCACGCGCACCTGCGGCCCGACGCCGCGCTCGCGCAGCATCCACGCCAGGCGATTGGATCGGCTGTCGAGTTCGGCATAGCTCAAGGTTTGCCCGGCGAAGGTCAGTGCCGGGGCATTGCGGCGGGCACACGCCTGCGCGCTGAACAGCTGATGGATGCACTGGTCTAGACGATGTTCGCCCGGTTCGACGCCAAGGCTATCGAGCAGCCTGGTTTGTTCCGCCGCCTCCAGCAGCGGCAGTTCACTGAGGCGCTGTTGCGGATCGGCAATCAACGCTTCGAGCAGGTTGCGCCAATGCCCGGCCATGCGCGCAATCCGCGGTTCGTCGAACAAATCAGTGCTGTAGGTCAGGCAGCAACCCAGGCGATGGTCGAGGTCAGTGACTTCCAGGTTGAGGTCGAACTTGGTCGCCCGGGCGTCGTTGGCCAGGTACTCGACGGTCATGCCGGCCAGGCGACGACTCTGCTGGAATTCCCAGCGCTGCACGTTGCACATCACTTGGAACAGGGGGTTATAGGCGGCGCTTCGCGGCGGTTGCAAGGCTTCCACCAGATGATCGAACGGCAAGTCCTGATGGGACTGGCCTTCGATGACCGTGTGGCGAACCTGCTCGAACAACTCGCCCACGGACATCTGCCCGTCGAGCTGGCAACGCAGCACCTGGGTGTTGAGGAACGCGCCAATCAGTCCTTCGCTTTCCGGACGAATCCGGTTGGCCACCGGCGCGCCGATGCGCAAATCGGTCTGGCCGCTGTAGCGGTACAACAGCGTGGCCAGGGCGGCAGTCATGGTCATGAACAGGGTCAGACCGTTTTGCGCATTGAAGGCGCGGACCCGGGCCGCGAGGTCGTCGCTCAGGTCGAAACGGTACAACTCACCTTGATGGCTTTGCACCGGTGGACGCGGACGGTCGGCGGGCAATTCCAGCAGCGGATGTTCACGACCCAGTTGCGCGGTCCAGTAATCGAGCTGGCGCTGACGTTCACCGGACTCCAGCCACTGCCGCTGCCACACGCTGTAGTCGAGGTATTGCACCGGCAACGGCGCCAGCGGCGATTCGTGGTCATCGACGAACGCTTCGTAAAGCGCGCTCAATTCGCGGGCAAAAATGTCCATCGCCCAACCTTCGGTGACGATGTGGTGCAAGGTCAGTACGAAGTAGTGCTCCTGCTCGGCAGTCTTGACCAGGCAGGCGCGCAGCAGCGGTCCGCTTTCCAGATCGAACGGCTTGTGCGCTTGCGCATCGGCCAGTTGCTGGACTTGCCACTCGCGCGCCTCGGCCTCCAGCGCAGTGAAATCCTTGCAGTCCATGCGCACGCCCGTCTCGACATGCACCTGCTGATGCGGCACGCCATCGACGCTCGGGAATGTCGTGCGCAAGGTTTCGTGGCGCAGGATCAGCGCTTGCAAGGCCGCTTCGAAGCGCCCGACATCCAGCACCCCGCGCAGCCTTGCCATGCCGCCGACGTTGTAGGCCGGACTGTCCGGCTCCATCTGCCAGAGGAACCACATGCGCTGCTGGGAATAGGACAGCGGCACCGGTTGGCTGCGGTCGACTGTCTCGATGGGTGGCTGTTTGTTGGTGCTGCCACTGGCCTGGATCAGGCGCACCTGCTCGGCAAATGCGCCCAGTTCGCTGTTCTCGAACAGCGCACGCAACGGCAACTCGATGTCGCAGGCCTGACGGGTGCGGGCAATGATTTGCGTGGCCAGCAGCGAGTGGCCGCCGAGGGCGAAGAAGTCGTCGCGCAGGCCGACTTGCGCCAGACCCAGCACTTCGCGCCAGATGCCGGCGAGCTGTTGCTCCAGTTCAGTCACGGGTTCGACGTGTTCGCGAACCTGCCACTGCGGTTCCGGCAGAGCGCGTCGGTCGAGTTTGCCGCTCGGGCCGAGGGGCATTTCAGTCAGGCGCATCAGTTGCGCTGGAACCATGTATTCGGGCAGCTCAGCCGCCAAGGCATTTTTCAGGCGGGCGGTTTGCGCATCGATGGCTTCGGTGGGATCCGTCGTGGTGTAGTAAGCGATCAGTTGTCCGCCGGCCGAAGTTTCGCGCACCAACACGACAGTTTGAGCCACGCCATCCTGGGCAAGCAGTCGCGCTTCGATTTCTTGCGGTTCGACGCGGAAGCCGCGCAACTTGAGCTGCTGATCGAGGCGACCGAGGTATTCGATCACGCCGTCGCCAGTCCAGCGTGCACGATCACCGGTGCGATACAGACGGGCGCCCTGCTCGCCCAATGGATCGACGACAAAGCGCTCAGCGGTCAAGCCAGGACGGCCCAGATAGCCTCGCGCCAAACCAATGCCACTGATGCACAACTCACCCGGCACGCCGGCCGGAACAGGGTTGAGTTCGCTGTCGAGTACGCGGCAAATCACGTTGGCCAATGGCCGGCCAATCGGCGAGCGTTCGTCATCGGCGCTGGAGCACTGCCAATGGGTGACGTTGATCGCGGTTTCGGTCGGACCGTAGCGGTTGTGCAACTGTACGGCTGGCAGTTGCGCCAGCACGCGGTTGCGCAGCTCCGCTGGCAAGGCTTCGCCGCCGGAGAATACGCGTCGCAGGCAGGTACATTGCGCGCTGAGCGGTTCATCGATGAACAGTGAAAGCAGCGGCGGCACGAAGTGCAGCGTGGTCACGCCGTACGTCTGCACAAGCTGCGCGATACGGTGCGGGTCGCGGTGTTCGCCAGGGCTGGCTATCAGCAGGCGCGCGCCGCTGATCAGCGGCCAGAAGCACTCCCACACCGACACGTCGAAACTGATCGGCGCCTTTTGCATCAGCACGTCGCTGTCGTTCAGGCGATAGGTGTTCTGCATCCATTGCAGGCGTTCGGCGAGCGCCGCGTGGGTGTTGCCGACACCTTTGGGCTGGCCAGTGGAGCCAGAGGTGTAAATCACGTACGCGAGGTTGTCGCCGTGCAGGTGCAAACCCGGCGCGTGGCTCGGCCAGCGCTCCAGATGCAGGGCATCCATGGCGATCACGCTGACGCCGTCAGGCGCCGGCAAGTGCTCCAACAATTGAGTCTGCGTCAGCAGCAATTGCACGCCGCTGTCGCCGAGCATGTAGGCCAGGCGTTCGGCGGGGTAATCCGGGTCCAGCGGCACATAGGCGCCGCCAGCCTTGATGATCGCCAGCAGGCCGATCAGAAGTTGCGGCGAACGCTCGCAGGCGATGGCCACGCAGACATCCGGCCCCACGCCTTTGTCACGCAGGTAATGGGCCAGGCGATTGGCCTGGGTGTGCAGTTCAGCGAAGTCCATTTGACCGCCGTCCCACAGCAGCGCGGTGCGTTCCGGAGTCTGGCGTGCCTGTTCGTTGAGCAGTTCCGGCAGCCATTGGCTGGCGGGCGTGCACGGTGCAACGGACCAGTCGGCCTGCTGCTCGTGTTCCGTAACGGTCAGCAGTTGCAGGTCGCCGATGGCGGTTTGCGGTTGAGCACAGATGGCGCGCAACAGGTGATTGAAATGCTCGGACAGCCGTTCGATGGTCGTCCCGTCGAACAGCTCGCTGGCGTAATCGAACGACAGGCTCAAGCGGCCGTTACGATCTTCCTCACTGTGCAATTGCAGATCGAACTTGGCTTGGCGGCTATGCCACGGCAACTCTTCAGCGAGCAACCCCGGGAGGCGCTTCAAGGCGCTGAGGTCGCGCTGCTGGTGGTTGAACATGACCTGGAACAAGCCTTGTTCACGGGCCTGCGGGAAGGCTTCGAGCAGTTGTTCGAACGGCAAGTCCTGATGCGCTTGCGCACCCATTGCCGCGTGCCGGGTTTGCGCCAGCAGTTCGGTGAAGGGCATCCGCGAATCCAGTTCGGCGCGCAGTACCTGGGTGTTGATGAAGAAACCGATCAGGCCCTGGGTTTCCAGGCGCGGGCGGTTGGCGTTCGGTACGCCGATGCGGATATCACGCTGGCCGCTGTAGCGATGCAACAGGCTTTGCAGCGCGGCCAGCAACAGCATGAAGGTGGTCGATTCATGGGCCTGCGCGGTCTGGCGAATCGCGTCGCTCAGGGCGACGTCCAAACGCACGGTGTGGCGGGTGGCGCTGTGCAGTTGTTGGGCCGAGCGCGGATGGTCGGTGGCCAGGTTCAGGGTGGGATGTTCATCGCCCAACTGCTCTTTCCAGTAGGCCAATTGACGCTCGCCCTCGCCTTGCGCCAGCCATTGCCGCTGCCAGTTGCCGAAGTCGGCGTATTGGGCTGGCAACGGCGCGAGCGTTGCTTGCTGCCCCTGACAGGCCGCTGCGTACAACCGTGCGAACTCGTCGATCAACACGTTCAGCGACCAACCGTCGGCGATGATGTGATGCATCGTCAGCAACAGCTGATGATCTTCGTCGTCAAGGCGCACCAGCGTCACCCAGAACAATGGACCTTTCTCCAGATCGAACTGAGTCCGCGCTTCGTCTTCGCGGATTTGCTGCGCACGGGTTTCACGTTCGGCCAGGGGCAGATCGCTGATGTCGATCAGTTGCAGATTGAACTCACCGGCCGCAATGACTTGTTGCAGTGCCACGCCGTCGCGCTCGAAGAAGCGTGTACGCAGGGATTCATGGCGTTCGATCAACTGCTGGAAACTGGCGCACAAGGCGTCTTGATTCAACTCGCCACGCAGGCGCAGGGCGCCGGGAATGTTGTAGGCGCAGCTCACGGGGTCGAGTTGCCAGGTGATCCACAGACGGTTTTGCGCCAGGGATTGCGGCATCGGTTGATGGCGCGACAGCACAGTGATTGTGCTTTGGGCAAGGCCACCGTCCTGTTGCTGGCGAGCCAGCGCAGCGGCAAATGCGCCGAGGGTCGGTGCTTCGAACAGCTGGCGCAGGTTCAACTCCAGCCCCAGTTCCTCGCGCAGACGCGCCACCACCTGAGTGGCCGCAATGGAGTTGCCACCGAGCAGGAAGAAGTGATCGTCGGCGCTCACTTGCTCGACCTGTAATTGTTCGCACCAGATCCGGCCTATCAGGCTTTGCAGCTCAGAGCCCGATTCGGGATTGCCTGCGCTTTCGGTCGTGGCTGACGGGAACACGGCATAGCTGTCGAGGCTGCCATCCGCCAGGCGATTGCGGCACGCCGAGCGCTGCAATTTGCCGCTGGAAGTCTTGGGCAGTGCGCCCGGATTGAGCAGCACTACCACGCTGGGTGCTTGCTGACAGGCCTCGGCAACAGCCTGGCGAATCGCTTTGATCAGCGCTTCGGGCGGGAGGATTTTTTGCACGCTGCGACTGATTTCCGCGGCGATGCCGATGCCTTCCTGTCCGTCCACACTGACGGCGAACGCAGCAACGCGCCCTTTGCGTACGACCCCCACTTCACGCTCGACGGTCTGTTCGATGTCCTGCGGATAAAGATTGTGACCGCGCACGATCAGCATGTCTTTCAGGCGGCCGGTGATGAACAGCTCACCGCCGCGCATGAAACCCAGGTCACCGGTGCGCAGCCAGGTGCGACCGGCGTGCTGGACGAACGTCTTGGCCGAGGCTTCGGGGTTGCGCCAGTATCCGTGGGCGATACTCGGGCCGGCGGCCCAGACTTCGCCGACGGCATTGTCGGCCAGTTCAGTGTGCGACGCTGGATCGACAATCAACACCGCGTGATCCGGCTGAGCGATGCCGCAGCTCATGATCGCACTGCCCTCGCCCGGCTCGGCGCGGTTCTGCGTCAGGGCCTGATCGTCCACGCGCAGGTTGCCGATGCCATGGCCGCGCGGCGTACCGGCGACGAACAGCGTGGCTTCAGCCAGACCATAAGAAGCCATGAAGTTGTCCGCCGTGAAACCGCAGCCGGCAAACTTTTCGGCAAAGTGCTCCAGAGTGTCGAGGCGGATCGGTTCGGAACCGGAATACGCCACGCGCCAACGGCTCAGGTCGAGGCGCTCCAGCGCCGAATCACTGACTCGCTCGCTGCACAGGCGATAGGCAAAGTCCGGCCCGCCGCTGATGGTGCCGCCATATTCACTGATCGCTTCGAGCCAGCGTAGCGGCCGGCCGAGGAAGTACGCCGGCGACATCAGCACGCATTCTACGCCGCTGAAAATCGGTTGCAGCAGGCCGCCGATCAACCCCATGTCGTGGTACAGCGGCAGCCAGCTGACGATCACGTCATCGGGGTTGAGGTCGATCCCGAAACCGTGGCGGATCAGCAACTCATTGGCTACCAGATTGCCGTGGCTGACTTGCACGCCTTTGGGCAGCGCGGTGGAGCCGGAGGTGTATTGCAGGAATGCGATGTGAGCGTCTTGCAGACCCGGTGCCTGCCAACGCTCGGCCATGGCGCTGTCAAGGGTATCGACACACAGCAACGGCGGCGCGCCTTCGATTTGCAGCAACGCATCACACAGGTCGGCACTGGTCAGCAACAGGCGCGGCTCGGCGTCGCTGATGATCGACAGCAAACGCTCCTGATGATGACGCTTGGCAGACTCTGGCGGATAAGCCGGCACTGCAATCACGCCGGCATACAGGCAACCGAAAAACGCCGCGACGTAATCCGGGCCACTGGGAAACAGCAACACCGCACGGTCGCCAAAATCCGCCTCGGCCTGTAACGCACCGGCAATGATTCGCGCCCGTTGATCCAGCTCGCGATAACTGAGCACCACAGCCTGATCCCGGGTTTCGGCGAGAAAACGCAAGGCCACACGGTCCGGCGTCAGGGCCGCGCGGCGCTGAAGGGCGTGGGCCAGTGTGCTGGGGAGTTCGAACGCGTCGGTCATGAGCTTTCCTGCCTGAATTCGGCTTGCAAATGGAATCGGTTTTTCTGTCGTCACGCCCCATTCAAGGGCGCGCAGGGCGCGGTCTTTGCCGACCGCGCAAGGCATTGGGCATACGGTTGTGCCAGGGCAACTGCCCGGAGCCATTCACCAATGAGGACGGATGACATCTGGAAATAATTAGTCGGCAGGCGTTAGCGCCAACCAGGCCGGGAGGCGGCAAGCGTGCGTCAGCGTGTCGCAGTTCGCACTCTGCACCTTTGAGGAGCATTAGTTCTCTTTCTCAATTGACAATCATTATCATTCAACATAATTTGTCGCTCGATGTGTAGGGCGGCCACGGACTTCTTGCCGTCCCACTAACCTTTTGGCAGCAGGGTGATTTCCATGACGGAACAAGTCTCCACAAGCAGGTGCGACTCGCCGCTACTTCAGGCATTCGTCGACAATCGACTGATTCTGGTCAAGATTGCAGCCCGCATCACCGGCTGCCGATCACGCGCTGAAGACGTGGTGCAGGACGCGTTTTTCCGGCTGCAATCCGCACCGCAGATCACGTCGTCGTTCAAGGCCCAGCTCAGCTATCTGTTCCAGATCGTGCGCAACCTGGCGATTGATCACTACCGTAAACAGGCGCTGGAGCAAAAGTATTCCGGGCCTGAAGAGGAAGGTCTGAACGTGGTGATCCAGGGAGCTTCGCCGGAAACGTCGCACATCAATTTCTCGACCCTGGAAAACATCGCCGACGCACTGACAGAGCTGCCGAGCCGCACCCGCTACGCTTTCGAGATGTATCGCTTGCACGGCGTGCCACAGAAAGACATCGCCAAGGAACTCGGCGTCTCGCCAACCCTGGTGAACTTCATGATTCGCGATGCACTGGTGCACTGCCGCAAGGTCTCGGGCAGTCGGGCGGATACCTTTGCTCGTCGTTAAGATCTGAAATTTGCGTCACCCCAATCGCTAGCAAGCTAGCTCCTACATTGATCTCTGGTGTTCACGAAAACCATGTACACCAAAGTTCCATTGTGGGAGCTAGCCTGCTAGCGATGACGGACTCAAGATCAGAACAAGCCTTGAGCCCTCCCCTTCACACCAACCCACACCGCTCGAAAAACCGCTCACGCCCCAACACCATCAACGCGGCACGCTTGTGCGGGAAGTCGAACTCTTTCTCGCGGTAAAACCGCTGATCCTGCATGTAGCCGATCATCCTGGCGTTGTCGGCCCGGGGCTCGGCGACCACTCGCTGCGTACGCGGATCATCAAGAAACAGGTAATGCACCAACGCCGATAACCAGCTCGCCACCTTGTGCGGGCCACGGTGATTCTCCTCGCCCACCAGCATGTGGATGCCACGGTCATAATCGTTGGCATCGTAGAACGGTGCGATGCGATCTTCCTTGGCCCAATAGGCTTCGTAATAGGCAAACGGTTGATCGTCGAAACAACCGATCAGCGTCAGGGTGTGGGGGTCGGCCTGGAGTTTGCTCAGGTACTCGCGATGCTGTTCGAGGCTGCCCTCCTCCTGCCAAAAACTCGCCACTCGCGCGCTGTTCTGCCACCGATTGAAACGCGCCAGATCGACATCGATGTCCACGGTGCGCAGGGAAATCCACATGCCCAGGCGCACATCGAATCGTCGGTAAACCTCGCCTCGTGGCTTGCCCGGCCGCAAAGGGTGACGCTTGCCGCCACTGATGACCATTTGCTGGGGATAGCTGTTGGTCAATTGCACCCGCCACGGCTGTGGCAACTGCCAGAACAGCGTGCGCTCACAACGGTATTGATTGGCCGTGTCCGTGGTGACCAGCAAACCACTGAGCAATGCCTCGGCCGGGGCTTCATCGAGATGCCAGGTCAGGCGCTGGCAGGCCGGATCCCGGGCGAACAGCCAATAACAGGCCGCCCACAGAGCCGCTACATCCGGTTGGCCGCAGCCTTCCTCCCGCTGCAGCTGCAGCTGCAGCTCAGGATCGCGAGTCAGGCGCAGCTGGACCAGCGGTTGGCCGTCAAGGCTGAGGCTCAGGCGGTTTTCGGTTTCATCGGCTACAAGTCGACTGCCCGAAGGTAAAACCAGGGCGGTCAGGTCATTCTGATTGGACATGGGTCGGGCTCACGCTAATGGTCGACAGTTCAACCATGTGACGTCAGCCGCGGCGGAAAATTTAAGAGAAGTCGCTCAAGGGTTGATCTCAAGCAACGCGCTCAGTTACCGGAAACGGGCACCACCGCAATCTTGTACGGATCGAAAATCTTCAGCATCTGGCCATTGTCCCGCAGCCCTTGCAGCAACTTGCCGAACGCTTCGCCACTGATGGGCGCTGCCGGGCGCAGGATGGCGTAATGGTGATAGATCTGATCGATGCGATCGGACACCAGCAACTCATTGGCCACATTCAGATTGCGCAAAAAATAGTCGTTGAGATAGGAACGTGTGACCAGCGCGATGTCGGCCCGCCCGCGCAAGACCATCAATAGGTTGCTGTCATGGGAATAAGTCAACGTGGCGTTGTGGTTCTTGGCGAGGTACTGGGGCTCGGCATTGAAATCGGCGAATTCGTAGTGGTAACCACTGAACAGTGCCAGGCGCTTGCCGGTCAGGTCTGCAAAATAGTCTTGCTGGCGAATCGCACGCCCCTCGGGCTGACGTTGTGCGACGAAAATCTCCGCGTCTTCCAGGCCCATGTCGACATCGGTATGGGGAATGTCTTTCCAGCCCCAGGCGGGGTTTTCGAAGATCGCCATGTCGATCCGCCCTTGCTTGAAGTCACCAAAGCGCCGAGGAATGGAAGTGGGAACCAGGACGAACTGATAGTCACTCTGCAGGGCGTTCAAGGCCTCGACCAGTTGCGGCAGCAAGCCGGTATCGGCGCCGGACTCGGGGCGCACGGTGTACGGAGGAAAATGCGCGGCACCGATTCGCACCAATTGCGCGGCCTGGGACGGCAGCATCCATAACGCCACAAGCACCGTCAGCAAAAGCCGCGAAGCTGTCCGAATTGGCGAAGACATCAAGACAAGCCACTCCCCAAAAGTACTGCATCAATGCATTCAAGCTAGGCGGTTTCGCCCAGTTAGCCAGTTTCCCGCCAACCTACAAAGCAAATCATTTTTCCTCAAGTACCAGAATCAGTGCTTCGTCGGCCAGTTGATCCAGGCTCATGCTGCCACCGGCGCGAAACCAGGTGGTTGTCCAGGACAGCGCCCCGGTCAGAAAACGTCGTGTGATGAACACATCACCCCGGATAAAACCGGCGCTTTTGGCTTCACCCAATACCTGCAACCAGATGTCTTCATAGATGTCGCGCAATGCCAACACCTTGGCCTGCCCCTCCTCAGACAGCGACCGCCATTCATAGACCAATACCGCCATGGCCTCGCCACTGCCGCCCATGATCGACTGCAATTCACAACGGATCAGCGCCAGTACGCGCTCGCGCACATTGCCGGCCTCGGCAATGGCGGCACGCATCAACGCGGTGTTGTAACGAATGGTCTCCTCCATCACCGCGCGCAGGATGTCATCCTTGCTTTTGAAGTGATGAAAAATGCTGCCCGACTGAATGCCTACCGCACCGGCCAGATCGCGCACGGTGGTGCGCTCGTAACCTTTATTGCGAAACAGGTGAGCCGCCACTTGCAGCAACTTGCCACGGGCACTGTCCGGATCGGTCAACTGGCCGTTGTCGACCAATTCGCGCATGACTCCAAGGGCTCTTTGCTCATCCACCCGATCTCTCCTACAGTCGTGATCACCGCTAAAACAGCGGGGTTGCGCGGGCAATTTAAGCTGACGGCCAGAACCAAGCAAGCGCTCGGGCAGAAGATATTTTTCGTGATTTACAAACCAAGCGCTTGCTTGGTAGTCTCGATGCACTCTGTTGGAGGTGGTTATGGAATTGACTGCGCCAAAAACGATTCGCATTGGCTGCGCCAGCGCATTCTGGGGCGATACCTCGACCGCGGCCGCGCAACTGGTGAATGGCGGACGTCTGGACTATCTGGTTTTCGACTACTTGGCCGAGATCACCCTGTCGATCATGGCCGGCGCACGCATGAAAGACCCCTTGAGCGGTTACGCGGGCGATTTCATCGAGGTTCTCAGCCCCCTGCTCCCACAACTTGCCGAGCAAAATATCCGGGTCATCAGCAATGCCGGCGGGATCAACCCGCAAGCCTGTGCCGCCGCCCTGCAAGCAGCCTGCGACAAGGCCGGCGTTTCATTGAAGATCGCCGTGCTGCTGGGCGATGACCTGCAACCGCAACTCAAACGATTGAACACCCTGGGCATCCATGAAATGTTCAGCGGAGCGCCATTGCCACCGATGTGCGTGTCGACCAACGCCTACCTCGGCGCACCGGGCATCGTCGAAGCCCTGCGCCTGGGAGCGGACATCGTGATCACCGGGCGCGTGGTCGACAGCGCGGTGGTCAGTGCCGCGCTGGTGCATGAGTTCGGCTGGTCGTGGCACGATTACGACAAGCTGGCCCAGGCCGCACTGGCCGGGCACATCATCGAATGCGGCGCCCAGTGCACGGGCGGCAACTTCACCGACTGGCGCGATGTGCCCGATTACGAGCACATCGGTTTCCCCATCGTCGAAGTCAGCGCCGACGGCCAGTTTGTCGTCAGCAAACCGGAAGGTTCCGGTGGTCTGGTCACGCCGCTGACAGTGGGCGAGCAGATGCTCTATGAAATCGGCGATCCGCGCGCGTATCTGCTGCCGGATGTGGTCTGCGACTTCACTCAGGTCAAATTGCACCAGCAGGGCAAGAACGCCGTGCAGGTGCACGGTGCGAAAGGCTTGCCGCCTACCGATCAGTACAAGGTCAGCGCCACGTATCCGGATGGTTTCCGATGTACCGCCAGTTGCCTGATCGCAGGTATCGATGCGGTGGACAAGGCCCGGCGCGTCAGTGAAGCCATCATCAACAAGACCTCGGAAATATTCACTCAACGCGGCTGGCGTCCCTTCAGTGAGGTGAACGTCGAACTGCTCGGCAGCGAGGCGACCTACGGTCCCCATGGCCAGCGCTCAGACAGCCGCGAAGTGGTGATCAAACTCGCGGTGCGCCATCCGGACAAACAGGCGTTGATCGTGTTCTCCAGGGAAATCGCCCAGGCCGCCACCGGCATGGCGCCCGGGCTGACCGGCATCGTCGGCGGCCGGCCCACGGTCTATCCGCTGATCCGACTGTTCTCGTTCCTGATCGACAAAAGCGTCTGCACACTGGAAATTGATTTCATGGGCCAGCGCCACCCGTGTGTCCTGCCCGCCCTCGATGCGCTCGACAGCGCCGAACTGCCCACAGTGCTCGACCCACCGAAACCCACTGGTCTGGCCGACGCCAGCGTGGCGCTGGTCAAACTCGCGGTGGCGCGCTCCGGCGACAAGGGTAATCACAGCAACATCGGCGTCATGGCCCGCGATCCCGAGTACCTGCCGTGGATCGCCGAGGCGCTGACGCCGGAGGTCATTGTCGACTGGATGAGCCATGTTCTCGACCCGGTACTGGGTCGCGTCGAGCGCTGGTATTTGCCGGCCACTCACAGCCTGAACTTCCTGCTGGAAAACGCCCTCGGTGGCGGTGGCGTCGCCAGCCTGCGCATCGATCCGCAAGGCAAGGCCTTCGCCCAGCAACTGCTGGAGATCCAGATTCCGGTGCCGCAGCGCATCGCCGACCAGGTCAACTAGAGGACAACCGCCATGGCCTACGATTCGATTTTCAAAGCCGATCTGTTTGCCGGCCAAAACATCATCGTCACCGGCGGCGGCAGTGGCATTGGTCGCTGCACCGCCCACGAACTGGCGGCCCTCGGCGCGCATGTGCTGCTGGTGGGGCGCAAGGCGGACAAACTCAAAGCGGTCGCCAGCGAGATTAGCGACGACGGCGGCAAGGCCGACTGGAGCACCTGCGACATTCGCGAAGAAGAAGCAGTGACGCATCTGGTCAGCGAACTGATCCGTAAACACGGGCCGATTCACGGCCTGGTCAACAATGCCGGAGGGCAGTACCCGTCGCCACTGGCCTCGATCAATCAGAAAGGTTTCGAGACGGTGATGCGCACCAATCTGGTGGGCGGTTTCCTGATGGCCCGTGAAGTGTTCAACCAATCCATGAGCAAACACGGCGGGGCGATCGTCAACATGCTCGCTGACATGTGGGGCGGCATGCCGGGCATGGGGCATTCGGGGGCGGCGCGGTCGGGTATGGACAACCTGACCAAGACAGCCGCATTCGAGTGGGGATACGCCGGGGTGCGGGTCAATGCCGTGGCGCCAGGCTGGATTGCTTCCAGTGGCATGGACACCTACGAAGGTGCGTTCAAGGCAGTGATCCCGACTTTGCGCGAACACGTGCCGCTCAAGCGTATCGGCACTGAATCGGAAGTCAGCGCGGCGATTGTTTTCCTGCTCAGCCCTGCCGCAGCCTTCATCAGCGGCAGCACCTTACGCATCGACGGTGCCGCCAGCCTTGGCGGACGGGCATGGCCGATTCACAAGGCGACGAACAGCGAATCCTATAACGGCTTCCACCGCGCCTACCTTCCCGACGTCCTCAAGGACAAGGGATAACCCATGCCGGTGATCCAGTCGCAACTCGATCCCGACAGCGAACAGTTCGCGCAAAACCGTGCGGCGATGCTCAGCGCGGTCGAACAGGTCCAAACCCTCGAACAGAACCTGCTGGACAAGGCGGCCGAAGCCAAAGCCAAATTCGACAAGCGCGGTCAACTGTTACCCCGAGAACGCCTCAATCTGCTCCTCGACCCCGGTGCGCCGTTCCTCGAACTGGCAAGCCTGGCCGGCTATAAACTGCACGATGACAAGGACGGCAGTTCGGCCGGCGGCGGCTTGATCGCCGGCATTGGTTATGTGTCCGGTGTGCGGGTGCTGGTGGTGGCGAACAACAGCGCCATCAAGGGCGGGACCATTTCCCCCAGCGGCTTGAAAAAATCCCTGCGCCTGCAACAGATCGCCATGGAAAACAAACTGCCGGTGATCACCCTGGCCGAAAGCGGCGGCGCCAATCTCAACTACGCGGCAGAGATTTTCGTCGAAGGTGCGCGCAGCTTCGCCAACCAGGCGCGGATGTCGGCCATGGGCCTGCCGCAGATCACCGTGGTGCATGGCTCTGCCACGGCGGGCGGCGCTTATCAGCCTGGATTGTCGGACTACGTGGTGGTGGTGCGCGGCAAGGCCAAACTGTTCCTTGCCGGGCCTCCGCTGCTGAAAGCGGCGACCGGGGAAATCGCCACAGACGAAGAGCTGGGTGGCGCCGAGATGCATGCACAAACGGCCGGCACCGCAGAATACCTGGCAGAAAACGATGCCGATGGCGTGCGTCAGGTGCGCGAAATTGTCGCCATGCTGCCGTGGAACGAACAACTGCAATGGTCACCCGAACTCCGCTGGGAAGAGCCGCTCTACCCGATCGACGAACTGCTGGGACTGATCCCGGATGACCCGAAGAAACCTTACGACGTGCGCGAGATCATCGCCCGCATCGCCGACGGCTCGAACTTCCTCGAGTTCAAGGCCGAATACGATCAGCAGACCGTCTGCGGACAGCTGAAAATCCAGGGCCGCGCCTGCGGTTTCATTGGTAACAACGGCCCGATCACACCCAAGGGTGCAAGCAAGGCGGCGCAGTTCATCCAGCTCTGCGACCAGAGCCAGACCCCCTTGCTGTTCTTTCATAACACCACCGGGTTCATGGTCGGCACCGAATCGGAGCAGCAAGGTGTGATCAAGCATGGCGCCAAGATGATTCAGGCAGTGGCCAATGCCCGTGTGCCCAAGCTGACCATCGTGGTCGGCGGTTCCTACGGCGCCGGCAACTATGCGATGTGCGGGCGCGGCCTGGACCCGCGCTTCATCTTCGCCTGGCCCAACAGCCGTACCGCGGTGATGGGCGGCGCGCAGGCGGGCAAAGTGCTGCGCATCGTCACCGAGGCCAAACAGGCCAAGGACGGGGTGGTACCTGATCCGAAAATGCTCGACATGCTCGAGCAGGTCACGGCGCAGAAACTCGACAGCCAGGCAACGGCGCTCTACGGCAGTGCCAACCTGTGGGACGACGGTTTGATCGACCCGCGCGATACCCGGACCCTGCTCGGTTACTTGCTGGATATCTGTCAGGAGGCCCGGGTGCGGCCGCTGCAAGCCAACAGTTTTGGTGTAGCCCGCTTCTAAGGGCGATCAGAGGAGAACAATAAAAATGATCTTCACCCAGGAACACGAAGCACTGCGCCGCACCGTTCGCCAATTCGTCGAACACGAGATCAACCCCCATGTCGAGGAATGGGAAAAAGCCGGGCGTTTTCCGATCCATGAGATATTTCGCAAGGCGGGCGACCTCGGTCTGCTGGGCATTTCCAAACCGGAAAAATTCGGCGGCATGGGCCTGGACTACAGCTATTCGATTGTCGCTGCCGAAGAGTTCGGCACCATTCATTGCGGCGGCATTCCGATGTCCATCGGCGTGCAGACCGACATGTGCACCCCGGCCCTCGCCCGCTTCGGCTCCGATGAACTGCGAGACCAGTTCCTGCGCCCGGCCATCAGCGGCGAGCAGGTCGGTTGCATTGGCGTCTCCGAAGTCGGTGCCGGTTCCGATGTGGCCGGGTTGAAAACCACCGCGCGCAAGGACGGCGACGACTACGTGATCAACGGCAGCAAGATGTGGATCACCAACTCGCCAAGCGCCGATTTCATCTGTTTGTTGGCCAACACTTCGGACGACAAACCGCACATCAACAAGTCGCTGATCATGGTGCCGATGAACACGCCAGGTATCAGCCTGAGCTCGCACCTGGACAAACTCGGCATGCGCAGTTCGGAAACCGCCCAAGTGTTTTTCGACAACGTGCGCGTGCCGCAGCGCAACCGCATCGGCCATGAAGGCGCGGGGTTCATGATGCAGATGCTGCAGTTCCAGGAGGAACGCCTGTTCGGCGCGGCCAACATGATCAAAGGCCTGGAGTACTGCGTCGACAGCACCATCGAGTACTGCAAGGAGCGCAAGACTTTCGGCAATGCGTTGATCGACAACCAGGTCATTCACTTCCGCCTGGCTGAACTGCAAACCGAAATCGAATGCCTGCGTGCGTTGGTCTATCAGGCCACCGAACAGTACATCAAAGGCCAGGACGTCACGCGTCTGGCGTCGATGGCCAAACTCAAGGCCGGTCGGCTGGGCCGCGAGGTCAGCGACAGTTGCCTGCAATACTGGGGTGGCATGGGTTTCATGTGGGACAACCCGGTGGCCCGCGCTTATCGCGATGTGCGCCTGGTGTCGATTGGCGGCGGTGCCGACGAAATCATGCTGGGCATCATCTGCAAACTCATGGGCATCCTGCCGGGGAAAAAGAAATGAGCACCCTGCCCGATTGCCAGACGCTGCTGCTGGAACTGCACAACGGCGTGCTGCACGTCACCCTCAACCGCCCGCAAAGCCGCAATGCCATGAGCTTGCAGATGGTTGCCGAACTGCGCGCGGTGCTGGCGGCGATTCATGACGACCGCACAGTTCGTGCATTGGTCATCGGCGGTGCCGGCGGCCACTTCTGTGCCGGTGGCGACATCAAGGACATGGCCAACGCCCGTACCCAGGGTAGCAGCGCGCACCGCGATTTGAACCGGGTGTTCGGTGCGCTGCTGCAAGAAGTGCAACACGCACCGCAAGTGGTCATTTGCGTATTGCAAGGCGCTGTGCTTGGCGGTGGTTTTGGGCTGGCCTGTGTCAGCGACATCGCCATTACCGAGCATTCAGCGCAATTTGGCCTGCCAGAAACCAGCCTTGGCCTGCTGCCGGCGCAAATCGCACCGTTCGTGGTCCAGCGCATCGGCCTGACCCAGGCCCGGCGCCTGGCACTGACGGCGGCGCGCTTCGATGGCACCCAAGCGCGGCGGATGGGCCTGGTGCACTTTGTCGAGCACGATCCGCAAGCCTTGGCCGAGCGTCTCGATGAGGTGCTGGCGCATGTACTTTGCTGCGCACCGCAAGCCAATGCTGCAACCAAAAAACTGTTGCTGGCCAGTGCCGGACAACCTTCGGACGCGCTGCTCGACCAAGCCGC
This sequence comes from Pseudomonas sp. Sample_22, assembly GCF_004307635.1. Classification (NCBI taxonomy): domain Bacteria; kingdom Pseudomonadati; phylum Pseudomonadota; class Gammaproteobacteria; order Pseudomonadales; family Pseudomonadaceae; genus Pseudomonas; species Pseudomonas sp. Sample_22. The sequence continues at coordinate 50,655 of NZ_RCNY01000031.1, forward strand.
CGAGTGGTTCAGCGAAGCGGTGACCGGGGCCGAGGGTGTCGAGGGAACCATGGCCTTTGTGCAAAAACGCAAACCGGGGTGGGCCTCCTGAAAAGCATCGCTGGCAAGCCAGCTCCCACAGGTTGTGTGTGCGACACAGATCCCTGTGGGAGCTGGCTTGCCAGCGATGAGGCCCGAACAAGCACTGCAAACTCAAGAGAGCTATCCCATGCCCGGATTCAGCAAAATCCTCATCGCCAACCGCGGTGAAATCGCCTGCCGCATCCAACGCACCGCCCAGGCGCTGGGTTATCGCACCGTCGCCGTGTTCAGCGATGCCGATGCCGATGCACTGCACGTACAAATGGCTGACGAAGCCGTCAACATCGGTCCGGCCCCGGTGCAACACTCTTATTTGAACATTCCGGCAATCATCGACGCCGCCCGGCGCACCGGCAGCGATGCCATCCATCCCGGCTACGGTTTCCTCTCGGAGAACGCTGGATTCGCCCTCGCCTGCCGGGAGGCCGGCATCACCTTCATCGGTCCCAGCCCTGAAGCGATTGAACTGATGGGCAGCAAACGCCTGTCGAAAATCGCCATGAGCGAAGCGGGTGTGCCCTGCATCAAAGGCTATCAAGGCGCCGCTCAGGATGACGCGACCCTGAGCCGCGAAGCCGAACGCATTGGTTATCCGTTGATGATCAAAGCCAGCGCCGGCGGTGGCGGGCGGGGCATGCGCCTTGTGCATGACAGCAGGGTTTTGCTGGAGCAGATCCGCACGGCACGCTCTGAAGCGTTGAACGGTTTTGGCAACGGTGAACTGATTCTGGAACAGGCGTTGATCGAGCCACGCCATGTCGAGGTGCAGTTGTTCGGCGACCAGCATGGCAACCTGATCTATCTCGGTGAACGGGACTGCTCGATCCAGCGTCGCCATCAGAAGGTCATCGAGGAAGCCCCTTGCCCGGTAATGACTGACGTATTGCGCCAGGCCATGGGAGAAGCGGCGCTCAAGGCCGGGCGGGCCGTGAATTACGTCGGCGCCGGCACGGTAGAGTTCCTGCTCGATGCACGGGGGCAGTTTTACTTTCTGGAAATGAACACCCGCCTGCAAGTGGAACATCCAGTGACGGAGTTGATCACCGGGCTTGATCTGGTGGCCTGGCAACTGAACATTGCCGATGGCCAACCGCTGCCATTGCGTCAGGAGCAAGTACAACTCACCGGCCACGCCATGGAAGTACGTTTGTATGCTGAAGACCCCGCCCAAGGCTTCCTCCCGCAAACCGGACGCATTGCGGGGTGGGAACCCGCTTTGCGCGACGGCGTGCGGGTCGACCACGGTCTGATCGAGGGTCAGAACATCAGCCCCTTCTATGACCCGATGCTGGGCAAAATCATTGCTTACGGCGCCACCCGCGAAGAGGCCCGGCGCAAGCTGCTGCGGGCGGTGCAGGACAGCGTTCTGCTGGGCATGCAAAGCAATCAGCGCCTGCTCGCCAGCCTGTTGCAACATCCGGCATTCATCGCTGGAGAATTCAGCACTGGATTGATCGCCCAAGCGTTTGCCGATCATCCGTGCCTGCAACCCTTTGCGCCCAACCCTGAGCAATTGGCAATCGCCGCCGCCCTGCTCTATCAGGCCTCGGCCGGGACGCACCGTGCCTCATTGGCCGGGTGGCGCAATAACGCCAGCGTGCCGCTGCACTATCGCCTCGGCCTGGAGGATCAGCAATGGTCGGTGGTGTTGAACGCCGGACCGGGAGAGATCTACCGGATTGAAGCCGTCGGCCACAGTCTTGAGGTGAAGCTCATTCACAGCGACGGACACTGGGCCACGCTGGAAATCGACGGGATCCGTCAACGCCATGCCTATCGCCTTGAGGGCAAACAACTGTGCCTGTTCACCCGCCCCGGCAGCTTGGCGCTGGAGGACCGAACCCAGGCCCGGGTCAGCAGCCAGGCCAACGTCAGTTCAGGCACCCTCAAGGCGCCGATGGACGGCGCGATCGTCGACGTGCTGGTCAGCGAGGGCAGCGCCGTCAGCAAAGGCCAGCTTTTGGTCGTGCTCGAGGCGATGAAAATGGAGCATCCGCTCAAATCCGGCATCGACGGCGTGCTCAAGCGCTTGCAGGTTCGGGTCGGCGACCAGGTGAAAAACCGCCAGATTCTGTTGGAGGTCGAATAAGCCGCTAGGCGGAACCGCCGGGTTTGGCTACGCTCAAAGGCTATCAGGACGCGGATACCAGGAACCCTGCGATGCCTCATTGGCTGGTCATTGATTTGGAAGCCACCACCGACGAGGGTGGCTGGCCCGTTACAGAAATGGAAATCATCGAAATCGGTGCCACCCTGGTGGATCGCAAGGGACGTGAACTGGATCATTTCCAGCGATTTGTCCGCCCAACGCGCCGACCGTTGCTCACACCATTTTGCCGGGACCTGACGCACATCACCCAAGCCAACATCGATACCGCGCAACCCTTGGGCGATGTCTGGCCCTTGTTCGAGCGTTGGCTCGGCCAACATCACAGCCGCCTCGAAGGCTGGGCCAGTTGGGGCGATTACGATCGCAAGCAATTGCTGCAGGAATGGCAGCGCCTGCAACTCGACAGCGTCTTGAGTCGCATCCAGCACATGAATCTCAAACAACGCTTTGCCAAAGCCCGACGGCTGGAACGTCCGCTGGGCCTCAATGGCGCCTTGCAACTGGCCGGTCTGCAATTTACCGGTCAGCAGCATCGGGCGCTGGAAGACGCTCGCAATACCGCACGACTGCTACCACTGGTTCTACCGCTTTAGACAGGTGACGCCAACAAAGGCCTTGTGCATACTGGCCGGCCATTTTTAGCCCTTTTCGAGGAATCGCCCATGTTTAAAGTCAACGAGTACTTCGACGGCACCGTCAAGTCGATCGCCTTTGGCACCGCTGACGGTCCGGCGACCATCGGCGTCATGGCTCCGGGCGAATATGAATTCGGCACTGCCCAGCGTGAAGTCATGCACGTGGTGTCCGGCGCCCTGACCGTCAAGCTGCCAGACAGCAACGACTGGGAAACCTTCGCCGCCGGCAGCCAGTTCAACGTGCCTGCCAATAGCAAGTTCCAGCTGAAAGTGGCCGTCGACACCGCTTACCTGTGCGAATACCACGGCTGATCCCCTGGGTTTCACAGCGCAAAAAATGCCCGCATCCAAGGACGCGGGCATTTTTTTATTCACCGATTCTATTCAAGGATGGTCACCGGCATGCCGACTTCCAGCCGGCCATTACCGTCGTTGACCAGATTTTGCCCGAACATCGCGCCATCCGCTTCGGACCGATATTTTTGCAAAGTGGCGAACGGTTCGCGATCGGTGTTGCGTTCGCCGGTCTGAGGGTCGATGGTGGTCAGGATGCAACGTGAACACGGCTTGACGACACGGAATTCGACTTCACCAATGCGAATACGCTTCCAGCCATCTTCGGCAAACGCATCAGCGCCTTCGATCACCAGATTCGGGCGAAATCTCAGCATTTCCATAGGCCGCCCGACTTTTTCCGACAGATCGTCCAGCGACGCCTGCCCGATCAACAACAACGGAAAGCCATCCGCGAACGCAACCTGATCGTCATCCTTGCCATATCCGGCCTGGGTGGTTCTTGCACGGTCGAGTGGCACTTGCACCAGGCGCGTCGGTTTACCGATAAATTCACTGACCCAGGCACCTGCGGCGTCACCGGCATCGGGCACACGCAGCGTATCGCGCCAGATGGTCACACCGCGCAGTTCGGCGTCGCTGGCGGGCAAGGCGATATCAATCAGCGCATGGCCCGGGGCACTGAGGGTCAAACCGCCAGCAGTATTCCACAACGCCGACAGCTGACTCATTTTCGCCACCGCTCGCTGGGTCAGGAAACGCCCGCTGGCCTCGTCCACCAGCATCCAGCGTCGATCCCCATCGAGGCCAAGCTTGTCGAGACCGATCTGTTGCAGGATTTCGCCCTTGCCGGATTTCAACGGATAACGATAAAGCGCACTCAGACGCAGCATGACCAGCTCCCTGATGGACCAAAAACGCCACCCTATACGAGCTTGATCGCCGAATCAAAGGCTGACTCAACGCCAGCCTCATGTGCGAAGGTCAGGCTGGAACGGCGTCGAGCATCAGGCGCTGGCGCACCACGTCGACGAGTTTGTCCGGCTGGAACTTGGAGAGGAAGTTGTCACAGCCGACCTTCTTGACCATCGAATCATTGAAACTGCCGGACAACGACGTGTGCAGCACAACATACAGACCGCGCAAGCGTGGGTCATTGCGAATTTCCGTGGTCAGGCGATAACCGTCCATTTCCGGCATCTCCGCATCGGTAAAGACCATCAGCAGTTTGTCGGTCATGTTCACACCCGTATCGGCCCAGGCCTTGAGCATGTTCAGCGCCTTCAAACCGTCGCTGGCGATGTGCATTTTCACCCCTAGCTGACCCAACGTGTCGCGCAGTTGCGCCAGCGCCACATTGGAGTCATCCACCAGCAGTACTTCACGACCACGGGCGCGCTCCAGCACCGGATCATCAAGCTTGTCGCGGGACACCTTGGCGTTATAAGGGACGATTTCGGCCAGGACCTTTTCGACATCAATGATTTCCACCAATTGGTCATCGACCTTACTGATGGCAGTCAGGTAATGCTGGCGACCGGCGCTGGTCGGCGGCGGCAAAATCGCTTCCCAGTTCATGTTGACGATGCGATCCACACCTCCAACCAGGAATGCCTGCACCGAGCGGTTGTACTCAGTGACGATGATCGTGCTGCCAGGGCCGGGCACCAGTGGACGCATGCCGATCGCCTGGGACAGGTCGATCACTGGCAGAGTCTGGCCACGCAGGTTGACCACACCGCACACAAACGGATGCCGCTGGGGCATCAACGTCAACTTTGGCAATTGCAGGACTTCTTGCACTTTGAACACGTTAATTGCGAACAATTGCCGCCCGGCAAGCCGGAACATCAGAATTTCCAGGCGATTCTCACCCACCAGTTGCGTACGTTGGTCTACCGTATCGAGAATGCCGGCCATCAATCACTCCTGGGCTTGTACTGATGAAATCACTAATAGAGGGTTATCGGCTGTATTTGCCGGACCTTGACCCTGTTCAAAATGCCGCGTCCAAACATTGATGTCACATTAACATCATGCTTTACTGGCGTTGTATTTTCATCTGCTACATTTCCCAGGCGCGACAATAGTTTACGCGTCAGGTTCCGTTGCGTAAGGGATTCCCCTAGCAACAATCAGGTGCAACCTGATATTCGCGATATCCAATAGCCATTAATGTGACGCCATTCTCATTGCATGAACGGAGTCAGGCTTTTGTGTGCGATCGCAAGTAAGTGGCCAGCTACCCTTTTGACTTCTCCAGCCTGCTCTCCTGCCGGCCAGAGCGCGATCTCACGACGACCCGGTTACGCCGGGGCGACAATCGTCCTCGTCGACACACACGACATCCCCTCATTTGACATGACGTTGTGGAGATAAGCATGCCGAACAATCGCACAGAATGGGCAAAGCGGGTCCCGGAGTTTCTTGTCGAAGCCGAAACCCTCCTGGCCAAAACCGAAGAATGCCTCAGTCACCTGCAACTGATCAGCAATGACAAGGACGCCATCGACTGCTTGCTCAGCACCCTTCTCAAGCTCGCCAGCAAGGCCGATGCCCTCGCACTGGCGGCCGTTTCAGAGTTTTCGTTGCACATCCACGGCTTGCTCAATCATGCGCAGCATCACATGGATCTGCACGACGAAGCCCTGGCCGCGCTCAAGGACTGCCTGACGTTGATCGCCTGGCAACTTGAGTTGATCGATCAGAAGACCGGCCAACTCAGTCTCGACGAAAGCGAACAGACGACCCTGATCGAAGCGTTCGCCTTCCAGGTCGGTCAGCAGCATTTCCAGCCTGCGGTTAATTCCAGACCGTTTACACTCGTTTCCTATATGGAACGCCAGGCTTGAATGCCATCAATAGAGCGCAACTCCCTGTGTTTGTGGCCAACGGCGCTATATAACCTGGCCAAGTACAGGTCGTAATTGAACATTACGTACCCATTAACGACATCTTCGAACAAACCATTATTCCTGCGTTTTTCCTGCCAGCTCGTTCAGAGCGTCGCTTGGCGCAAATGGATCCAAACCCCTATGTTCAAGGGGAACCGGTGACAGCAGCGACCACACATTTCCCAACATGGAACTACCGTACAAAACGGACTGTTTCCTGACTTCCTGGACATATAACCCAAGCGCGACCAACGGTATGTTCGGTGTTATTATGGCGCCCATTAGTTGACGTCAATTAATGGCGATGTGATTGTGGGTGACTGCAACGACCAAGTTCCATCCTGGATTTCTCATTCAGATAGTACGTCCCGTTGAAGTCCATGCATGACACTACAAAACAGAGATCCGTCAGCCATGACCGGTCTGCCCGCAGCGAACCTCCATTGGCTCCATCCGCTATGTACGCCAGTTTCAAGTCAATCACCATGTGGCCACCCTCACGAGAAAACGCTCGCCGGTTCACGCTATTGCTATGTGCCAGCTCGACGCTCGGCAGTCTGCTCATCTACGGCCTGTCCACTCGCCTGCCCCTCGGCCTGCTGATACTGGATATCGCGGCACTTGGCTGTGTCTGGGTGCAATATCGCCTGTCGCGCAAGTCGATCAAGTTTCAACCGCAAGAACTCGCCGACCGACTCCTGCAAGTTCAGGAGAACGAGCGCCATCGCCTGAGTCGGGAGCTGCATGACGACATCGGCCAATTGCTGACTGCTGCAAAACTGCAAAGTGACTGGCTCAAACGCCGAATGCCGGAAGAGCTTCAGGGGCAATGTGCGGTACTTTGCGACACGCTGGAGGAGACGCTCGCCAAAGTGCGCGATGTGTCGGCCATCCTCAATCCTCGGCAACTGACCAGCCTGGGCCTCGAAGCCAGTCTGCGCGCGCATTTACTCAAGACGCTGGCCAACTCCCCGGTGCATTGGAGCCTGGAATGCCATCAACGCCTGACCGGCATACCGGAAGAAATGGCCGTCGCGGCATTTCGCATTACCCAGGAAGCCGTCACCAATATGCTGCGACATGCCGAGGCAAAGAATCTGCTGGTGTGTCTTAAACGCTTGCCCCAGGGATTGAGCTTGTTGATCAGTGATGACGGCCAAGGTTTTGCGCCTGCCATTGATCCGGGCCGCGAGGGGCAGCGCGGAATGGCTGGAATGTCGGAGCGGATCAGCCAGCTGGGCGGTACATTGACCGTTACCAGCGAGCCTGGCAAAGGCACGCAAATCCAAGCACTCTTCCCCTGGGCGCCCCGTGCGCTTGAGCGGGCCAGTACGAATAAGGTTATGCATTGACTTGTCACTTACTTCTGGTGGATGACCACTCGCTGATCAGGGCTGGCGTGCGCGCCCTGGTGCTGGACCTTCCTGGCTACGACGTCATTGGCGAGGCCAATGACGGCTCACAATTGCTCGCGATGGTCGAACACCTGTCCCCGGATATCGTCCTGCTGGATATTTCCATGAAGCAGACCGGCGGCCTTGAAGCCTTGCAGCAACTCAAAAGGATTCGCCCGCAAAGCAAGGTGCTGATCCTGTCGATGCACACTGACCCCGCGCTGATCATGCAAGCGCTCGAATCCGGGGCCCACGGCTATTTACTCAAAGACACGACGGCTACTGAACTGGAGCATGCGCTGCAAGCCTTGCGTAACAATGAACGCTACCTCAGCCCGGCGATCGCCCATACCGTGATCAACCAGGCACTGACCCGCAACCAGAAACACCCGGCCCCGGCAGACTCGCACAACCTGACCGCCCGCCAACTGGAAATCCTGCGCCTGATCGTTCGCGGGAAATCCACTCGGGAAATTGCCAACGGCTTGGGCTTGAGCGTCAAGACGGTCGAGACCCACCGCTCGCAAATCATGAAGCGCCTGCAGATCTACGATGTGGCTGGCCTGGTGTTGTTTGCCGTGCGCGAGCAAATCATCAGTCTGGACGATTGACGACCTCATTTACGCTCAACAATGGAGAGTCGACCGGCAGATGCACTCGCAATGCTCCCGGCTGCGCGCAGAAGCGCAGATTGTCACCCTCCAGCGGTTCGCCATCGAGGTTGATGTACAACCCCTCAGCCACCTTGATCTCGACCCACGGCAGTCGGGCGCGGACAAACATGCTATCGATGCCGAATCCATCCGTCAGCAAGCTTTTCAAGGTCCCGACCACTTCCTGTGGCGCTGGCAAAATGCTGATATCGAGCAGTCCATCGTCCGCCAGGGCTTGCGGGCATAATTCATGTCCGCCGCCAGCCTGCCGGCCATTGCCGATGCCCAGGGCCAGCAGCTCTCCGCTCCAATGAAAGTCCGGCCCCTGCAGTTCACCGTAAGCGGCGTGCAGCTCACTGAACCGTGACAAACCGGTGAACAGATAGGCCGCACCACCGAGCACCTTTTTCAGGTCCTCGGAAGTATTGGCTGTGACCTGACTGCCGAATCCCCCCGTAGCCATGTTGAGAAAGACTTGCCCACCGACCTCGCCCAGATCGATGGAACTCGCAGCGACGTCCAGTAGATCCAGAGCCAGCGCAGGTTCCAGAGGAACGCCAGCGGCGCGTGCAAAGTCATTGGCCGTTCCAAGAGGCATCAGCACCAGGCTTGCCTGCGTCGACTGCGCGGCCATGGCCTCGGCAATATCACGCAAGGTGCCGTCGCCCCCGCCCGCAACGATTTTCGGGTAACCCGCGGCCAGTGCCTCTTCCACCAGGCGCTGCGCATCGCCAGCTTCCCAGGTCAATCGAACGGCGAGCTCCCAACCCTGTTCACGCCTGGCTTCAACGGCAGCGCGCACATCCTCGTTGAGCGCCTGCTTGCCATGCAGAATCAACAGCGCCTTGCGTTCACTCATGGTGTTCACTCCCGGAATTGAATGGCGTATGGAAGATGTTGACCTCCTTGCCCCCACTAAAAGTTGCACGCTGACGATCTTTTTCCAGACGGGCGCCCTAGAAGCCCTGCAAGACGGGATTTTTCCCACAAAACCTTAGGAATCCGCTCAATTGACCAATACCTGTGATTGGTACACCTTGGTGTCTACGGATTTCACTCAGCAGCAGGACAAACACAAGGACGTGCCATGCAAAACCATGACATCAGGCTTCCAGTGATGCCGGTCGTGCCCACCGCTGCACAACGCACTGATCATCTGACGGATTTCGCAAGCAGCAAAAAACCCAAGGGAGAAGTCGATATGGAACCTCGCGTCATCGAGCTGGAGACACACCTGAAATACATTCGCAAGGACATGGAAGAAGTGCGCAATGACGTCAGGTCAATAAAACACAGACTCGCCTATTCCGCGGGCGGAACGGCGGTGGTCCTGGGACTGCTTGGCTGGATCGCCAACAGTCGCTTCGATCAGCTTGTCACACTGCTGCTGGCTCATTAAGCCACCCAAACGCAAAACCCGGTTTCGTCAACCGGGCTTGCGAGCTTTCATTGCCGCGAGAATCAAATCAATACTTCACTCAACGGAATGAAACTAACGCTATCACCTGCGACCAACGTGCGCCCTTCCATGACTTCAACCAGTCCATCAGCCCAGGCGGCACTGCGCAGCACGCCAGAGCTCTGATTTTTGTAGATGATCGCCCGACCGTTCTCAAGGCGACCGCGCAAGTATTCGCGTCGATTGCCTGCAATGGGCCAGTCAAAGCCGCATTGCACTTGCATGTTCAACGGCGCGACATCCTTGACGCCCAGACGACGCAAAAGATAAGGCCTGGTCAACAAGGCAAAGGTCACAAGCGTCGACGCCGGGTTACCGGGCAGACCGATGACCGGAACACCACGAAAATGTCCGAATGTCAGCGGCTTGCCCGGCTTGATAGCGAGCTTCCACAAACTCAACTCACCCTCTTCCCGCAAGGCAATGCCCAGAAAATCGGCCTCACCCACCGATACACCGCCGGTCGAGAGAATCAAATCGACATCTTTCAGTTCGCCGAGTCGCGCGCGCGTGGTGACAAGATCGTCTGGAAGAATACCGGCATCGACCACTTCACAACCCAAACGCTGCAGCCAACTGCAGAGCAGCACGCGGTTACTGTTATAGATCTGCCCTGGGCCTAATGCTTGACCTGGCTCAATCAACTCGTCGCCAGTGGACAGAACCGCGACGCGGATCTTGCGAACCACGTCCAGCTCAGCACAACCCAACGACGCAGCCAAACCTTGCTCGATCGGCCCCAGGCGCGTACCCGCTGGCAAAACCAGTTCTCCGACAGTCGTTTCCTGGCCCTGTGGTCGAATGTTTTGCCCGGGGTTCATGACTTCGGTAAACGCTACTCGCTCGTCCGACTGGACTTCAGCGTTTTCCTGCATCTCGACACAATCGGCGCCGGCGGGAACAGGCGCCCCGGTGAATATCCGGGCACAGGTGCCTGGCTGCAAGGGCTCGGGAACCTTGCCTGCAAAAATTTTCTGGCTGACAACCAGTGGTTCTCCGGTCCAGTCAGCAATACGTAGCGCATAGCCATCCATGGCACTGTTCGGCCACGGCGGGAGATCCAGCGTCGACAGCAGATCATCCGCCAACACACGACCCTGAACCTGAGCCAACGGCAAGCGTTCACGTTGAAGAATTCTCGTGGCGTCCGCCATTTCCAGTAACCGCGCCAGTGCTGCCTCAACGGGCATCAGGCTACCGGTCTTGCCCGGCTTACCCACGGGATTCACAAGGGGCTGCCTGTTTCAAATGAGTGACGAAGTTGCATGGGCGATGGCGTGAATCCAACTGCTCGCCAAGAATGCCGTCCCAACCGGTACGCACCGCATTGGTCGAACCAGGCAAGCAGCAGACCAGCGTGCCATTCGCCAGGCCAGCCAAGGCGCGGGACTGGACCGTAGACGTGCCGATGTCCGCTACGGAGATCTGGCGGAACAGTTCACCGAACCCATCAACTTGTTTATCGAGCAGGCAGCTCACCGCTTCCGGAGTACTGTCGCGACCGGTGAAACCGGTGCCGCCAGTTATCAGCACGACCTGCACGACCTCGTCGGCAATCCAGTTGGCGACTTGCGCACGAATTTTGTAGAGATCATCTTTGAGCAGTACACGGCACGCCAGGTTATGGCCGGCCGCCGTCAAACGGTCGACAAACACCTGACCTGATGTATCGGTTTCCAGGGTACGGGTGTCGCTGACCGTCAACACCGCAATGTTCAGCGGCGCGAAAGGTACATCAGCCTTGGCTTTCATAGGCTCGTCCAGTTGTAGGAGAAACAGCCCGGTGTTATATCACAGCGCCCCCTTTTTTCGCCGCCCCCCTGGAGAACTGCCATGACTTCGATTGCACAATTGCCGTCCTGCTCCATTCTGCTCCTGGCAGGCGGGCGCGGCCAACGCATGGGCGGACAGGACAAAGGGTTACTGGAATGGCACGGCGAGCCGCTGATCGCGCATTTGCATCGCAAGACGCGCCCCCTGAGCGATGACCTGATCATTTCCTGCAATCGCAACATGGATAAGTACGCTGCCTACGCCGACCAGTTGGTTCATGACGACGAAGGCGACTTCCCTGGGCCGCTGGCCGGCATTCGTGCCGGCTTGAAAGCAGCCCGCCATTCGCATTTATTGGTCTTGCCATGTGACGTTCCCCGCATCGATGCTGCCCTGCTTGCCAGCATGCGTGAAACCGCCAGCCTGCATCCCGACAAACCGTTGATGTTGCGCCATGACGAACACTGGGAACCGTTGCTGTGCGTCATCCCCGTAGCCCTTCGCGCAGACTTTGAAAGTGCCTGGCAAGAGGGCGAACGAAGCCCGGGGCGATTGATGCGCAAGTTGGGCGCTACTGCTCTGCAGTGCCCCGATAACGACCCTCGCCTGGCCAACCTCAACACGCCGGACCTGTTAAGCACGCACGACACTGTGTCAGACTGACACTACCCAAGGAACTTGCAGGCGCCGTTCACGTCTCAAGCTCAGGTAACCTAAAGAATTCATTTCGGAGACACACCATGACTCAACGGACCCTGGCCACTTTCATGCTCGCACTGGGCCTCGCCACCCTCGCCGGTTGCGCATCGCCTACAGTGATCACCTTGAATGACGGTCGCGAAATCCAGGCCGTCGACACGCCACAATATGACGATGATTCGGGCTTCTACGAATTTGAACAGCTGGATGGCAAACAGACCCGCATCAACAAGGATCAGGTTCGTACCGTTAAAGAGCTGTAATCTTCGCGGTGAATACCGGATAAAAAAATGCCCCGACCAATCGGGGCATTTTTTTGTCTGTTTCATGAGTACCGAAGGGCTATGGATTCGGCTCGTTGTTCAGTTTATCGACCCGGGCCAACGCTTGTGTGGCTTCGGTGATGCATTTCTTGTCATCGTTGGCCGCCCGGGCTGCTTCAGCGCTTGCCTGCATCCGCTTGATTTCCATGGTGGTGTTTTCGGATGTGGCTGGCAGGCTCGTTACTTTGTCCTTGAGCTCCTGAAGCTTGATGGCGCAAAGGTCATTGTCAGCGGCGAAAACGGGAGAGGCCAGCATTGCAGCGCAAATGAACATTCCAGCAAAAACGGTACGTTTCATGAGTATCTCCAGGCTTGGACAGTCCCGGGATTGCGTGTCGCAGTTCCGGGATCATTGATCGCCACATTTGTGGTGCATGATCAAATGACTGCAAACCCGGGTGAAAATTCTATTTCAGTTCCGGGATCACCATTGCAGGGTGATCGAGCTCTCGAATTCCCGGTCCTCTCCACTGACCGGATCGACAAACTTCAGCCCTTGCGCCAGTAGCTTCAAAGGATTGGCGTAGTCATCTTCCACGTCCTTGAGTACCTGGGGATAAAACGGATCGTTACAGATGCTGGCGCCCAAAGCTGTCATGTGGACCCGTAACTGGTGCTTCTTGCCCGTCACCGGATAGAGCCCATAACGCCACAGATCGCCATTTTTTTCCCTGACCTCCACCGCCGTCTCGGTGTTGCTGATGCCCGGACCTTCCTGCATGCGGAAAAACGGTTCGCCATCAATCAGTCGGCTTTTATGGATCAGCGGAAAAGACAGATCAGGTAATGCCCGGGCAATGGCTTCGTAGCGTTTTTCGATCTGCCGTGTTGGAAACAGGGACTGATACGCCGAACGACTTTGCGGGTTGGCGGAAAACAGCACCAGGCCAGCGGTATGGCGGTCGATGCGATGCAGGGGCACCAGATGGGGATTATCGAGACGGCGGATCAGCCGTCTCAGCAATGTCTGCTCCACGTATTCCCCGGCCGGGGTCACGGGAAGAAAATGCGGTTTGTCCGCCACGACCAGATGCTCATCCGCGTACAGGATCGACTCCGTCACGGGGATGGTTTTTTCGTCTGGCACTTCGCGAAAATAGTGAATCCGTAAACCTTCCTTGTACGGCAGATCAACGGCGATCGGCACTCCGTGCCCATCGAGAACGCGGCCTCGCGCAACCCTGTCCAGCCACTGATCACGACTGATGGCGCTGAAATGCTCGCACAGGCATTCGATTACGGTCCGCCACGGGCCAGGTGGCAAATAGAGCGTGCTGGCCTGGCTGTGTGCGGCAGAAAAAGATGAAGTGGACATACGAACGTTCTAACCCTCAATGCAGAACGGCATTATCCAACAGCAACGGGGGCGAACCTAGCAGAGATTCTTCAGGCTGGAATCTGCCTGCGCGCCGCTGCCTCGGTGTACTCCTTCAGCCAGCGCAGTACATCGACCGCCTCCCAACGCCCCGGATCGTAGAGCGCATACAACAAGCCCTGATAGCCCACCACATCCAGTTGCCGGTGATAGCCAGCACGCTGGAACAAGGCTTCGATTTCTGCAAAACAGGTATTGAAGTGGACCTTGTTGAACGGAGTTTTTCCCTCCGTTACCAGACCGTCCAGACGCAACTCGAGGACCGCCTCACGTACCACGTCCACCGACATCAGGTTGACGCTGCTTTTCAATTGCTCGACATTGACCACGATTCTTCCCTCTCACGCCCGCACCCGCACGCTTCAGCCGATAACCGGCGGCGGCAAGGCTGCATTGCGAATAACTGTATGCGCATACAGTATCCGAATACCATCCTTTAAGCCAAGAGGATCAATCGCAAAGTTCGACAGGCGGGAACGTCGTGCCGGGAAAATTTCTACCGCAAAAATGCCACCACATCATCGGCACTGAAGGGCCAACCCAGTTCAGCCCCTGTATCGACCCGGCGCAACACCGGAATGCGCAGGCTGTAAGCCGCAAACCAGGTTTCGTCGTCGGCAATATCCACCAGTTCCACCAGCAGACCACGCTCGACGAATTCCATCAGCATGGCTTCGGCCACTTCACAGAGATGGCACCCCAGGGTGCCGAACAACTGACATTCAGGAAGCATGAGGGCTCAACCGAAGAAATTAAGTGACCATTCTAGGCCTGCCCTGAAAAACCGTCGAGCCATTGTAATATCTGGCCTGTAGCCAGGGACCGCTACCGCCTCCGGCTCGATTTCCAGCCCGGGCCGAAGGCGGTGGAAGGGTCAATCCTGACTGACAGCACCGATCTTGTGCACCGACAAATCCGCGCCGTAGTACTCCTCTTCCTGACTCAGTCGCAAACCGTGGAACGCCTTGATCGTGCCGTACACGGCAAAGCCGCCGGCCAACGCCACCATCACACCTGACGCGGTGCCGATCAACTGGCTGATCAGGCTAACGCCCCCCAGCCCACCCAATGCGCTCTGGCCGAAGATGCCGCAGGCGATCCCGCCCCACACACCGCACAAGCCATGCAACGGCCAGACCCCCAACACATCGTCGATATGCCATTTGCTCTGCGCGGCGGTAAAGCACCAGACAAACAGTGCCCCGGCGACGGCGCCGGTCACGAGTGCTCCCACCGGATGCATGAGGTCGGAACCGGCGCAGATCGCCACCAGTCCGGCCAATGGGCCGTTGTGCAGAAAGCCGGGATCGTTGCGGCCGACAATCAGGGCCGCCATTGTGCCCCCGACCATGGCCATCAAGGAGTTGATCGCCACCAGCCCGCTGACCCCCTGCAAGGTTTGCGCACTCATCACGTTGAAACCGAACCAGCCGACAATGAGAATCCACGAACCCAATGCCAGGAACGGAATACTCGACGGTGCGAACGCCACCAACCGCCCTTCGCGATAGCGCCCATTGCGTGGTCCCAGCAACAACACCGCGGCCAGTGCCAGCCAGCCGCCCATGGCATGGACGACAACAGAACCGGCAAAGTCGTGGAAACCGGCGCCGAAATGCGCCAGCAGCCAGGCTTGCAAACCAAAATTGCCATTCCAGACGATGCCTTCAAAGAAGGGATAAATGAACGCCACGATGAGTGCCGTCGCACACAGTTGCGGCACGAATCTCGCCCGTTCGGCGATACCTCCGGAAATGATTGCCGGGATCGCCGCGGCGAAAGTCAGCAAAAAGAAAAACTTCACCAGAGCGTATCCATGATCGGCATTGATCACCGCCGCCGGTTGCATAAAGGTGACACCGTAGGAGATCCAATAGCCTATAAAGAAGTAAGCCAACGTTGAAATCGCAAAGTCGCTGAGGATTTTCGACAATGCGTTGACCTGGTTTTTTTGTCGGACCGTTCCGACTTCGAGGAAGGCGAACCCGGCGTGCATGGCCAGAACCATGACGGCGCCGATCAGAATGAACAACGTGTTGGAACTATGGACCAGGCTGTCCACAGCGCTTTGCATATTTTCCATGGATTTGGCAGACCTTAAGGCTGAAAAAAGCACCAAAGCAGTTCGCGCGGGCAATCCATGCACCAAGTTGTGACCTATCAAAACGACTAGCTCACTCCCGATGAACCGCTTTGAAGCACAGGGTTCGTCAAGTCCGATCGGGGCCGGACAAATCGCGCGGGTTTCGAT
Source organism: Pseudomonas sp. Sample_22 (assembly GCF_004307635.1). Taxonomy (NCBI): domain Bacteria; kingdom Pseudomonadati; phylum Pseudomonadota; class Gammaproteobacteria; order Pseudomonadales; family Pseudomonadaceae; genus Pseudomonas; species Pseudomonas sp. Sample_22. The sequence goes on from NZ_RCNY01000031.1 coordinate 66,596, forward strand.
TGTTTGAGTTATGGTTTCAGGCAAACCTTGCCCAGCAACAGCGCATCCGGACAGGCCGGCGCACCACGACACAGCAAAAGTTGTACCAGTCATTTGTACTGAACCTTCGCGCAAGGCTCATACTCGAACGTTTCAGAAAGCCACTTATGGAGATCACCAATGGCCAGCATCAAGGCAAAGACTGCTCAAGAAATCCTGATGAGCGATTTTCAGACACTGGTCAGCGACACCGAACGGTTGCTCGAGCACACCGCGTCTCTGGCCGGTGATCAGGCGGATGAGCTGCGAGACCAGATCCACGACAGTCTTCTGCGGGCGCGGGAAACCTTGAAACTGACTGAAGACTCCCTGCGCGAGCGCGGCAAAGCTGCCGTCACCGCCACTGAAGATTATGTCCAGGCCAACCCTTGGCAATCGGTCGGGATTGCCGCCGGCGTGGGTTTCCTGATTGGCCTTCTGGCGACACGGCGCTGATTATGGCGATCGGTGACCCCGTCTCGCCCGAGACCAGCCCAAGTTCCTCATCGCGGCGCCTGGGTGCTGCATTCCTTGGCTTGCTGCACAGTCACGTCGAACTGTTTGGCATCGAGTTGCAAGAGCAGAAGGCCCGCACCGTAAGCTTGCTGCTGTTTGCAGGCCTGGCGTTGGTATTTGCCTTGCTGTTGCTCGTGGGGCTATCAACGCTGGTGCTGATTCTGTTCTGGGACACTTATCGTCTGGCGGCGATCATCGGGCTCTGCGTGTTCTACACCCTGGCAGCGATCTTCTGCGGCATGCGTTTGAGAGCAGCCATCTTCGATGAATCCTCGCCCTTCCATGGCACCCTGGAAGAACTGGCCAATGATCGGGAGCGTCTGCTGCCATGAACCTGCCTGAACTTCCAAGAAACAGTTCGCGTACGGAAATGCGCAAGGCGCTGATCCGCCTGCGCATGGAAATGCATCGCCAGGAAATCCGCCATGAATCGGGCCAACTGCTGCAGCCCCTGCAGCGTGTTCGCGGCATGACGCAAAATTTGCAGGACGGTTTCGGTATCAAGCACGCTCCACTGTGGGGTGTGGCCGCCGTCACCTTGCTTGGTTTTCTGACCGGCAAGGGCGCAAAACATGGCGGTGGCATCAGCAGCCTGACTCGGCTGGTTCGACTGGGCACCACCCTGGGACCTCTGGTCAAGCTGGTCATGCAAGGCTCCTCGCGCAAACAGTAGCGGCCACGCTGCTGTTTGTACGCAGCAAAAACATGCGGGATGAACCTCTTCATCGAGGGGGTCATCCCGCGTGCCACTTGCAGGTCGCAGTGTGAACCGGGAAGCTAGGCTCATCAGTCACCTGACGGAGAGAACCAGCCTTGGATTGGCATACCCTGCTTACCCGCGAACGCCTTGGGAAGCCGCTGCATAGCCCGCAAGAGCTCGGCCGCAGCCCTTTTCACAAAGACCATGACCGGATCATTTTCTCAGGTGCGTTCCGCCGCCTCGGACGCAAGACCCAGGTTCATCCGGTGTCCAGCAACGACCACATTCACACCCGCCTGACGCACTCGCTGGAAGTCAGTTGCGTCGGCCGATCGCTGGGGATGCGCGTCGGCGAAACCATTCGCAACGCCCTGCCAGACTGGTGCGACCCCAGCGACCTGGGAATGGTCGTTCAATCGGCCTGCCTGGCCCATGACATCGGGAACCCACCGTTTGGCCACTCTGGCGAAGATGCGATTCGCCACTGGTTCCAACAAGCCGCTGGCCGGGGCTGGCTGGACGCGATGAGCGAAGCCGAGCGCAATGACTTCCTCAATTTCGAAGGCAACGCCCAAGGCTTTCGGGTACTGACTCAACTGGAGTACCACCAGTTCGATGGCGGCACGCGATTGACCTACGCCACGCTCGGCACTTACCTGAAATACCCATGGACGGCCAAGCACGCCGATTCGCTGGGTTACAAAAAGCACAAATTCGGCTGCTATCAAAGCGAGCTGCCGCTCCTGGAGCAGATTGCCCAGAAGCTTGGCCTGCCACAACTTGAAGACCAGCGCTGGGCGCGCCACCCGCTGGTGTACCTGATGGAAGCCGCCGATGACATCTGCTACGCGCTGATCGATCTGGAAGACGGCCTGGAAATGGAGTTGCTGGAATACGCCGAAGTCGAGTCCCTGTTATTGGACCTGGTGGGTGACGATTTGCCGGAAACCTATCGCCAGCTCGGCCCCAGGGATTCACGTCGGCGCAAACTGGCGATTTTGCGTGGCAAGGCCATCGAGCACCTGACCAATGCCGCTGCCCGCGCCTTCGTCGAGCAGCAGCACACCTTGCTGGCCGGAACGCTCCCCGGGGATCTGGTGGAGCACATGCACGGCCCTGCCAAGCGTTGCGTCCTGAATGCAAAAGACATGGCGCGCAAAAAAATCTTCCAGGACAAACGCAAGACCTTGCACGAGATCGGTGCCTACACCACGTTGGAAATTTTGCTCAACGCCTTTTGCGGTGCGGCACTGGAGCAGCATGACGGTCGCACGCCATCCTTCAAGAGTCGGCGGATTCTCGACCTGCTGGGCAACAACGCGCCCGACCCGCATGGCCCTTTACACACCTCGTTTCTACGAATGATCGACTTCATCGCCGGCATGACCGACAGCTACGCCAGCGATATGGCGCTGGAGATGACCGGGCGCTCCAGTCACTGAGCCAGATCGGCCATTACGTCATTCGTAATGGCCGATTAACCGCGGATAACTCAAGAGCATTCAACGTTCGCGGAATATCCCTACAGCCAATGTCGAGTGAACTGATCGATTGTTCAGAGTTGTCAGGAAACAATCACGACTATTTTTGTACAACATCATAAGCGTGGTAAAGATGATAAAGGACAATCTGCGCATCTTGCTGGTGGAAGACCATCCGTTTCAGCTCAGGGCAACACAATATTTATTAGAAAGTTTTGGTTTTACCCGACTGATTACAACCGATTGTGCCCAAGGTGCGTTTCAGGAAATGAACCGCGCCGAGCAGCCGTTCGATATTTTATTGTGTGACCAATGTCTGCCGGACATGCCTGGAATCGAGCTGGTCAAACTGGCCAGCGAGCTTGGAATGATCAGGCAAGCAATCCTGCTGAGCAGCCTGACGTCCGCAGAACTGGATGGCATAGAAAACTCGGCAAACATTCACGACCTTCCTTTACTTGGTTACTTGATAAAACCATTGAAACAATCTGAATTTATACAACTATTGACCTTGACATAACCATTGAAAGCCAATTTAAAACAGTCAAAAAAAGCAGTAAAAGCCCCGAAGTAAACTTCCTGCCAAACACAAACATACAAAGTAACTTTTATTCACCCTCATCAAAAACCTAGTTACCACGTAAGGCTATTCTTTATCACTTGTAGGAACTTTCCTATATTGCAGGTACAGCCGCAGCTGTTTGTACGTCACCTCGACTATCTGAGCTAAGGTGCGCGCTTTATTGAGCTCGCATGGGATTTGATTATGAACTCCGTTTTTATCGTCGACGATCACCCTGTCATCCGACTTGCCGTTCGCATGCTGCTGGAACACGAAGGTTTTAAAGTCGTTGGCGAAACCGATAACGGGGTCGACGCCATGCAAATGGTTCGCGAGTGCATGCCTGATCTGGTCATTCTCGATATCAGCATTCCCAAACTTGACGGGCTGGAAGTACTTGCCCGCTTCAACGCCATGAGCACTCCGCTGAAAACACTGGTTTTAACTGCACAATGCCCGACCCTTTTCGGTATTCGTTGCATGCAATCCGGGGCCTCGGGCTATGTATGCAAACAGGAAGAACTCAGTGAATTGGTCAGCGCGATAAAAGCGGTATTGTCGGGTTACAACTATTTCCCGAGCGAGGCGCTGAACCCTGTACGAAGTGATGATATTCGCTGGGCCGAACTGGAACTATTCAAGTCAGTCAACGACCGTGAGCTGATGGTATTGCAACTTTTTGCACAAGGCCGCACCAACAAGGAAATCGCCAAAGGCATGTTCCTGAGCAACAAGACTGTCAGCACTTACAAGAAACGTCTTATGCAAAAGCTCAAAGCCAAATCCCTGGTCGAACTCATCGAAATGGCGAAGCGCAACGCTTTGGTGTGAGAAAAACCATGCCCAGCCGCCTGACGGATTACCTGATACTGATGATCGCAGGCTTGTGCCTGAGCACTTCATTGTTCGCGGCACAGGGCGCTGAAAACTATGCCCTGTTGAGTCGCTCCACGGCCGGCACCCTGGAAATCCGGCTGGATGCCACGCAACGGCAATGGCTCGAGCATAAACGCGCGCTGGTCCTTGGAACGTCAGCACCGGATTATCCACCCTTCGACCTGACACTCAGCGGCCAGGATTATGAAGGTTTCACTGCCGATTACGCAGGCATCCTTGGTACTGTCACCGGCTTGCCGGTCAGGGTTCAACGCTTTGCGACCAGAAATGCTGCCATCGAGGCACTGGAAAGCGGCAAGATTGACCTTCTGGGAACTGCCAACGGGTTTGAAGCCCACAATGACAACATTGTCCTTTCCGCACCCTATGCCGTGGATCAACCGGTACTGGTGACACGCGAAGGTGAAACCAGGTCGTTGACCGATGGCCTCGCCGGCATGCGATTGAGCATGGTCTATCACTACTTGCCGCAGGAAGAAGTCAAAGCGCTTTATCCGAAGGCAATCATCACGTCCTATCCGTCCTACCAGAATGCGATCAACGCCGTGGCCTTCGACCAGGCCGATGTGTTTCTGGGCGATACCATTTCAACCCATTACATGATCAACAAGGGCTACCTGAACAACATCCGCATGGCCAACTTCGGCAAACACGAAGCCCACGGTTTCAGTTTCGCGGTGAACAAAAACAATCCACAACTGCTCGGCATCATCAATGCGATGCTGATGGCGGTTCCTGTAAGCATCCGGGAAGACATCGCCAAACGCTGGAGTGCCGGCAGCGACATTCTGCTCACCGATCACAAACTGGAACTCAGTTACAGCGAGGAGCGCTGGCTGGCACAACATCCAGTCGTGCGAGTGGTGGTCAACGAAGCTTTCGCGCCACTGACGTTTTTCGATAGCGCCGGCAACTTTCGCGGCGTGGCCGCGGACTTGCTCGAGCTGATCCGCTTGCGTACCGGGTTGCGCTTCGACATTCAGCGCAGCCGAAGTGACAGCGACATGATCGAACGGATCAAGCACAACCAGGCCGACCTGATCGCCGCCCTGCTCCCCAGTGCGCAGCGCGACACCCTGCTGAACTTCAGCCGCCCGTACCTGCAAAACTCCTACGTCTTGCTGACACGCAAGGCCCCGGACAGCCCGCTCAATCTTGAACAGCTCGAAGGCAAACGCCTGGCTGTCGCCCAAGGCAACCCGGTGGTGGAGTATCTGCGCAAGGATTTTCCCAGAATAAAACTCATTGAAACGCCGGATACATTCAGCGCCGTAGAGATGCTGGCCGAAGGTTTGGCCGAAGGTGCGGTCAACTCGTTGGTGATCGCCAACTACTTCATTTCATCGCGTCTGTTCGAGCGCTCGCTGCAGATCAGTACCACCATCGGCACCGAGCAGGCAGCCTTTTCCCTGGCAACCGGCCGCGAGGCCAAGGAGCTCAATGACATCCTCAACAAGGCATTGCTGAGCATCGCCCCGGAAGAACTGGGCATCATCAACAGCCGCTGGCGTGGGTATTCGGAGTCCACGCAAAACACCTGGCGAACCTTGCACCGGCTCTTCTACCAAATCGTCATAGGTGCCGGTGTATTGCTGATGATTTCCGTGGCCTGGAACGCGTACATGCGGCGCCAGATCAACCAGCGCAAGGCGGCCGAGCGAGCCCTGAACGATCAGTTCGAATTCATGCGTTCACTGGTCAACGGTACGCCTCACCCGATTTACGTACGCGACCGCCAGGGCTTGCTGCAAAGTTGCAATGACAGTTATCTGCAAGCGTTCTGCGCAAAACGCGAAGACGTCATCGGCAAAAGCGTGATTCAGGGCTCGATGAGCAATGCGTTCGAAGCCCTGGAGTATCAGGCCGATTACCAGCGTGTCGTGACCGAAGGCACGCCGCTGATTCTCGACCGTGCGCTGCACATCGGCGGCCGGCGATTGACGATCTATCACTGGATTCTTCCGTATCGGGATTCAAGTGGTGAGGTTCAAGGCATCATCGGTGGCTGGATCGATATCAGCGAACGGCGACAACTGTTCGATGATCTGCGCTTGGCGAAAGAACGCGCCGATGAAGCCAACCGGGCCAAAAGCACATTCCTGGCGACCATGAGCCATGAGATCCGCACCCCCATGAATGCAGTGATCGGCATGCTCGAGCTGACACTCAAGCGCATTGAACACAACCATCCCGATCGCTCGGCAATCGATGTGGCGTATCACTCGGCCAAAGACCTGCTGGAGTTGATCGGAGACATACTCGACATTGCACGCATCGAATCCGGGCACCTGAGCCTGAGCCCTGAACGCGTCAATCCTGAGGAGATCGTGGCGTCGGTGGTGCGTATCTTCGATGGGCTTGCCCGGCAGAAAGCGCTCGAACTGCTGCTGGAATTCGAATCGGCCGATCCGCCCATGGATGTTCTGCTCGATCCTCTGCGCTTCAAACAGGTGCTGTCCAACCTGGTCAGCAACGCCATCAAGTTTACCGAGCAAGGCCAGGTCAGGATTGTCGTCCGACTGCAGCACGCCACCGAACCCGATCAGGTGGACATGATGTTGCAGGTCGAAGACAGCGGCATCGGAATCAGTGAAGAGGACCAACTGCGCCTGTTCGCGCCTTTCGCTCAGGCCGATGCCACCGGCCAGTCAGGCAGAGGTGGTGCCGGGCTGGGCCTGGTGATCAGCCGCAGCCTGTGCGAAATGATGGGTGGCCAACTGCAATTGAGCAGTCAGCCCGGGACAGGAACCAACGTGCGAATGTTGCTGCGCCTGCCCATGCTGCCGCGCGAGCCGCAGGTGGAAAAAATTGAAACCCCGCTCGCTACCGCCATTGCTCCGTTGCACGTCCTTGTGGTCGACGATCACGCCGCCAACCGCTTGCTCATGTGTCAGCAACTGGAGTTTCTGGGCCATCGTTTCCGCGTTGCGGCGGATGGTCAGGCAGCATTCGAGGCGTGGAAAAACGACAGGTTCGATCTGGTGATCGCCGATTGCAACATGCCGGTCATGAATGGCTACGCGTTGGCGCGCGCCATTCGCCGACACGAACAACACCTGCAATTGCCACCCTGCACCGTGCTGGGTTTTACCGCCAACGCGCAGCCCGAAGAAGTGCAACGCTGCAAACAGGCCGGTATGGATGACTGCCTGTTCAAGCCCCTGACGCTGACCGCCCTGAGTCAATGGGTCAACGGCCTGGCGCCTGCTCTTGTAACACCGGCCTTCAGCCTGCGCGCGTTGCAACAGTTGACCGGAGGAAATCCGCAGCTCAATCAGCGGTTGCTGGCCGAGTTGCTCAACAGTAACCGTCTGGATCGCCAGGCATTGAAGACGCTGTCGGGGTCAACCGAATCGCAACCATTTCTGGACATTGCCCACAAAATCAAAGGCGCCGCGCGAATCGTGCAGGCCTGCCGACTGATCGACTGTTGCGAGGCGCTCGAAGCCGCCTGCCGTGAACGCTTGCTGCGCGAAAAAGTGACCGAGCGCTGCACGGAACTGGAGCACGCGATGCTCGAACTGGAGCAGGCATTGCTGCTGCAAATCGACAAAACGGAGCAAGGCGAAATGCCAGAGGCTTAACTATGCTTGGACGCTGAGCAGTGTGTTAACCATCATGGAGTAACTTGCATGCCCAGCCCACTGCGCCCGAATCAACGTCGGTTTCCGTTGCACGTGCATATCAGCGTGATGTTCACCTTTTTGCTTTTGCTGACCGGGGTGGTGCTGGGTGTTTTCAACTATCACCAAACCACGCAGATCATCCTGTCCAGCAGCGAGAGGCTTTTCAATCGAATTGAGCAGGACGTGCGCGTGGACCTGCACGCGACCTACGAACCGATTCGACATTTGCTCAGCCTGCTGGTGCACGCGCCTGCAGTCCAGGCTCCCGATCTGCAACAGCGCCTGGCGTTACTCCCGCCGTTCAGCCAGTCACTCCAGGACAATCCCGACCTCGCCTCGTTGTACCTGGGCTACGACAACGGTGACTTCTTCATGGTGCGGCCGCTGCGCTCCGCACCTCTGAAAGCCCTGCTCAAAGCACCGGATACAGCGGCATTCCAGGTATGGAGCATCGAACATGACGCTAACGGCCAGGTTCATTCCCAATCACTTTTTTTCGATAAAGACCTGATGTTGATCAGTCGCCTGGACAATCCCGGCGATAATTACGATCCACGCAGCCGTGCCTGGTTCTCCAGCGCCAGCGACGACAACGATCAGATCACCACCGAGCCCTACATCTTTTTCTCCACCCGCGAAATTGGCACTACGCTGGCCCGGCGCGGCGGTGAGAATGTGGTGATGGGCGCCGACCTGACCCTGGCCGCACTCAGCGCTACCCTGGCCAGGCATGTGGTGACGCCGGCTACCGAAATCGTGCTCTTCGATGGTCAGGGCAATGCCATTGCCTACCCCGACAGCAGTCGATTGATCATCGACGATCAGTCCGCCCGCCTGATCAAGGCGGCCGACCTGAACCCCAGTCTTGGCGCATTGCTCAACAACCCGACGCAGGGCAACCGCCTGAGTGCCGCCGGTCGCAACTGGATCGTGGCCCGCAGCAGCATGCAGGAGGGTGGCCCCCAAGGGCTGCAACTGGCAATGCTGGTGCCGGAAGATGAATTGCTCGTTGACGCCTACCGCATGCGCTGGCAAGGCGCGCTGATTACGCTGGCGACCTTGTTGCTGTGCCTGCCGCTTGGCTGGCTGACGTCGAGAATCCTGGTCAAACCCCTGCGTGCACTGGTGCAGGAAGCGGACGCGATACGCAGTTTCGATTTCAACTTTCCGCTGTCCCGGCGATCCCCGGTGCTGGAGATTGACCAACTGAGCGTGTCGATGGCGCGCATGAAAGACACACTGGCGAGCTTTTTTCAGATCACCGACAGCCTGAGCGCCGAGACCCGCTTTGCGCCGCTGCTGGAACGGGTGTTGTTCGAAACGGTAAAAATCGGCCAGGCCCAGGCCGGCCTGATTTACCTGCGCGAAGGCGACGGGGACCGCATGGAACCGCATGGCCTGGTGATTAACGACGTCGCTCAGCCCCTGTCATCCTTCGACATCCAGGCGCATGAACTGCAAGACGTGCAAAGCCCAACGTGGCTGCGGCAGCTGTCGGGCGCCAACAACGTAGTGACCAACCTGGGCTTCGAACAGGCAGGGGACCTGCAGAAAGTACTGCTGGCAATGGCCTGCCCGCGAGTCCATCTGATTGGCATCCGCCTGCACAATCGCCACAACGAAACCGTGGGGCTGCTGGTGTTTTTGCTGGCCGATAGCGGCGAGCGCAGTGATCTGGAGAAACTGCGTCCGGATCGCATAGCGTTTCTTCAGGCCGTGTCTGGCGCGGCCGCGGTGAGTATCGAGAGTCAGCGACTGCAAGTCAGGCAAAAACAGTTGCTGGACGCTTTCATCAAACTGCTGGCCGGTGCGATTGACGCGAAAAGCCCCTACACCGGTGGCCATTGCCAGCGCGTGCCAGCACTGACCCTGATGCTCGCCGAGGCTGCAGCGGCCAGCCAGGCCCCGGAGTTCGCCAGCTACCAACCCACGGACGATGAATGGGAGGCGCTGCACATCGCCGCCTGGCTACACGATTGCGGCAAGATCACCACCCCGGAATACGTCGTCGATAAAGCCACGAAACTGGAAACCCTGAACGACCGTATCCACGAAATCCGCACTCGCGTCGAAGTGCTCAAGCGCGATGTCTGGATCGGTTATTGGCGAGGCATTGCCCAGGGTGGCGACGAACAACAACTGGCGCCGCTACGTGATACAGCGCTGACGGCGCTCGATGAGGATTTTGCGTTCATCGCGCGTTGCAATCTCGGTGGCGAAGCCATGGCCGAAGCCGATCTGCAACGCCTGCACAGCATCGCTCAACGCACCTGGACCCGAACCCTGGATGACCGCTTGGGAGTTTCATGGGAAGAAAACCGGCGTCAGGCCCGCACCCCGGCGGCAACTCTGCCGGTCATTGAATCACTGCTGGCCGACAAACCCGAGCATCTGTTCGAACGCCCGGCAGTTGAACTGATAGCGCCGGACAATCCCTCGGGTTTCAAGCTCAATGTGCCACCCTTCAAGTACAACCGCGGCGAACTCTACAACCTGAGCATTACCCGCGGCACCCTGACGAACGAAGAGCGATACATCATCAATCATCACATGGTGCAGACCATCCTGATGCTCAACCACCTGCCTTTCCCGGAACACCTGCGCAACGTTCCGGAAATCGCCGGTGGTCATCACGAAAAAATGGACGGCACCGGTTATCCGAAACGGCTCAAACGCGAGGAAATGAGCCTGCCGGCGCGAATGATGGCGATTGCCGATATTTTCGAAGCACTGACCGCCGCCGACCGCCCCTACAAGAAAGCCAAGTCCTTGAGCGAAGCGCTGGGCATCATGGCATTCATGTGCCGGGACGCCCACATCGACCCGCAACTGTTTGGACTGTTCATCAACGCGCGCATCTATCTGCTCTACGCCGAACGCTTTCTCGACCCTCAACAGATCGATGCGGTGGACGTGCAAGGCCTGCTGATCAAGGCAGGCCTGAAGGGGTGATCAGCAATCGGTCAGGCGCAGGAAAATCGCGGCCAACTGCTCGATTCCGGCCTGATCCTGCGCCGTGAAACGCGAAAGTTTCGGGCTGTCGAGGTCAAGCACGCCGATCAGTCGGCCATCCTTGATCAGCGGCACCACCAGTTCACTGTTTGATGCACTGTCACAAGCGATGTGCCCTGGGAAGGCGTGCACGTCTTCGACCAGTTGCGTCTGCAAGGTCGCAGCCGCCGTTCCGCATACTCCACGGCCAAACGGGATACGCACACAAGCGATCTGCCCTTGAAACGGGCCCAGCACCAGTTCTTCGTTGCGATTGAGGTAGAAGCCCGCCCAGTTCAGGTCATCGAGCTGATTGAACAGAAACGCCGAAAATTGCGCGGCGTTGGCGATGAAATCCCGCTCGTCCGCCAGCAACGATTCGAGCTGCGCGTGCAGCATGCCGTAACCTTCGAGGCCCTGGCCGCTTTTTTGTAAATCGATCATGCCTTGTGCTCCAACAGTTTCAGCCCAACCCAATAGCGGGCAAATTGATACGCGCAACGACCGTTGCGATTGCCGCGTCCCGTGGCCCAACGCACGGCGAGGATGTCCAGCGCTTCGTCCCGTTGCCACTTGAGGCCGGCCTTGTCCGCCAGTTGGCCGATCCAGTGTTCGACGACGTTGAGATAGTGCTCTTGGGTAAACGGATAAAACGACAGCCACAGACCGAAGCGATCCGACAGCGCGATCTTGTCTTCCACCGCTTCGCTGGGGTGCAGTTCGCCGTCGACGCGTTTCCAGTTTTCGTTATCGCTTTCTTTCTCCGGCACCAGGTGGCGACGGTTCGAAGTGGCGTACAGCAATACATTGTCCGGCGCTTGTTCGAGCGAACCGTCGAGCACGCTCTTGAGCACGCGGTAGTCACCCTCGCCCGACTCGAACGACAAGTCATCGCAGAACAGCACGAAACGTTGCGGCAATTTGGCGATCTGTTCGACCACTCGCGGCAAGTCGGCCAGGTGATCGCGTTCAATCTCGATCAGGCGCAATCCACCCTTGGCATGCTCGGCCAGCAAGGCACGCACCAGCGACGACTTGCCGGTACCGCGCGAACCCCAGAGCAAGGCGTGGTTGGCCGGCATGCCATCGAGGAACTGCCGGGTATTGCGTCCCAGTTGCTCCAGTTGCCGGTCAACGCCGATCAGGTCGGACAGGCGCATGTCGAGGCTGACTTGCAGTGGCAGCAGAAACCCGCTTCGTCCCTCGCGCTGCCAGCGCGCTGCCAGGCAATGGGACCAGTCTATGGCTTGCCGAGGTGCAGGCAGCAACGGTTCGATTCGAGCCAGAACGGCGTCGGCACGTTCAAGAAAAGCATTCAATCGGGAGTCCACGTCTTTTCCTCGGGCACGTTCACGGTAATGATGGTGATACATCGACGAAACTTAGCGTTCAATGAGCGATCACCCCGGTACACGGGGTCGCGAGAACATCGGTATACATGCATGATCGACTATGCTTGAGCAGCGAAGGGAAACGGAAGTGGTTCAGCACCCCATGGATATCAAGTTCACCAACCGGCTGTCCTACAAGCAAGCCCGGCTTACCGTGCTGGTTGGTTTCATTTTGGGCATGCTGCTCAGCCTGCTGCAAATAGGCATCGATTATGCCAGTGAAGACGCCTCCATCAACCGCGAAATACTGTCTTTGCTGGAAATCAGCCACAACCCCGCCTCGCGCATCGCCTATAACATCGACGCCGAACTCGCTCAGGAACTGACACTGGGCCTGCTGCGTTCTCCGGCAATCATCGGAGCCAGACTGATCGATAACAACGGCAACGTGCTGGCCGACGTCAAGCGCCCCGGCCAGCAAAGTGGCTATCGCATGATCAGCGACCTGTTGTTCGGTGCCGAACGACAATTCGAAGACCGCCTCTATCTGGACCACCTGCCCAACGAATCCCTTGGCACACTAAAACTGGACGTCGACACTTATTCGTTCGGCTATCGCTTCCTGCGTCGGGCCGAGGTGACGCTGCTCAACGGCTTCGCCCGCAGCCTGATCCTGACCGGCATTCTGTTGACACTGTTCTATGTAATGTTGACCAAACCTCTGGTGCGGCTGATTCACGAACTCAGTAGCCGGGATTCACGCAGCGGGGAACCCACGCCTCTGGAATGTCCGGCAGGGCACGCCAACGATGAAATCGGCGTGCTGGTGAAAGTCGCCAACCAACAATTCGAGAACGTCACCACTGAAATCCAGCAGCGGCGCAACGCCGAAAACCGCCTGACCGATTACCTCGGCCAACTGGAAAACATCGTCTCGGCGCGCACAGCGGAGCTCAAGGCAATCAACACCCGGCTCAGTCAGTCCAATCAGGAACTGGAACTGGCTCGCAGTACGGCGCTGGACATGGCCGAAGCACGCTCGGTATTCCTGGCCAACATGAGCCACGAAATCCGTACGCCGCTCAATGGTCTATTGGGCATGATTGCGCTATCGCTCGATGGGCCATTGACTGCCGAACAACAGCAACAGCTGTCGATTGCTCACGACTCGGGCAAAGTTCTGGTGGAATTGCTCAACGATATTCTCGATCTGTCGAAGTTCGATGCCGGTCAGCTTGAACTCGAAAACATCCCGTTCGACCTTGGCTCATTGGTCGAAGACACGGCCAACCTGTTGTCGCAAAACGCCGCACCAAGTGTCGAGCTGACTTGCCTGATCGACCCGCACTTCCCGGCGCTGGTGCTCGGCGATCCGACGCGGGTCAGGCAAATCGTCAGCAACCTGCTCTCCAACGCCCTCAAATTTACCCGTTTCGGCAGGGTCGACGTCCGTCTGTCGAGCATCGGCGACGGCGATGGCGTACGAATCGAGGTTTGTGACACCGGCATCGGTATTCCCCAGGATGCCCAGGTCAAAATCTTCCAGCCCTTCACCCAGGCCGGCGCCGGTATTACCCGGCAGTTCGGCGGCACCGGGTTGGGGCTGGCCCTGACCTACAACCTCTGTGAAGCGATGCACGGGCGCCTGACCATCAGCTCAGAAGCAGGTTTCGGCAGTCAGTTCTGCGCAGAATTGCCGTTGCCTCGCCACACGCGAGCCCTGCCGCCGCTGCCATTGCAGGGCAAGGTCGTCGCCATTACCGCCGCAAGCAGTGGCTTGGCGGAACTGCTGGGCAGCCTGCTGCCGGGTTGGGGGCTGGAATACCAGCAACGCGCCATTGATGAATCCCTTCTAGGTTTGAATCCTGATGTGCTGATCACCGATTGCCCCGAATGCCTGTTCAACCTGCGCCCGACTTTCACCGCGCCAATTCTGCTGGTGACCGCTTACGGCAATTTCATGCCCGGAGAGCAAGTCAACGCCCTCGCCCCCTTGCAGCAGCAAGCGCGGCCCCTGGCACGCAACGCTCTGCACCAGACCTTGCGACGTATCCTGCAACCGCAAATCAGCACCGTCAGCGATACGCCGGTGGATATACTCAGCCCGCAGCGCCGGGCACGGGTGCTGTTGGTCGAGGACAACCCGGTCAATCAATTGGTGGCCAAAGGCATGCTCGGCAAACTCGGCTGTGACGTAACGGTCGCCGCTCACGGAGCCGAGGCGCTCGACCGGCTGGAGAATGATGAATTCGATCTGGTGCTGATGGACTGCAACATGCCAGTGATGGACGGCTATGAAGCCAGTCGGCAAATCCGTCGTAGCGGACGATGGCCGGAACTGCCGATCGTCGCCCTGACCGCCAACGCCATGTCGGAGGAACGCGAACGATGCCGCGCGGCGGGCATGAGCGACTACCTGGCCAAACCCTTCCGCCGCGAAGAACTGGCCTCACTGCTGGACCTGTGGGTTCCCGTTACGACAGAGCCCTGATCTGCCCCAAAAGATGGTCCAGCCCCTGGCGCAAGTCATTCAGGCGATTGAGGTCCACGCCGCTGTCGCATAACAACCGAGCCTTGAGCGGTCCGACTTGATCGCGCAATGCCGTACCGGCGGGCGACAGGCTCAGGTGCACCTCGCGCTCATCGCGCGCCGAGCGTTGGCGCTGAACCAGTTGCAGTTGCTCCAATCGCTTGAGCAACGGCGTCAGCGTGCCGGAATCCAGCGCCAGACGCTCGCCCAATGCCTTGACGGTCGGTTGCTCCGGGGCGGTCTCTTGCCATTCCCACAACACCAGCATGGCCAGGTACTGCGGGTACGTCAGCCCCAGTTGATCGAGCATCGGCTTGTAGGCACGAATCACCGCGCGGGAAGCGGCGTACAGCTTGAAGCACAGTTGACTGTCGAGATTCAGGGAGTCGACTGACACGCTGTTCATTTGAGCAGGGCTTCGATCTCGCGGCTCAGATCCTGCGGCTTGGTGGCAGGGGCAAAACGCTTGACCAACTGGCCGTCCTTGCCGATCAGGAACTTGGTGAAATTCCATTTGATGCCCTGGGAGCCGAGCACGCCGGGCGCACGCTGTTTCAACTGCACGAACAGCGGATGGGCACCCGCGCCGTTGACTTCAATCTTTTTGAACAGCGGGAAACTGACACCGTAGTTCAGCTCGCAAAACTCACTGATCGCGCCTTCGTTTCCGGGCTCTTGCTTGCCGAATTGATTGCAGGGAAAGCCGAGCACTACCAGGCCTTGATCCTTGTAGGTCTGCCACAGTTCCTCGAGGCCTTTGTACTGTGGCGTGAAACCGCACTTGCTGGCCGTGTTGACCACCAGCACGGCCTTGCCAGCGAAATCCGCCAGAGTCTTTTGCTCGCCCTTGATCGTGGTGCAAGGAATGTTCAGCAGATTGTCGCTCATGATTTGCGCTCTGGAAGAGATGAGGGATACAAAATAGAGTGCAATTGAATTGTGTGCAATTTAAATTACCGGACGCCACGCTGCTGTAGGAGCAAGGCTTGCCCGCGATGGCGTTCTTGAGATCGCCATCGCGGGCAAGCCTTGCTCCTACGGATAAGTGTTATCCCCGTGGTACCAGGTCCAGGCACACCGAGTTGATGCAGTACCGCAGCCCGGTCGGCGGTGGTCCGTCAGGAAACACGTGGCCCAGGTGCGCATCGCATTTGGCGCAGACCACTTCAGTGCGGATCATGCCGTGGCTGACATCGCGGATTTCCGTCATGGCACTGTCGCCGATCGGCGCATAAAAACTTGGCCAGCCGCAGCCGGAATCGAATTTGGTTGTGGAATCGAACAACGGCTCGTTACAGCAGATGCAGTGGTAGATACCGTCGACCTTGCTGTCGTTGTATTTGCCGGAAAACGGCCGCTCCGTGCCCTTGAGCCGGCATACGTTGTACTGCTCCGGATCGAGCATGGCTTTCCATTCTTCCAGGGTTTTTTCCAACTTTTCCATCATCACACCTCGGCGGCTGAAAAAGCCCGATCTGTACCTTTTCCACGGATCGGGCGGCACGTATGATTGCGCCTCGTAAAACGCCAGTCTGGCAGCCAGACCACGCGCATTCAAACAGATTTATGGGTGCAGCCTCCAAGGCGTCAGGCCTGTGTGATTACGCAGGATTCCCAGTACGGTTGTTCATACGCCGCCTGGATCGTTCATTTTCGGGAACACATCGCCATGCAGGTCAGCAAATCGAACAAGCTCGCCAACGTCTGCTACGACATTCGCGGCCCAGTGCTCAAGCACGCCAAACGCCTGGAAGAGGAAGGCCATCGCATCCTCAAGCTGAACATCGGCAACCCGGCGCCCTTTGGTTTCGAAGCGCCGGATGAAATTCTCCAGGACGTCATCCGCAACTTGCCGACCGCCCAGGGCTACAGCGACTCCAAAGGCCTGTTCAGCGCGCGCAAAGCCGTGATGCAGTACTACCAGCAAAAGCAGGTGGAAGGCGTCGGCATCGAAGACATTTACCTGGGCAACGGCGTTTCCGAGCTCATCGTGATGTCGATGCAGGCCCTGCTCAACAACGGCGATGAAGTGCTGGTGCCGGCTCCCGACTATCCGCTGTGGACTGCCGCCGTGAGCCTGTCGGGCGGCAACCCGGTGCATTATCTGTGTGACGAGCAGGCCAACTGGTGGCCGGACCTGGCCGACATCAAGGCCAAGATCACCCCGAACACCAAAGCCCTGGTGATCATCAACCCGAACAACCCGACCGGTGCGGTGTACTCCAGGGAAGTCCTGCTGGGCATGCTGGAACTGGCCCGCCAGCACAACCTGGTGGTGTTCTCCGACGAGATCTACGACAAGATCCTCTACGACGATGCCGTGCACATCTGCACTGCTTCCCTGGCGCCGGACTTGCTGTGCCTGACCTTCAACGGCCTGTCCAAGTCCTACCGCGTAGCCGGTTTCCGCTCTGGCTGGATCGCCATTTCCGGGCCGAAACACCATGCCCAGAGCTACATCGAAGGCATCGACATGCTGGCCAACATGCGCTTGTGTGCCAACGTGCCGAGCCAGCACGCGATCCAGACCGCGTTGGGTGGCTATCAGAGCATCAACGACCTGGTGCTGCCACCGGGTCGTCTGTTGGAGCAGCGCAACCGCACATGGGAACTGCTCAACGACATCCCGGGCGTGAGTTGCGTCAAGCCGATGGGCGCTCTGTATGCCTTCCCGCGGATCGACCCAAAAGTCTGCCCGATCCACAACGACGAAAAATTCGTCCTCGACCTGCTGCTCTCCGAGAAGCTGTTGGTGGTTCAGGGCACTGCGTTCAACTGGCCGTGGCCGGACCACTTCCGCGTCGTGACCCTGCCTCGCGTCGATGACCTGGACATGGCCATCGGCCGCATCGGCAATTTCCTCAAGTCCTATCGGCAGTAAATGACCGGTTTACCGTGCGACGGCGCTTGCAGAGTCGCACGGTGATTCATTCAGCAACATATGTTTGCACCCAGTCGAGCACTGACACTTCTAGCCTTGATCAATACTGCGCTGCCTGCTCCGGTCCAACGCCGACGGGGCAAATGAGACCTGCCGGCTTACAAACACTTCCTGCATCAATGTCGGAAATGCCCTGCAAGCAGCTAAGCTTTTACCGTAGGACACAGTTTGAAATAGTCACCCGGTTGAATACCCCGGTGCAGCACCTTATATACCCCGCAGTACGCTACATTTTTAGCATAAGGAGATTTCTACAACCATGATGCGCATCCTGCTGTTTTTGGCCACTAACCTGGCGGTCGTGCTGATTGCCAGCATCACCCTGAGCCTTTTCGGCTTCAACGGGTTCATGGCGGCCAACGGGGTTGATCTCAACCTCAATCAGCTGCTGATTTTCTGTGCGGTCTTTGGTTTCGCCGGTTCCCTGTTCTCGCTGTTCATCTCCAAGTGGATGGCGAAGATGAGCACCAGCACCCAGATCATCACCCAGCCACGCACGCGTCACGAGCAATGGCTGCTGCAAACAGTCGAGCAACTGTCCCGCGAAGCCGGGATCAAGATGCCCGAAGTCGGGATTTTCCCGGCCTACGAGGCGAACGCCTTCGCTACCGGCTGGAACAAGAACGATGCACTGGTGGCGGTCAGCCAGGGCTTGCTCGAACGTTTTTCGCCGGATGAAGTGAAAGCCGTTCTGGCCCACGAAATCGGCCACGTGGCTAACGGCGACATGGTCACACTTGCGTTGATCCAGGGCGTCGTGAACACCTTCGTGATGTTCTTCGCGCGGATCATCGGCAACTTTGTCGACAAGGTGATCTTCAAGAATGAAGAAGGCCAGGGTATTGCCTACTACGTGGCAACCATCTTCGCCGAACTGGTTCTGGGCATCCTGGCCAGTGCCATCGTCATGTGGTTCTCGCGCAAACGCGAATTCCGCGCTGACGAAGCCGGCGCCAACCTGGCCGGCACCGCCGCGATGATCGGCGCCCTGCAACGCCTGCGCGCCGAACAAGGCCTGCCGGTGCACATGCCCGACACCCTGAACGCCTTCGGCATCAACGGTGGCATCAAACAGGGCTTCGCCCGCATGTTCATGAGCCACCCGCCGCTGGAAGAGCGTATCGACGCTCTGGCTCGTCGTCGGGGCTAAGTGGCAACGCAATAAACAGGAAGGCCCGCAGAGATGCGGGCCTTTTTTTGTCTGCTGATTGATGCGGTGTTCTTCAGGGCCTCTTCGCGGGCAAGCCTCGCCCCTACTGAAGATCCACCCCTTGCAGGAGCGAGGCTCGTCCGCGAAAGGGCCAGTACAGACAACACATCTTTTATTGAATGGAAACCCGGTACACCCGCTCTTCAAGCCGAGTAACACCCGCCTCCAGAAATTTCCCGCTCTCACTCAGCACATCCTGATCTTCCAGGATCTTCAGCGCCCACGAATCGCCAAACAGCCGCTGCACTTCATCATCGACAACGGCAAACGGCGGGCCAGGCATCTGCGTCTGGTCATAGTCCAGAGTGATCAGTAGCCCCAGGGATTCTTTGGGCAATATCCGCTTCAAATGATCCGCATATTCCTCACGCATTGCCTGGGGTAACGCGATCAATGCGGCACGGTCATAGAGCGCAGAACAATCGGCCACGTCGCCGGCAGTCAGCGCAAAGAAATCACCGCACCACAACTCTATCGAACCTGCCCGATAAACCTTGAAAGGCCCTTGCTCGCTGACGGCAGGATCAAAGCCGTGTTCGCTGAAGAAATCCTCCACGGCCTTCTCCGACAATTCGATCCCCAGAACCTCATGCCCCTGATGGGCAAGCCAAAGCAGGTCCAGACTTTTTCCGCACAAGGGAACCAGCACACGAGCCCCCTCCTCCAGCCCTAACGACGGCCAGAACCGTTGCAGATACGGGTTCACCCGCGGCAGATGAAAGCCGATCTGGTTTGCCGCCCACTTTTTGTGCCAAAACTCCGGCTGCATAGATAACCCCGAAAATTCGATCAAAACACCCTAAAACTTATATTAGATTTAGATCAATGATCTGATTGAAGATGGCGCCATCTTACTCTCTGGAGCTTAAACATGTTCCCCAGCCTGTACATCTCCCATGGCTCCCCGATGCTAGCCCTGGAACCCGGCGCCAGTGGGCCGGCCCTCGCTCGCCTGGCAGCTGAAATGCCGAAGCCAAAAGCCATCGTGATTGTTTCTGCACACTGGGAAAGCAACGAGCTGCTGGTCGGCGGCAATCCGCAACCTGACACCTGGCACGATTTCGGTGGTTTCCCCAAAGCCCTGTTCGAAGTGCAATACCCGGCGCCTGGGGACCCCCAACTGGCCGCCGAAGTTGTCGAGCAGTTGAAGGCCAGCGACCTTCCGGCACGCATCGATCCCCAGCGCCCCTTCGACCATGGCGTATGGGTACCTTTGTCGTTGATGTATCCACAGGCGGACATCCCGATCGTTCAGGTGTCGCTGCCCACCCGTGGCGGCCCTGCCCTGCAAACCCGCGTCGGCCATGCCCTGGCCAGCCTGCGCGAGCACGGCGTATTGCTGATCGGCTCCGGCAGCATTACCCACAACCTGCGGGAACTGGATTGGCATGCCGGCCCGGAAAGTGTTGAACCCTGGGCACAAGCGTTCCGCGACTGGATGATCGAGAAACTTGCCGCCAACGATGAGGCCGCGCTGCATGACTATCGCGCGCAGGCACCGCATGCCGTGCGCAACCATCCGAGCGATGAGCACTTGCTGCCGCTGTACTTTGCCCGCAGTGCCGGAGGTGATTTCAGTGTTGCGCACAAGGGATTCACCATGGGGGCGCTGGGCATGGACATCTATCGCTTCGGCTGACCTGCGATCTTTTTCAAAGGCAAAAAAAATCCCCGAACCAGTCGGGGATTTTTCATGTTCGATCAATCAGCCCAAAGGCGGATCAATCTTCGCGATAGCGACGCAGCTTCAACTGCTTACCGGCAACGCGAGTGTCCTTCAGCTTGGTCAGCAA
This sequence comes from Pseudomonas sp. Sample_22, assembly GCF_004307635.1. Classification (NCBI taxonomy): domain Bacteria; kingdom Pseudomonadati; phylum Pseudomonadota; class Gammaproteobacteria; order Pseudomonadales; family Pseudomonadaceae; genus Pseudomonas; species Pseudomonas sp. Sample_22. The sequence goes on from NZ_RCNY01000031.1 coordinate 87,192, forward strand.
CTTCTCCAGACCATCTTCCGGCAGCTCGACGAGGCTGAAGCTGTCACGCACCTGAATGCGGCCGATCGCTTCACGCGCCAGGCCACCTTCGTTGAGGATGGCGCCCAGCAGGTTCTTGGCAGCGATACCGTCACGCGCACCCAGCGCGGTACGGCAACGGGCACGACCTTCACCCAATGGCATCGGAGCGCGACGCTCACGATCACCACGCTCAGGACGATCACCGGAACGCTCCGGACGATCGCCACGTGGCGCGTTGTTCGGCACCAGTGGACGCTCTTTCTCGATAGCGGCCAGGTTCAGCGCTTGACCGTTGGTAGCCTTGCGCAGCAGGGCTGCGGCCAGGGCACGCGGGCTGCAACCGATGTCGGCGGTCAGGCGATCGAGCAGATCACCGTGGGTCGATTCGGCATCAGCCACCAGCGGCGACAGGCTGTTGGTCAATTTCTTGATGCGCGCATCCAGAACGGCTTGAGCGTCCGGCAGGCGAACTTCAGCGACTTTCTGACCGGTTACACGCTCGATCACTTGCAGCATGCGGCGCTCACGTGGAGTCACCAGCAGCAGTGCACGACCTTCGCGACCGGCACGGCCGGTACGGCCGATACGGTGAACGTAGGATTCCGGATCGTACGGCATGTCAACGTTGAATACGTGAGTGATGCGCGGAACGTCCAGGCCACGGGCAGCAACGTCGGTCGCCACAACGATGTCCAGGCGGCCATCCTTGAGGGAGTCGATCACGCGCTCACGCTGGTTCTGGGCGATGTCACCGTTCAGCGCAGCGGCTTTGTAGCCTTTGGCTTCCAGGGCACTGGCCAGGTCCAGGGTCGCTTGCTTGGTGCGCACGAACATGATCAGGGCGTCGAAATCTTCCACTTCCAGCAAGCTGAGAACGGCAGAAGTCTTCTGGTCAGCGTGAACCAACAGGTGAGCCTGTTCGATCGCGGTAACGGTCTGGGTCTTGCTCTGGATCTTCACGTGCTTCGGATCGCGCAGGTGGCGCTCAGCGATGGCACGGATCGATTGCGGCAGGGTGGCTGAGAACAATACGGTCTGACGGGTTTCCGGCATGGCCTTGAAGATAACTTCCAGGTCATCCATGAAGCCCAGTTTGAGCATTTCGTCTGCTTCGTCGAGAACCAGGTGGTTCACGGTCGCCAGAACTTTTTCGTCGCGACGCAGGTGGTCGCACAGACGGCCCGGTGTGGCGACAACGATCTGTGCGCCATTACGGATTGCTTTCAATTGTGGGCCCATCGGCGCGCCGCCGTAGACAGCCACAACAGTTACGCCCGGCATTTGCTTGGCGTAGGTTTCGAAAGCGGTTGCAACTTGTAGCGCCAACTCACGAGTTGGGGCCAGGATCAGAGCTTGCGGCTCGCGCTTGGACGGATCAATGCGGTGCAGGATAGGCAGGGCAAAGGCAGCGGTTTTACCGGTACCGGTTTGCGCCTGACCAATCATATCGTGACCGGCGAGAATGATCGGGATCGACTGCTGCTGAATGGCCGAAGGCTCTTCATAGCCGGTAGCGACTACTGCAGCGACAATATTGGGATGAAGTTCAAGAGCGGCGAAGCCGCCGATTTCCTGGGTCATGGGTCTGCCTCTAAGTGCATCCGCAAAGACCCATGCTCCAAAGCTGCGCATGCCGTGTTGAGACTCAAGAGTCGCCCTGGCAGCTTTGTCGGCGGGGATTTGCGAAAACGAATGAATGAAAAGAATCGTCAAGGGAGAGTCCGCAGTACGGACGTGCAGCCGAAGCTGACTTCGGGGAATTGCTCTACCTAAACGCGGCCCGGCTAAAGGCCGGCGCGCACTATACCGGAATTTGCCGAAAAAGGGAGCTTTTTTTATCGCAAAACTCCCGCATACGGCGTTCTGTCACAGGCTTTGCGGATAATCGTGCAAGCGTCTATTTTTCAAAGGCCCGGCCCAGCGGGCGATGGCGCTAAAACGGTTCATCTTGAAGACCCGGACCGCCGGTCTGACTCCCCTTCCCGCCCGAGGATATGCACCATGAAAGAGCTCGACACCCGCCGTGTGAGCCGTGAAAAGCGCGGTCATGTCCTGTTGATCGGCCTGGATCGGGTAGCCAAGCGCAATGCTTTCGACCTTGACCTGCTCAACGAGCTGAGCCTTGCCTATGGTGAGTTCGAAGCGGACAGCGATGCGCGGGTTGCGGTGGTATTCGGTCACGGCGAGCACTTCACCGCCGGGCTGGATCTGGTCAACGCCAGCGCTGCGCTGACCGAAGGCTGGCAGGCTCCGCCTGGCGGCTGCGATCCGTGGGGCGTATTTGCCGGCCCCCGGGTCAGCAAACCGGTAATCGTCGCCGCGCAGGGTTACTGCCTGACCATCGGCATCGAGTTGATGCTGGCCGCCGATATCAACCTGTGCGCCAGCAACACGCGCTTCGCGCAAATGGAAGTGCAGCGCGGGATCTTCCCTTTCGGCGGCGCCACATTGCGCCTGCATCAGGTCGCCGGTTGGGGCAATGCAATGCGCTGGATGCTGACCGGCGACGAGTTCGATGCTCACGATGCGCTGCACTTGGGCCTGGTACAGGAAGTGATGGCCAGCGAGGATTTGTTGCCAAGGGCCATTGAATTGGCTGAACGGATTGCCCGACAGGCACCTCTGGGTGTGCAGGCGACGTTGATGTCGGCGCGACAGGCGCGTTACGAAGGGGAAACCGCCGCTGCGCACGGGTTGCCGGCGCTGGTGAAAAAGTTGCTGAGCAGCGAGGATGCCCAGGAGGGGGTGCGGTCGCTGGTGGAGCGGCGGCCCGGCATCTTCAAAGGCTGCTGAGATTTGCGTCGAAATAAAGATCGCTATCGCGGGCAAGCCTTGCTCCTACAGGTTTTGTTTCATCCGCAAGGACACGAAAACTGTGGGAGCATGGCTTGCCCGCGATGAGGCCCTCACGGGCACCGAATCATGTCGCCGGGCGAATCGCCTTGATCAACGACTGCAACGAATACCCCAACCGCGGCGCCAGCCCTTCGGCCCGGGATACCAGGCCTTCCATATCCAGCTCCTGATCCAGGTCCGACGGCACGATCAGAATCACATTGCCCTCCTTCACCGGCAGTTCCCAGTAATGTCGATGATAGAGCCCGCGCAGCAACGCGGCGCCCAACGGCTTGCCGTCATCGGTGGCCCATTGATTGATCACCAGCCAGCCACCCGGGTTGAGGCGTTTCTGGCAGTTTTCCAGGAAAGTCCACGCCAAGTGTCCGGCTCCCGGGCCTACGTCGGTGTAAAGATCAACGAAAATCAGGTCCGCGGGCTCGGCGGTATCGAGCAACTCCAGCGCATCACCCACACGGATGTAAAGACGCGGATCGTCATCCAGCCCCAAATATTCGATGGCCAGTCGCGGCACATCCGGGCGCAACTCAATGGCTTCGACGTCGTCCAGCGGCAGGAATTTGAGGCAAGCCTGGGTCAACGTGCCTGCACCGAGGCCGAGGAACAATGCCGATTCCGGCTGTTCGTGGCACAGCGCGCCAATCAGCATCGCCCGGGTGTAGTCATATTCGAGCCAGCTCGGGTCGGCGGTGAACACGCAGCTTTGCTCGATGGCATCGCCGAATTCGAGAAAACGGTAATCAGCCACTTCCAGCACACGAATCACACCAAATTCGTCCTGCACCTCGGCGAGCAAATGCTCGACGCGCTCCTCAGTCATTTCGTCTCCCGATCGCTGCCAGGCCCGGCAACGCAACACACCGCAACATGAAGCGGCAAAGGCGCGATTGTCCGCGAAGCGACGGGAACAGGTCACGCACTAATTGCTGATAACATGGACGCCCGAGCGTAAAACACTAGAGATGATGATGAGCCAACCCTGGAGCCCTGACAGCTGGCGCGCCTTGCCGATCCAGCAACAACCTCAATATCCCGACGCTGCGCATTTGCAGCAGGTCGAGCAAACGCTGGCCAGCTATCCACCGCTGGTGTTTGCCGGCGAAGCGCGGGAATTGCGTCGTCAGTTTGCCGAAGTGACCCAGGGCCGCGCGTTTCTGTTGCAGGGCGGCGATTGCGCCGAAAGCTTCGCCGAGTTCTCCGCCGCAAAAATTCGCGATACGTTCAAAGTGTTGCTGCAAATGGCAATTGTCATGACCTTCGCGGCCGGTTGCCCGGTGGTCAAGGTTGGACGCATGGCCGGGCAATTCGCCAAACCGCGTTCAGCCAACGACGAGACCATCGACGGCATCACCCTGCCGGCCTACCGTGGCGACATCGTCAACGGCATCGGTTTCGACGAAAAAAGCCGTGTGCCGGACCCGGAACGCCTGCTCCAGTCCTATCACCAGTCCACCGCCACCCTGAACCTGTTGCGCGCCTTCGCTCAGGGCGGGTTTGCCGATCTGCATCAGGTGCACAAGTGGAACCTGGACTTCATCGCCAATTCGGCCCTGGCGGAAAAGTACAGCCACCTCGCCGACCGCATCGATGAAACCCTGGCCTTCATGCGTGCCTGCGGCATGGACAGCTCGCCGCAACTGCGCGAAACCAGCTTCTTCACCGCCCACGAAGCGCTGCTGCTGAACTACGAAGAAGCCTTCGTGCGGCGCGACAGCCTGACCAACGATTACTACGATTGCTCGGCGCACATGCTGTGGATCGGCGACCGCACCCGCCAGCTCGACGGCGCCCACGTCGAATTCCTGCGCGGAGTGAACAACCCGATCGGGGTCAAGGTCGGCCCGAGCATGAATCCTGACGACCTGATCCGCCTGATCGATGTGCTTAACCCGGACAACGACCCCGGTCGCCTGAACCTGATCGCCCGGATGGGCGCGAACAAGGTCGGCGATCACTTGCCGCAGCTGATTCGTGCGGTGCAGCGTGAAGGCAAGCAAGTACTGTGGAGTTCCGACCCGATGCACGGCAACACCATCAAGGCCAGCAGCGGCTACAAGACCCGCGACTTTGCGCAGATTCTGGGTGAGGTGAAGCAGTTCTTCCAGGTGCACGAGGCGGAAGGTTCCTACGCCGGTGGTATCCACATCGAGATGACCGGGCAGAATGTCACCGAGTGCATCGGTGGCGCGCGGCCGATTACCGAAGATGGGTTGTCGGATCGATATCACACCCACTGCGACCCGCGGATGAATGCCGATCAGTCGCTGGAACTGGCGTTTTTGATTGCAGAGACCTTGAAGCAAGTTAGGCGGTGAGTCATTAAATCTTTGATTGCCTGACAGGCAGCCATCGCGGGCAAGTCGAATCGTCGCACCGCCGCTCCCACAGGGATAGCGTTGTACACATAATTTGTGAATGGCGCGGTCATTGTGGGAGCTGGCTTGCCAGCGATGGCGTCAGCTCAGTCACCCTCAATCTGTGCTAATGCCACCCGCAACCGATCCGCACTCGCCCTTGGGCAATTCAACTGCACCCGCTCCAGCCCCAACCAGTCCGCCATCCGCCGCAGATTCACCGCCAACGCCAGCATCCCTTCGTCATCCAGCCCCGCCTCTTCCTCATGCACCGCATGCACTGCCAGCCGCCCTGCCGCCCGCTCGGCGCGCAAATCGACTCGCGCGGCAATCCGCTCGTTGTGCAAAAACGGCAAGACGTAATAGCCGTAGACCCGTTTTTCCTGCGGCGTGTAAATCTCCAGCCGATAGCGAAAATCGAACAGCCGCTCGGTGCGGCTGCGCTCCCAGATCAGCGAATCGAACGGTGAAAGCAGTGCACTGGCCTCGACCCTGCGCGGCAGCTTGGGCTCGGGCAGGCAATAAGCCGGTTGCTTCCAGCCCTGGACTTCGCAGGTGAGCAACTCGCCCGCCTCGACCAATTCAGCCAGACGCGGGCGGCTGTCGCCGGGGTTCAGGCGGAAGTAGTCGCGCAAGTCTTTCTCGGTGCCCACGCCCAAGGCTGTCGCGGCATGCACCAGCAAGCCACGCTGGGCCTCGGCTTCAGTGAGCAACGGCAGCGCCAGAACCTGTGAAGGAATGACTCGCTCCGGCAAGTCATAAAGCCGCTCGAATCCGCGCCGGCCAGCCACGGTCACCTCTCCGGCGGCAAACAACCATTCCAGCGCGTGCTTTTCCGCACTCCAGTCCCACCATGGCCCGGCCCGTTCCTGTCGGGTCGACAGGCTGCCGGCGCCCAACGCGCCCAGTTCTTCAACCGAGGCCAATACCCGGCGAATGGTGTCTTGCTGTTCACGACCGAAACGCGCCAGTTGTTGATAAATGTCTTCGCCACGCGTGGCACGCTGCATGCGCCAGCGCATCAGGGGGTACATCGACATCGGCAGTAACGACGCTTCGTGGCCCCAATATTCAAACAGCGTGCGACGTCGCCCCGAACTCCAGGCAGCCTGGTCGAGCAAGTCAGAAGAATAGGAACCCAGACGGGAAAACAGCGGCAGGTAGTGCGAGCGCACCACGGCGTTGACCGAATCGATTTGCAGGAGACCCAGCCGTTCGATCAGGCGGTTGAGCTGGGCAGACTTGATCGCCGCTGGCGGCTGGCGCCCGTTGAACCCTTGGGCGGCCAGTGCCAGACGCCGAGCCTGTTTGAGGGTAAAGGACAACGTTGCGGGCATGAGCATCTCCTTGTCTGCTCGCAACCTACCTCACCGGTAAGGGGTTTGTGTAGCGTCGTTCTCATCATTTATTGATCGGGTTCATTTATGCATCGGGTCGTTCCAGAACGGCTTGATCGACTCGTGCTCGACATCCGCCCGGCTCATGCCAATGTCCTTCAATGCCTCGTCGCTCAGGCTTGCCAGCAGTTCGCGCTCACGATGCAACTCGTACCAGCGGCTGATCTTGTGCAGCAGATCGGATATCAGGTGAACCGAATGGTGTTCTGTGCCTTGGAACTCATGTTGACCTTTCATCTTGTTGCCCTCCGTTTGGATGGCTCCAGTCTCGCGCCGGGTCTAAGATCAATCCAACAAATGTTTCTGATGGCAATCATCTCGGAGATTGATGTATGTCGAGCTACCCGACGATCGATACCGAAGTGTTGCGCACCTTTGTCGCGATTGCCGACCAGGGCGGCTTTACCCGCGCCGGTGAATTGGTCCATCGCACCCAGTCGGCCGTCAGCATGCAGATGAAACGGCTGGAGGAAGACGTGCTGCAGCGCCAGTTGTTCCAGCGCGACGGCCGTCAAGTGCGGCTCACCGCCGAGGGCCAGGTGCTGCTGGGGTATGCGCGGCGCATCCTCAAGTTGCACAGCGAAGTCTTCAACACCCTGCGCGAGCCAGACATGATCGGCACCGTGCGCATTGGTACGCCAGACGATTATGTGATGCGTTTCCTCCCGGGCATCCTGCGGCGGTTTGCCCAGTCCTATCCGCTGATCCAGATCGAAGTGCATTGCGAATCATCAAAACAATTGCTGATGCGCCAGGACCTGGACCTGTCCATCGTCACCCGCGAACCGGGCAGCGAAATCGGCCAGTTGTTGCGCAAGGAGCGTTTTGTCTGGGCCGAAGCGCAATGCTACAGCGCCCACGAACAAACGCCGCTGCCGCTGGCCATGTTCAACAGCGATTGCTTCTGCCGCCTGTGGGCCTGCAACGCCCTCGATGCCCAAGGCCGCGATTACCGCGTGGCGTACAACAGCGACAGCCTGTCGGCGATCATGGCGGTGGTCAGTGCCGGCCTGGCGGTCACCGCGCAGCTGGAAAGCCTGATCACCGCGGACATGCGCATCCTCGGTGAAGCTGAAGACCTGCCGTTGCTGCCCGAGGCCAGCATCATGCTCGTGCGTAATCTGCACAATCCGTCGCCGATCACCGAATGCCTGGCCGAACACATCGTCGAAGGCTTCAAACTTTAAAGGCGAGCATCACCGCACAAAGCACCAGGAAACCGCAGAACAACGCGCGCAACAGGCGCTCCGGCATGGCGTGAGCAATCTTCACGCCCCAACTGATGCTCATCAGTCCACCGATTGCCAGCGGTACGCCCACCCACCAGTCCACTTGATGATGCACGGCATAGGTCACCAGAGTGACGCCGGTGCTTGGCAATGCGAGCGCCAACGACAAACCCTGCGCGACCACTTGAGTGGTGCCGAACAGGCTGGTCAGCACGGGCGTTGCCACCACTGCCCCGCCCACGCCGAACAACCCGCCCATGGTGCCGGATGCAGCACCGAGCACACCCAGCCAGGGCCATCCATAGTTCATCTGTGAAGAGGCCGGTGCGCTGGCGAGGAACATGCGCATCAAGTTGTAGGCCGAAAGCGCGATCAGAAAAGCGACGAAGCCAATACGCATGGTTTGCGCATCTATGCCCACCGCCCAGATCGAGCCGATCCAGGCGAAGCAGAACCCCATCGAGGCCAGCGGCAGCGCGTGATGCAACTCGATCCTGTTGCGTTGGTGATAACGCCACAACGCCAGCATCACGTTCGGTACCACCATCACCAGCGCAGTCCCTTGGGCGATCTGTTGATCGAGCCCGAACAAAACACCCAGCAGCGGAATGGCGATCAAGCCACCTCCGATGCCAAATATTCCGCCGAGCGTACCCAAGGCAGCGCCAAAGGCCAAATACATCAAAAACTCAATCACAGGCGATTTCCTCCTACGTCAGGCGATTCATCCTACGCAGTTGGTTCTGGCGCGGAAACGCACAGCAACGCACAATGGCTGTGCCAACTTCGCATAAGCGTTACAGACGATGAATCCCGATCAATTGACCGAGCAACTGGGCTTGTTTCTGGATGTACTGGAAACCGGCAGCTTTTCCGCGGCCTCGCGCCGTCATCCGTTGACCCCATCGGCCGTCGCGCGACGCATTGACAGCCTGGAAAACGCTGTCGGCAGCCAATTGTTCATTCGCAGCACCCACGCGGTCCGTGCAACGCCGGCCGGCCTGGCGTTTGCCGAACGGGCGCGGCGGATCGTCGCCGAGTTACGCCTGGCCCGCGCCGAAGCTGTGTCCCTGAGCAGCGCTCCAGAAGGCTTGATTCGGGTGGATGCGCCTGCCGCGTTCGGGCGTCGGCATCTGGCGCCGGTCATTGCTGACTTCCTGATGCTGTATCCCGGCCTTGATGTGCAATTGCACCTGATCGACAGTTTCGTCGACATGCAGGGCTTGAACCTGGGCAAGGTCGATCTGGTATTGCGTGCCGGACAGATGGCCGACACGCGATTGGTGGCCACACCGCTGGCGAGCATGGTGCGCATCGCCTGCGCCAGCCCTGACTATCTGAAACGACGTGGCGTGCCCAATGATCCGGCACAATTGATTGAACACGACGGTCTTGACTGGGACGGCCTGGCGCCACCTTTTGCCTGGCGCTTCGAACGTGAAGGCCAAATGCATTTGCATCGCCCCTCGCGCATCCGCATGAGCGCCAACAATGCCGAAGCCCTGGTCTGCGGTGCGCTCGCCGGGCTGGGTATCGCGCATTTGCCGACATGGCTGGCCAGTGAGTATCTGTTGCGCGGGGAACTGATGCCGCTGTTCTGCGACAATGGCCTGCCCAAACCGGAGAGTTCGGGAATCTATGCCTTGCGCCTGCAACAACAATCCAGTTCGCGCAGCCGATTGCTGCTGGAATACCTGAAAACCCGCTTCAGCCCCATCCCCCCCTGGGATCTGGTCCTGCAAACCCACCTGGACCACCACTCGTCCTGAATTATCTGGCGCATTAAAGATTTGCCCGCTAGATTCATGATGATCACCGATCAAAGGCTTCGAAATGACCACCGAGCGCGACACCCCGGACAACTGCGACGACCTGCTGCTGGACAACCAGGCCTGCTTCGCCTTGCACTCCACCTCACTGATGTTGACCAAGGTCTACAAGCCCTTGCTGCAGGCGTTGGGCCTGACTTATCCGCAGTACCTGGCGATGATGGTGTTGTGGGAAAAGGACGGCTTGACCGTGGGCGAAATCAGCACGCGCCTGCTGACTGATCCCGGCTCGCTCACCCCGCTGCTCAAACGCCTGGAAGCAGAAGGTGTGCTCAGCCGCACCCGCAGCCGCGAAGACGAACGCGTGGTGATCATCGAACTCACCGAAAAAGGTCGGGCCCTGCGTGACAAGGCCCGTGGCATTCCTCAATGCATCCTCGGCGCCAGCGGCATGACCCTTGAGCGATTGCAGAAACTGCAGGCGGAACTGCAAGCGCTGCGTCGTCACTTGCAAGACAGTCTGTAACTCTTTCTACCAACGCACATCCCTGTAGGAGTGAGCCTGCTCGCGATAGCGGTTCGACATTCGCATGAGTGTCGACTGACTCACCGCCATCGCGAGCAGGCTCACTCCTACAGTTGTTTTGCGTTGAAGCGAAAATCCCAGCTTCGCTCCCTCCCCCTGAAAACCCCCTTCGACAGCTCTAATTCAAGCCTTTCAAGCGAAGACCATCATCAGGTTCTTAAATCTCCCGGTTTTTTTTCAAAAATTAATCTTGCGCACTAAACATTAGCGCGATACATTCACCTCGCACTTACTTAACGCGCAAACATTTAGCGCAAACAATCAAACCCGAACGAGGCTTTCACCATGCAAACTCTCTACACCGCAGTTGCAACTTCCACCGGTGGCCGTGACGGTCGTGCTGTTTCCAGCGACAACATTCTCGACGTCAAACTGGCTACCCCGAAAGAACTCGGCGGTGCTGGCGGTGCGGCGACCAACCCTGAACAGCTGTTCGCAGCCGGCTACTCCGCCTGCTTCATCGGCGCCCTGAAATTCGTTGCCAGCCAGAGCAAGCGCAGCATCCCGAGCGATGCGTCGATCACCGCCCACGTCGGTATCGGCCAGATTCCTGGCGGTTTCGGCCTGGACATCGACCTGCACATCAGCTTGCCGGGCCTTGAACAAGCCGACGCGCAAGCCCTGGTCGATGCTGCCCACCAGGTTTGCCCGTACTCCAATGCCACCCGCGGCAATGTCGAAGTACGTCTGCACGTCACCGTCTAATCACTGACCCACTCAGGCCCGAACAGGAAATGAACATGAACACTTTCAGCAAAGTCTTGACCGGTACCCTTCTCGCTCTGTCGATCAACAACGCGTTCGCCGGTGATGTCGAGCACAACACCCAGGCATTCCTCGACGTGTTGAATGCCGGCACCGGCAAGCCGATCGAGCAAATGACGCCTGCACAAGCCCGCGCCGTGCTGGTGGGTGCGCAGGCCGGGGTCAAGCTGACGCTGCCAAAAGCCGATGTCAGCCAGAAGACCATTCAGGTCGACGGCCAACCGCTGAGCCTGACTATCGTCCGGCCGGCCGGGGTCAAGGGCGAGCTGCCAGTGTTCATGTTCTTCCACGGCGGTGGCTGGGTACTGGGAGATTTCCCGACCCACGAACGACTGGTTCGTGACCTGGTTGTCGGTTCGGGCGCAGCGGCGGTTTTCGTCAACTACACGCCGTCGCCGGAAGCGCATTACCCGGTGGCGATCAACCAGGCGTACGCCGCGACCAAATGGGTAGCTGAACACGGTAAAGAGATCAACGTCGATGGCAAACGCCTGGCCGTGGCCGGCAACAGCGTCGGTGGCAACATGGCGGCCGTGGTTGCGCTGATGGCAAAAGACAAAGGCACGCCAGCGATCAAGTTCCAGGTATTGCTGTGGCCGGTGACCGATGCCAACTTCGAGACGGCATCCTACAACCAGTTTGCCGAAGGGCACTTCCTCAGCAAAAACATGATGAAGTGGTTCTGGGACAACTACACCACCGACGCCAAGCAGCGTAACGAGATCTATGCCTCGCCGTTGCGGGCTACCCCTGCGCAACTCAAGGGTCTGCCACCGGCGCTGGTGCAAACGGCACAAGCGGATGTGCTGCGCGATGAAGGTGAAGCCTACGCCCGCAAACTCGATGAGGCCGGTGTACCTGTGACCTCGGTTCGCTACAACGGCATGATCCACGACTACGGTTTGCTCAACGTGGTGAGCCAGGTTCCAGCGGTTCGTTCGGCAATGTTGCAGGCTTCGCAGGAACTCAAGGAACACCTGAAGAAATAACTGCCCTGCAGGAGCCAGGCTTGCCGGCGAAAGCGAGCTCAAGTACGCCTTCGCCGGCAAGCCTGGCTCCTACGGGTTCAGTCTCAGCTTGAACAGGATCCACAGGCACAAAAAAGCCCGACTCCAAGGTCTAATTCAGTTCACTCAAGGACGACCACTGTACCCGTGGCGAGGGAGCTTGCTCCCGCTGGGGCGCGAAGCGGCCCTGAAAGGGACTGCTGCGCAGCCCATCGCGAGCAGGCTCGCTCCTACAGCAGAACTGGATGTTTCATCCAGGCACAAAAAAGCCCGACTCAATGGTCGGGCTTTTTCATTCCTCAAGCAGTGCTTATTTAGCACGGCCTTTGTAGGAACCGCCTTCGCGGGTATCGATCTCGATCATGTCGCCGATTTCGATGAAGTCAGCAACCGACAGCTCGGTACCGTTCTTCAGTTTGGCAGGCTTCATTACCTTGCCGGAAGTGTCGCCGCGAGCGGAACCTTCGGTGTAGTCGATCTGACGCACGATGGTGGTCGGCAGCTCTACGGATACCAGACGGTCTTCGAAGAACACGGCTTCGCAAACGTCGGTCATGCCTTCTTCGATGAACGGCAGAACGCTTTCGATGTCTTCAGCGTTCAGCTCGTACATGGTGTAGTCAGTGGTGTCCATGAACGTGTAGGTGTCGCCGCTGATGAAGGACAGGGTCGCTTCTTTGCGGTCGAGGATCACGTCGTCCAGTTTGTCGTCAGCGCTGTAAACGATCTCGGTCTTGTAACCGGTCAGCAGGTTTTTCAGCTTGGTCTTCATGATCGCGCTGTTACGACCCGACTTGGTGAATTCAGCTTTCTGAACCAGCCAAGGATCGTTTTCGAGACGGATCACGGTACCGGGTTTCAGTTCTTTACCAGTTTTCATTGCGAATATCCGAATTTGGATGGGATTTACAAAAATCTAGGCCGCGTATCATATCCAATTTCCATAAAACTGTACCAGCGCCGTGGCAAGATCGGCCTGCAAGGCTTGTTCCAGACACCATGACTCGGCGTGTTTTTCCAGCTCCAGCCAGTGTTTACGAGTGGATTGCCAGTGGTCGGTCATTTTTTCGCCGGCGTTCCACGCCCGCCAAAGACCGCTGATCGCCTCCCGAGCAGGTTCCGACAGCCCTTTCACATACAACGACAGAAAGGCTTCGAGCTTGTCCAGGTGGACATCTTCTTCCTGCTGATAGATATGCCAGAGCAGAGGCCGACCCGCCCATTGCGCGCGGACGAAGGAATCTTCACCACGCACGGCGTTGAAATCACAACTCCACAGCAACAGGTCATATTGATCCTGGCGGACAAACGGCAGCACCTGCACGGTCACGGCCTCACGCACGTGCAACGCGCCGGCCTGCAAATCATTCACGCCCAGCCAGCGTTCGACATCGCCGAGGATCCGCCCTTCCGGCACCAGCAGATGAGTGGCCGTCGAATCACTGGCCAGCGCATCCAGCCAACTGGCAAGCCCGGCATTTTCATAGGCGAACAACGACATCAGCTGCGCACCGGCTGCACACTCGACACCCAAGCCCTGCAGAAAGGTGCGCCGAGCCTCGGGATCCTGCTGAAACCGCCGACGTCGTTCGAGCAATCCGTTTTCACGCAACAAGCCGCCCGTGCCTTTCTGGAATCCCGGAAAGAAGAAGAATTTCTGTACGTGCTTGTACTTCACCGAAGGCAAGCCGTGACAGCCGACCACCCAATCCTCGGCACTCAGGTAATCGAGGTTCATCCACAACGGTGTTTTTTGGCGCTCGGCCATCGCTTCCATATAGGCAGCGGGCAACTGGCAGGCGAATGCGGCTATCACCACATCCGCCGCTTCTGTCGGCAGCCACTCGGCGGGCCACTGCCGCACCTCGACACCTTGCTGCCACTGCTGCGCAACATGGATATCGATCTCGGGGCACATGCGCTCAAAGGCACGCAGGTCGTCGACCCATAAACGCACCGCCAGCGAATGCTCGGCCACCAGCTGCCGAGCCAGGCGCCAGGTCACACCGATGTCGCCGTAGTTATCGACCACGGTGCAAAAAATATCCCAGCGGGGTTTCATTTCAAGCATTCCAGGTTCCCGTTGGCAAAAGCCGCGATTGTCCGCATAAATTACCCTGCGCAGAAGAGCCGACGACGATTAATCTTCGTGCGACAATCGGCACTCGCCCGCGCCCCACCGCCAGGAGGCAGTCATGCCCTACCGTACCAATCCGCGCCGCTCGTTGCCGATCCAGCTCAATGCCGTGCAATTGACCGGCAGTATCGCCCTCGGTCTGTGGCTGGGCTTTCTCGCCATCGCGCTGACCTGCTGGCTCGCCTCGCGCCTGTTTTTCAGCGAGCAATTGGCCCCGGTGGCCCAAGCGGTACAGCAAATGGCCAACCCGCCGGTGGTGCAACAGGTTCCGGATATCCCACCACAGAGTCCGCTGTTCGAGCAGTATGAACAGAACCTGCGCAAGGACGAACAGGCGCAACGACTCGATCAGGCGCGCAGCAGCAACCGCAATCTGTCGAACGCCAAATGTCAGTTCTGGCTGCAACAGGACCAGACGGCACCCAGCGAAAAAAGCCGCGCCAATGTCCTGCAGTTCTGCGATTGATCATGAACAAACAAACTGTCCACCAACTGATTCTCGACAAGCTGCGAGTCGATCTCGACATCGCTGAGCGGGCCGCACAGACCGCTTACGAAACCGCGACCCATGAAGAAAACATCGCCGAGAACAAATACGACACGTTGGGGCTCGAGGCGTCATATCTGGCAGCCGGGCAGGCCAGGCGTGTGGAGGAAATTCGCCAGTCACTGGCGTTGTGTCAAAACCTGGTGCTGCGTGCGTATGACGAGCGACGCGGCATTGAAGTCGGCGCCCTGCTGGGTCTGGAAGACGAAAAAGGTCGAGAGCAATGGCTGTTTCTGGCGCCTGATGCGGCGGGTCTGAAGGTCGATCTGGTGGGGCAGTTGATTACTGTCATCACCCCGCGCTCACCGCTGGGCAAAAGCCTGCTGGGCAAGTTCGAAGGTGATGAAGTGGAGATTCTGGTGGCGGGCACTCGGCAACAGTTCGCTGTTACCGAGGTCGTATAAACAGGCTTAGTGAACCGGCAGTTCGACGCCGTCGAACAGCTCTTCCAGTTCTTGCTTGTTGTGGCACTGGATGGCTTTGGCCATGACTTCGCGGGTCAGGTGCGGGGCGAACTTCTCGATGAAGTCGCACATGAAACCACGCAGGAAGGTGCCACGACGGAAGCCGATCTTGGTGATGCTGGATTCGAACAATTCGCTGGCATCGAGCACCACCAGGTCGCTGTCGAGTTTGGTGTCGACGGCCATTTTCGCCACGATACCCACACCCAGGCCCAGGCGAACGTAGGTCTTGATCACGTCGGCGTCGGCAGCGGTGAACACCACTTTCGGCGTCAGGCCGCGATGGCTGAAGGCTTCGTCGAGCTTCGAACGGCCAGTGAAACCGAACACGTAAGTCACGATCGGGTATTCAGCGAGGGCTTCGAGGGTCAGCTTCGACAGCTTGGTCAGTGGGTGGCCCTGAGGCACGACCACGCAGCGGTTCCAGCGGTAGCACGGCATCATGACCAAATCACCGAACAGCTCGAGCGCTTCGGTGGCGATGGCGAAATCCACGGTGCCATCAGCGGCCATTTCGGCGATCTGCATCGGCGAACCCTGGTGCATGTGCAGGGCAACGTCCGGGTACTGCTTGATGAAATTACTGATCACCGGCGGCAACGCATAACGCGCCTGGGTGTGGGTGGTGGCGATCGACAGGGTGCCTTTTTTCTCGTTGGAGAATTCCTGGGCGATCTGCTTGATGCTTTCAACCTTGCGCAGGATTTCGCCAGCGGTGGTGATGATTCGCTCACCGGCCGGGGTGACGCGGGTCAGGTGCTTGCCACTGCGGGCGAACACTTCGACGCCCAATTCGTCTTCCAGCAGGCGGATCTGTTTGCTGATGCCCGGTTGCGAGGTGTAAAGGCTTTGGGCTGTAGCGGAAACGTTGAGGTCGTGGTGCGCCACTTCCCAGATGTAGCGCAGTTGTTGAAGCTTCATATGAATCCCTCAAAGCAGTTGGACGCCACGGGCATCAGCGACGGTATATAACTATATTAATGGTTTGAAGAATAAATCTAGAACTTTTTTATCAAAGTCCTGCTATTCGCAGCCTAGCGATCCCCTTGGCGACGGCGTTGCACCAGCGGCACCAGATAAACCGGCACCTTGGCCAACTGCAACACCCGCGCCGCGGTGCGGCCCAATGGCGTTTCCGCACCAGCCCCGTGGCTGTGACTACCTACGATCAGCAAATCCACAGAGAGTTTCTGCGCCTGGTCGAGAATCACCTGCGACGGATCGCCCTGCAGCACCCGTACTGCCTGGATTCTTTTCAGGTCCAACTCACCCTCGCCGCCCAACTCCTCACGAAAGCTATCCAGCACCCGCTGCTCGATACTCGCAATGACCGTGTTCAAGCCCTGGCTGTGAAACTCGTTCAACGCCTGCTCGTCGAGGTAGCTCTGGAGCACCGATTCGGCAAACAGGCCCATGGGTTCCACCGCGTGCACCACATACAAGTCGGCATCGAATGTCCGAGCCAATTCCAGGGCGTGTTGCATCACCACGGGGGCGTACAGGCCGAGGTCAGTGGCATACAGCATCGAACGGATCATATGACCTCCTCGAATGCCAACATGGCGGAGATTGATTCAGCTTAGCAGCGCCTTGGCGAGTACGACGTCCGGTGTAACGCGTTGAACGGCAGGCTTAAATCTTTTGTTCGTTGCTTATGCCATGTGGCACATGACCGGTGGCGACGACTTCACGGGCCAGCTCGCAGTGACCGGCCTGATCATCGAAAAACACATCCGCGGCAAAGGCTTCGAGGAATGCCGACTTGGTCAGGCCACCGAGGAACAGCGACTCGTCCAGACGAATATCCCATTCGCGCAATGTGCGAATCACCCGTTCATGGGCCGGCGCCGAACGTGCGGTCACCAGCGCCGTGCGGATGGGGCATTCGCTATCCGGGAACTCGCGCTGCAACAAATTGAGAGCGGCGAGGAAGCCCTTGAACGGCCCGCCGCGCAAAGGCTGGCGCGCCGCTTCGCGTTCACTGGCCTGAAATGCCTCCAGACCACCGGCCTGGTAAACGCGCTCCGACTCATCGGAAAACAGCACCGCATCGCCGTCAAACGCGATGCGCAGTTCGTCGCTGGCCGCGCGGCTGGCACCGCCGGACAAAATGGTTGCCGCGGCGAAACCCGCGTCCAGCGCACTGCGCACGTCTTCGGCGTGGGTTGAAAGGAACAGATCGCAGCCAAACGCCTTGAGGTATGGATAAGGACTGCGCCCGCCAACGAATGCCGCGCGGGAGATCGCCAGCCCGTAGTGATGAATCGAATTGAATACCCGCAGACCGGTATCGGCGCTGTTGCGCGACACCAGGACCACCTCGACCCGGGCACGTCCAAGGCTGGCGTTGAGATTCAGGAGTTTTTGCACCAAGGGAAACGCGTCACCGGGCTCGAGGATTTCGTCTTCCTGTTCGATCTGATATTGCCGGTAAGCCTCGACGCCGCTCGACAGGTAGACCTTGTGGCTGTCACTCAGGTCGAACAATGCGCGCGAGGAAATCGCCAGCACCAGTTTGTCGTCAATTACGTTTGGCATCCCCTTCCCCCATTGCCTTGATCAACTCAAGTATTACGTCGATCGATAAAACTCAAACTGCGATACAACGCCTCGATTCGTGGCAGTTCACATCCCGCCGCTTTGGCCGCGGCCAGTGGCCGGGCATAGATAGCCTGTAGCTCCAGCGGTCGCTTGTGCAGAAAATCGTGATACATGCTCGGCCAGTAGTCAGGCATTTTCTCGGTCATCAGGAACAGGTGCTCGGCGTAACCCGCCGGCACCTCGTGACCACAGGCGATTGCGCCCTGCACCACCTCGGCCATCAGCGCCTTGATCATTTCCCGGCTGTCGGCATCGGCCATCAAGGGTGTGGTGCTGGCCCCGAGCAACACCGACAGACCGTTGTAAGGGATATTCCAGACCAGTTTTTGCCAACGTGCCTGATGCAGGTTCGCCATGGCCTGAGAGTCGATGCCCGCGGCCTGGAACAAGCCGACACCTTCTTCGACGATCGCAATCCGCGCCGATTCATCGGCGGGGCCGCTGTGGTAGCCGACATGCACGGCACCGAGCGCCTGATGGGTAATGACGCCCGGCCCTTCCCGATGAACGCAGATATAGCAAAGCCCGCCCAGCAGATGCAGCGAGCCGGGAAGCAGTTCGCGCAGGCTGTCTTCGACATCCAGGCCATTCTGCAACAACAGGACCTTTGCATTCGGTGCGGCGGCTTGCAGGATCGCCGGTGCCAGATCCGCGTTGCTGGTGGTCTTGGCGCCGACCAGCAACCAGTCGCACGGTGGCATGTCTTCTGCGCTCGAATAGGCCTTGACCGGATTCAATGTCAGCGCACCCTGGGCTGCATGGTTCACTAGCAACCCGCGTTCGGCCACCACGGAAAACTCGCTGCGCAGCAGAAAATGCACATCGAAACCGGCTCGCGCCAGCATCACCCCGTAGAAACCACCGATTGCACCGGTTCCGATCATACCGATGGTCGGTTTCGCAACTGTCCCTATCATGGCAACTCCTCTGCTGTTCGACTCAGCGCCTGACGTATCGCCCGATTGAGTTCGGTGCCGGTAAGGCGCGAATGCAATGCCCCGAAGAATTCACCGTCGCGTACCACGAACAGCGCCGGCAAATGAAAAACCTGATATCGCTCGACCACCCCGCCATTGTTCCCGGCATCGATCCAGCACAGGCGATCGACTGCCAGATCGAGTGACGGCAATTGCTCGCGGGCGAAACGGCAACTGGAACAGCCGACACTGGTGAAAATCACCAGCGACACACCGTTCATCGTCAGCAGCCGTTGGTCGGCGTCGAAATCGGTCAGTTCCGATTCGACCACTATACTGGGAGAAACAATGTCAGATGGCCGACACATGGAGTCCGTGTTCATGGGACGATTCATTCCTCATCCTGACGATGTACCCGTGGAATTAACGTTGCTCAAACCCGAGTGTATTTCGCGACGACAGCTGCACACTATCAGCCTCGGGGGCATGGCATGCAATTATCACCGCGCGTGGCGTCACGGCACGGCGCTCGAAGTGCGCATGCCGACGCTCAATCCCGACCTGCGTTTTCCGGGCTATGTAGCCTGGTGCCTGCGACGAAAACATGGCTATCTGGTTGGCATTGCCTTCGTCGACGAACAGACGCTGTTCAGTGCCCGAATGGGTGAGCAGGTGTGCCAGATCGAGCGTTATTGCCGCCAGCACGATCCCCACAATGACCTGCAGGAAGTTCAGGCACTGGCGCTCGAGTGGGTCCAGGAACACGCCGACGAGTTCTCTCACGAAACGGTTCGCAAGGCATTTGCACAGCCTGTACTGGATTAAAGCGCTGCCAGCCCATTGTCTAGCCACGGTGTAACGCGCTAAGGTTCGGCTCCCCGACGCGCTTAATTTGCTGTGCTCCGCCGCGCGGGTTCGCTGGCGGCCGGCACCCGTGACCTGACGAGTAAACGATGGCTGATTTACCGATCAACGACCTAAACGTCGCCTCCAACGAGACACTGATCACCCCCGATCAGCTCAAGCGCGATATTCCCCTGAGCGACGCTGCGTTGCGCACCGTGACCAAGGGCCGCGAAGTCATTCGCAATATTCTCGATGGCACCGACCATCGCCTGTTCGTCGTCATCGGGCCTTGCTCGATCCACGACATCAAGGCAGCCCACGAATACGCCGAGCGCCTGAAGGTTCTCGCCGCAGAAGTGTCCGATACCCTGTATCTGGTCATGCGTGTGTATTTCGAGAAGCCACGCACCACCGTCGGCTGGAAAGGCTTGATCAACGATCCGTACCTGGACGACTCGTTCAAGATCCAGGACGGGCTGCACATCGGTCGTCAACTGCTGCTGGACCTGGCCGAAATGGGCCTGCCAACCGCCACCGAAGCCCTCGATCCGATCTCCCCGCAATATCTGCAGGACCTGATCAGCTGGTCGGCCATCGGCGCGCGCACCACCGAATCGCAGACTCACCGTGAAATGGCCTCCGGCCTGTCCTCGGCTGTCGGCTTCAAGAACGGCACCGATGGCGGCCTGACCGTGGCGATCAACGCCCTGCAATCGGTTTCCAGCCCGCACCGCTTCCTGGGGATCAACCAGGAAGGTGGCGTGTCGATCGTGACCACCAAGGGCAACGCCTACGGTCACGTCGTGCTGCGCGGCGGCAACGGCAAGCCTAACTACGACTCGGTCAGCGTCGCCCTGTGCGAGCAAGCGCTGAACAAAGCGAAGATCAAGCCGAACATCATGGTCGATTGCAGCCACGCCAACTCCAACAAGGACCCGGCCCTGCAACCGCTGGTGATGGAGAACGTCGCCAACCAGATCCTCGAAGGCAACCAGTCGATCATCGGCCTGATGGTCGAAAGCCACCTGAACTGGGGTTGCCAGGCTATCCCGAAAGACCTCGCCGACCTGCAATACGGTGTGTCGATCACCGATGCCTGCATCGACTGGACAGCGACCGAAAACACCTTGCGCAGCATGCATGCCAAGCTCAAGGACGTGCTGCCGAAACGCAAACGCACCTGATCGCCATTTGCGGCAGACAAAAAAACGCCGGGCTGAACCCGGCGTTTTTTTATGCATTCGTTTTGTTGAAGGTCACTGGCTCAGCTTGGCCGCATGCCGCTGGTGACGCTCCATGTAGCGCTCGACGTAGGAACACGACGGGATAACCGTGTAGCCCATCTCTTCGGCGTACTGCAACGCCTGCTCGGTCAGTGCCGCTGCAATACCCCGACCACGCAGTGCGTTAGGCACGAACGTGCGATAGATATCCAGGGTCTGTTTCCCCAGATCCATATAAGTCAGGTAGGCACGATGACCGTCCACATTGGTCTCGAACTGATGACCAGCCTGGTCATGGTGGATGGACAACGCCTCGCTCATCACTACTCCTCGCGGGTCTTGGATTCCGACCCCTACCTTACCGATGTTTTTCCGGCGAAGGAACATCTACGCCACCCCGTGCCTGAATGGACACCGAGAAGAGCTACACCGATCTCGCGCAACCGAGCACGTACAAATAGTAGGCACCATTGGCAGAAATGCTCAAGGTACGCTCGTCATCATGCAGGTTGGCAGGTGTCGCTCCGGGTCACGCAGGACGGGCTCGACCGAAGATCACCAAGGTCGCAAGCCTGAACATTGCCGGATATTGAGACTTAAGACGAGCGCCCGTTGTTAAAGTCACCTGAATAAGGAGAAAGATATTGAGAGGCGCCGCGCAGAATTCGAACAAAAGTGTAGACAGTCCATCTAGCCAGACTTTAGCCAAGACTGGAAAAAGAGCCTCGAACCTCGGGAACTTTTCTTCGCCGGCTCGCTCAGCTCGGGCCTTCTAGCTGGATATTTTTTATACAGCGCAGTTAAAAGTTGCTCGAAAAAGAATCAACGCCTACAATTTTTTAGGCTTCTTGCGTCACGTCAGTTTTACTTACTACAACTTATGGGTAGTATGTACGCCGGCTATTTCCTCACTCTGAGGAGACAGCTACTTAATAGAAAGTCCTTGAAGGGGAACACGATGAACAACGTTCTGAAATTCTCTGCTCTGGCTCTGGCCGCAGTTCTGGCTACCGGTTGCAGCAGCGCATCGAAAGAAACCGAAGCACGTCTGACCGCTACTGAAGACGCAGCTGCTCGCTCCCAGGCTCGTGCAGACGAAGCTTACCGTAAAGCTGATGAAGCTCTGGCTGCTGCTCAAAAAGCACAACAGACTGCTGACGAAGCTAACGAGCGTGCTCTGCGCATGCTGGAAAAAGCTAGCCGCAAGTAATAGTCCTTCGGGATTGTTATCAAGCCGACCCATTTTTGGGTCGGCTTTTTTATTGCCCGGCTTTTGATGCAGGCATAAAAAAACCCGTCGATGCGAGCAACATCGACGGGCTCCTTTCAAGCATTACTGCAGCGGGTCGAGGGGTGCGCTCGATACCATCGGAGCGGCCGTGCTCGGTACGCCGATTTCCACCGGCAGACCATCTTCGGCTGCCACTACATCACGTACCACATCCCAATTCATGCGCAGATTATTGGTGATGTCTTCACGCTTGAGCATCGCATTGATCACAGCCGTGTGCTTGTCGACCACCGACGGATTGCCCTTGTCGTCCAGTGGTGTGTGCGCTTCCAGGTAAACCTTGCCGCCACTCACGCCGAACTTGTAGGAGTCGTTGATGATCCGCACCGACGTCCCGACTGGCACCATGCCGGCCATTTCCAGCACGTTGTTGTTGAACATGCGGAAGCAGCCGTGGCTGGTGCGCATGCCGATGCCGAATTTCTTGTTCGAACCGTGGATCAGGTAGCCCGGGGTGCCCAGGGTGAACTTGAACGGCCCCAGCGGGTTGTCCGGGCCGGCCGGCACCACATTCGGCAACGGGTCGCCGTCGGCGGCGTGCTCGGCCTTGATCGATGCTGGAGGCGTCCAGGTCGGGTTTGGCGTCTTGGCGATGATGCTGGTGTGGGCAATCGGCGAGCCCCAGCCTTCACGACCGATTCCCAGCGGGAAGGTGTAGACCACGTTCCGGCCTTTCGGGAAGTAGTAGAGGCGGTACTCGGCGAGGTTGATGACGATGCCTTCACGCGGCCCCGGCGGCAGAATGAAGCGGGTCGGCAGCACGATTTCGGTGCCGGCGCCCGGCAGCCATGGGTCCACGCCAGGGTTGGCCGCGACCATTTCCGTGTAGCCCAGGTCGTAGGTGGTGCCAAGGTCGGCGAAGGTATCTTCGTATTTGGCCTTGATCACTTGCACCTGGCCGACGATGTCTTCCCCAGGCGGTGGTAGTGGCAGCTCCAATGCTGCGACGGGGCCAGCTACACAGAGAGCGGCAAGTGTCAGGCAGCGGGTGACGGCAGGAAAGCGCGGCAACATCCGGAAAATCCTTCGCATGATCAACAGAGGGTATAAGAACGCGATTGTACACCGCTGTCTGTTATTTCGGGGAGGTTGCCCTGGTTACAGGCGATGCAAGGTGGTTCTGGCTTGGGTCGACTGGCAGGCCGTCATCGCTGGGATTGCAGAAATGGATATGTACACCGTCAAGCCGCGATGTCAGATCAAAGCTCAAACCGCAACTCAGGCCAGATCGGCGAAGTCCCGCGTTTTTGCGATTCGAGAATGGCGCGGCACAGCGAACACAGGCGCTGATCCTGGAACACCCGACGATCAACGCTCGACCAACGCGGCTGCGCCGGCAACAGGCTGCCGCACAAGGTCCGGTCCGCCGAGCCGCCCAACTCCAGTTGCCGTGTCACAAGATGCACCCGTACTTCCTGGCAGGCGAACAGATCCAGCTGTTCGTCAGGCTCGATCAGTTGATAGGCAAATAGTGACCAGGCAGGACGCGGCATCGGGGGCTCCAAATCGGGGGCGCCACCTTAGCCGAAAGCCTGCCGCTAGAAAAGTGTCATAACAGCGGTTTTAGGGTAGGCCAGACATTTTCCAGCAACTTGTCCTGAGCCCCGGCCGCCGGGTGTATGCCATCGGCCTGCATCAGGTCGGGATGACCGCCCACGCCTTCGAGAAAAAACGGCACCAGCGGGATTTTCTTCTCGTCGGCCAGGTTGCTGTAGACATCAGCGAAAGCCTTGGTGTAACGCGCGCCATAATTGGGTGGCAACTGCATGCCGAGCAACAGCACCTTGGCACCGCTGGCGCGGGAGCTGTCGATCATCGAAGCAAGATTTTGTTGCAATTGTGTTGGGAGCAGTCCACGCAGTCCGTCATTGCCGCCCAATTCCAGGATCACCAACTCCGGCTTATGCTCTGCAAGCAGCGCCGGCAGCCGCGCCTGGCCACCGGCACTGGTGTCGCCGCTGATGGACGCATTGACCACTTTATCGTCAAAACCTTCGCGCTTGAGCCGCTGCTCAAGCAACGACACCCACCCCAGCCGGGTATCCAGCCCGAAACCGGCGCTGATACTATCGCCAACGATCAGGACAGTACCCGCCGCTGCGTTCTGGGCCATGCACATCAAGGCCAGGCCAGCACTCAAAAACCACACACGCATCGGATTCTCCATGGGCGCAAGCATTCTCACCGCGAAGAACCTCAGCAAAGTGGTTCCCAGCGCGGAAGGTGAACTGACTATCCTGCACGAACTCAGCCTGGAACTGAACAAGGGCGACAGCCTGGCCATCGTTGGCGCGTCCGGTTCCGGCAAATCCACCCTTCTGGGCCTGCTCGCCGGTCTCGACCTGCCGAGCAGCGGCGAAGTCACACTCGCCGGCCAAGGCCTGAGCAATCTGGATGAAGACCAGCGCGCACGAATTCGCGCCGAGCATGTCGGTTTTGTTTTTCAGTCCTTCCAGTTGCTCGACAGCCTCAATGCCCTGGAAAACGTCATGCTGCCGCTGGAACTCGATGGTCGCAAGGACGCCCGTGGCCGCGCCACCGAGCTGCTGCAACGGGTCGGCCTGGGCCAACGCCTGACCCACTCGCCCCGCCAGCTCTCCGGCGGCGAACAGCAGCGCGTGGCGATTGCCCGGGCGTTTGCCGCCGAACCCGATGTGCTCTTCGCCGACGAGCCAACCGGCAATCTCGACAGCCACACCGGTGAGCGCATCAGCGATCTATTGTTCGAACTCAACAAGGAACGCGGCACGACGCTGGTGCTGGTGACCCACGATGAACGCCTGGCACATCGCTGCCGGCGCCTGATCCGTCTTGAAGCCGGCCTGCTGGTCGCCCCTCTGGAGCCTTGATGGCACGTCTGCCGCTGTTGCGCCTGTTCAGCCTCGCCATCCGCCAACTGCTGCGCGACGCTCGCGCCGGTGAATTGCGGGTATTGTTTTTCGCGCTGTTGGTGGCCGTGGCCGCGAGTACTGCCATTGGTTATTTCGGCGCTCGCCTGAACGGTGCCATGATGCTGCGCGCCACCGAATTCCTCGGGGCCGATCTGGTGCTGGAAGGCAGCTCCGAAGCGCGCCCGGAACAAATCAGAAGCGGCACCGAGCTGGGTCTGCAACATGCGCAAGTGGTGGAGTTTTCCAGCGTCATCGCCACCGACAACGGCATTCAACTGTCCAGCATCAAGGCTGCCGACGATCTCTATCCACTGCGCGGCGAACTGAAAAGCGCCCCCGCCCCTTTCGCCCCGGAAGCACCCGGAGGGAGACCGAAACCCGGCGAAGCCTGGGTCGAAGCCCGATTGCTGACAGCGCTGAACCTGAAGATCGGCGACAGCATCGATGTGGGCATGAAAACCCTGACACTGGCGCGCGTGTTGACCTACGAACCGGACCGTGCGGGCAACTTCTACAGTTTGACGCCGCGCGTGCTGATCAATCTCAACGACCTTGCCGCCACCGGCGTCGTCCAGCCCGGCAGTCGGGTCAGTTACCGCGAGCTCTGGCGCGGGAACGCCGAGACGCTTGAGCTCTATCGTCAATTGATCAAACCCGGCCTGGCCGCCAATCAGCGCATCCAGGATGCGCGCGATGGCAACCGGCAGATTGGCGGCGCACTGGGCAAGGCCGAGCGTTATTTGAACATGGCCAGTCTGGTCGCGGTGCTGCTGGCCGGTGTCGCCGTGGCGCTGTCGGCAACGCGCTTTGCCACTCGCCGCTTCGATGCCAGTGCGCTGTTGCGCTGCCTTGGTTTGTCCCGCCGGGAAACCCTGGTGCTGTTCAGTCTGCAACTGGCCGTCCTCGGCCTGCTCGCCAGCATCACCGGTGCGGTCATCGGCTGGCTTGCGCAACTGGGCTTGTTCGCCCTGCTGCACGACTTGTTGCCGACCGATGTGCCCCCCGGCGGCCTGTTTCCGGCCTTCGCCGGAATCGGCACAGGTTTGGTTGCACTGGCCGGGTTTGCCTTGCCGCCACTGGCTGCACTGGGTCGGGTACCACCGCTGCGGGTGTTGCGGCGGGACATGCTGCCGATCCCGTCGAGTTCCTGGATGGTCTACGGCGCTGCATTGGGCGCCCTCGGCCTGATCATGTGGCGCCTGAGCCTGGACCTTCTGCTGACCTTCGCCCTGCTCGGTGGTGGCGTCGTTGCGGCGCTGGTGCTGGGCGGCTTGTTGTTGCTGCTGCTGAAAAGTCTGCGGCGAATGCTGGCCCGTGCGTCTTTGCCGTGGCGGCTGGGGCTGGGTCAATTGTTGCGCCATCCCCTGGCGGCGGCGGGACAATCACTGGCATTCGGCCTGATCCTGCTGTCGATGGCGTTGATTGCGCTGCTGCGCGGTGAATTGCTCGATACCTGGCAGAACCAGTTGCCGAAAAATGCACCGAACTACTTTGCGCTGAACATTCTGCCGGGGGATAAACAGGCCTTCGCCGATCGCCTGATGGAGTTGTCGGCGCAATCGGCGCCGCTGTATCCGGTGGTACCGGGACGCCTGATCAGCATCAACGGCGAGCCAGTGCAGCAGATCGTCACCAAGGAGTCCGCAGGTGACCGGGCGATCCAGCGGGACTTGAGCCTGACCTGGGCGGCGGACTTGCCAGCGGGCAACAAACTCACGGCTGGCAACTGGTGGCCCGAGCAGGCGCCGGATGACATTCCCGGCGTCTCGGTGGAAGGCAAGGTCGCCGAGAGCCTGAAGCTCAAGCTCGGCGACCATCTGATCTTCACCGTTGGCGGGGTCAATCGCGAGGCTAAAGTCACCAGTCTGCGGGAGATCAACTGGGATAACTTCCAGCCGAACTTCTTCATGATCTTCCAGCCCGGGACCTTGAAGGACCTGCCGGCAACTTACCTGACCAGCTTCTACCTCGCATCGGGTCATGACCAGCAGATCGTCGATTTGTCCCGGGCTTTTCCGGCGGTAACCATTTTGCAAGTCGAGGCGCTGTTGGCGCAGCTGCGCAGCATCCTCGCCCAGGTCACCCTGGCGGTGGAGTACGTGCTGTTATTCGTGCTGGCAGCGGGAATGGCGGTGTTGTTTTCCGGGCTGCAAGCGACACTGGACGAGCGCATTCGTCAGGGCGCTTTATTGCGGGCGCTGGGTGCAGAGCGGCAATTGCTGGTCAAGGCGCGGCGAATCGAGTTCGGTTTGCTGGGCGCAGTCAGCGGCTTGCTGGCAGCGCTGGGCTCGGAAGTCGTGAGCCTGGTGCTTTACCGATATGCGTTCGACCTGCCCTGGCATCCGCATCCGTGGCTGCTGGTGTTGCCATTGATCGGTGCTGTGCTGATCGGCGGCGCCGGTGTATTCGGCACTCGCCGCGCCTTGAATGCCAGCCCGCTGACAGTTTTGCGCGAGGGTTGATAAACTCAAGCGCTCTTAATCACAAGAAGTCGCCATGAGCCGCTACCGCCCTCCCCGCACCGCCGGCACCGCGCTGATCACCCCCGAAGGTGAAGCGCGGATGCGTGCCGAGTTTCATGAGCTTTGGCATGTCCGTAGGCCGCAAGTCACGCAATCTGTCAGCGAAGCGGCGGCACAGGGCGATCGCTCGGAAAACGCCGAATACACCTACGGCAAAAAGATGCTGCGGGAAATCGACAGTCGCGTGCGGTTTCTCACTAAACGCCTGGAAGCGCTCAAGGTCGTCAGTGAAAAGCCCAGCGACCCGAACAAAGTCTATTTCGGTGCGTGGGTCACCATCGAGGACGAGGACGGCAAAGAGTCCCGTTATCGCATCGTCGGGCCGGATGAGCTGGACTTGAAACAGGGCCTGATCAGCATCGATTCACCGCTGGCCCGCGCCTTGATCGGCAAGGCTCTGGACGCCGAAGTGCGAGTCCAGACGCCTACCGGCGAACAATGTGTGTACATCGTTTCGATCGACTATCCGTAAGCCGTAGCGCTCGGCATTCAGCGACGGGTAATCAGCCCTTGCCGGGCGACACGGGTCAGTTGCCTGATGACTTCGGGGGCGTCTTCGAGGTTTGGCGATTGAATCACCGCCAGATCAAAACTGTCGCTGGCAAAACGGGCCAGGGATTCGCCGTCGTCGACGAACTGGATCAGGAACGCAGCGGGACCGCCGTTACGACGTGGCCAACCATCGAGATAACGCAGGAGCGTCGGCTGATGCTTGCCGCCAAGCAGGATTTTTGGATTGCGCTGGGTGAGGTGTGCCGTGATCGGCGCGGGACGTACTACAGGGTTTAGTGCATTCATCGTGTCGTGTCTCTGCCTCAAAAGTCTGCATGGCAGGTGAGAGGCAACACCGAACCAGCGCTTTAGCGGTATTTCGAAGCCTGTTTCAAGCTTCTATCGGCAACTGAATGAGTCACCTGGCGCCCCGCAAGTAGCTGTTTAAATCGGCGCATGGGCAGCATCCTAGATAAGCTGACCGGACAGTGTCAAGAATGACGCGTAACAAAAAAAGGCCCGCACAATGCTCATTGTGCGGGCCTTTGCCTTGAGCCAGAGCGGTCAGCCGGCGATGGCGCGGTCTGCCGAGAGCTTGCCGGCGCCTTCGATCAGTACCGCGATGCTGCCACCGAGCAGTGCGAGAGCGAACTCATAACCGTTGTTGGCCATGAACAAGCCGTTGCTGATATGCACCGAGAAGATCGCCACCAGGGAAAGGAAGGTCAGGCCCAGCGCGGCCGGCCGAACCAGCAAGCCGATGATCAACGCCAGCCCGGCGAAGAACTCGGTACCACCTGCCAGCGTCGCCATCAGGTAGCCTGGCGTCAGGCCGATGCTTTCCATGTACTGCGCGGTGCCGGCCAGACCGTAGCCACCAAATGCCCCGAACAGTTTCTGCGAGCCGTGGGCAGCGAAGATGATGCCGACGATAATTCGCAGAACGGTCAGGCCGTAGCCAGCGCGGGTAAACAGTACCTTGTTGATCAGTGTGCTCATGCTGTGTCATCCATTGTGAGAGTGAGTTGGTTGGCCGCTATATTAATCAGTAAATCTCATGTTAAAAGCGCAAAATATCCACCTTAACAATCAGTTTATTCGATCACTTACGAAGGGCAACCTTCTGCCCCTGGGGCTCCAACGACTCCCGCTCCCGATCGAACGCCAGGTAATACTTGTTCACGCTATTAACATAGCTGACAGGCCCCATTCCCACCTGCTCCATGGCAACGCGCTCGACCTGGAAAAACCACTGGTTCGGATTCAGGCCCCGACGCCGTGCCTCGGCACGCATTCCTTGCACCCGCTCCGGTCCGATGTTGTAGGCCGCCAGCACGAAGGCCATTCGCTCGCGTTCGTTGAGCTTGGGGCTGGCGAAAAACTTGCGACGAATCATCGCCAGATACTTGGCCCCGGCCTGCACATTGGCATCGAGATCCTGAATATTGTTGACCCCCACCCGCTGGGCCGCGGAAGGCGTGATCTGCATCAGCCCGGTCGGCGCACCGCCACTGCGCGCCGTCGGCTTCAGGCCTGACTCCTTGAACGCCAGCGCCGCCAGGTTCAACCAGTCCATGTTTTGCGCATCGGCATGCTTTTGCAGCACTGGTCGCAGCTTTTCCAGACGTTGTCGGTCAGCCTTGGCCAGTGGGTAGTGAACCTGGTACAGGCGCCGATAAATGCGCAGGAAGGCCGCATCCTGATCCGACGGCTTTTTGTAACCGGTGAGAAAGCGATCAATGCTGGCGCGCAGCATCGAAGCATCGCGACGCACGAACCAGAACTCTTCGCCCGGCTCGCTGATGAGCACCTGTCGATCCAGGCGCAGTTTCGGCAGGATCTTGCCCCAACGTTCGGCGATTGGCTGTTCAACGATGGTCAGATGAAAGATCCCGCCCTGGACCATTTCCAGTACGTCTTCGACCGCCAGGCTGGGATCGACCCATTCGATGTTGACCGCTGGCAATTTATGCAGCGCGAGCTTTTGGTTGATCTGGCTGATGGCATCCCCGGCGGCGCTGCCCGTTGGCAACGCCAGGGTTTTACCTGACAGCTGTTCAAGTCGGGTGTAGCGGCGCTCACCCTTGATGCCCACCAGCACCAAGGGAATGTTCCTGGCCACCGGTTCACTGCTGCTGACGGCGAACCCCGGTTGCAAATCGAGCAATTCTCCAGGCGCAACCAGATCGCCCTCCCCGCGCTGCAACGCGCCGAGCAGTTGATCCTTGGCTTTGGGAATGATCTTGAGGCTGATTTCCTGGCCGTCACGGGCGTGACCATTGAGGTATTGCTCAAAGGCGCGCAAGCGATGGTATTCGACGCCGATGGCCTGGCCCTGGACTTCACCGGAGCTGTTGCGACTCTGGTTGACCAACACCCGCAGCACTCGACTGCTGCGAATTTCCGTCAAGTCTCGGACCTTGGTCGCCGGCACGGCTTGCAGGGGGCCGGGCAGACGCGCGACCGCCGACATCGGCAGCAGCAGCGAACAACACAGCAATAGCAAAACCGAGGGACGAATCATCCACTCTCCGGAAAGAATTCGGGCTGATCACATGAGTGTTTTCATGAAATCAAACGAAAAAACTGAGCGCCTGAGCGCTGGCAAAGTGCGGAAGACTGGCACAGTGATGGCAACCTTGACCACCCCGCCCGGTCCCGCGGCTCAAAAGACAGCTATAACTCGTTGTAGTTCTTGGTTTTTCTTATAAATCTACAGCTCTGATATGCTTTCCGGCCTTTGGTCCGAGGTAGCACCATGCAACTCATCGATATCGGCGTCAACCTGACCAACCCCAGTTTTGCCGACAAACACCAGGCGGTACTCGACCGCGCCTATGCCGCTGGCGTATGCCAATTGGTGTTGACCGGCACCAGTGTCGAAGGCAGCGAGCAAGCGCTCGAACTCTGCGGGCAACTGGATGCAAGTGCGCAACGGCTGTTCGCCACCGCCGGTATTCACCCGCACTCGGCCAGCGACTGGAATGCCGACAGCGCCCGACGCCTGCGCAGCCTGCTTAAAGAGCCGAACGTGGTTGCCGTGGGTGAATGCGGACTGGATTTCAACCGCGATTTCTCGCCACGGCCACAACAGGAAAAAGTCCTGGAAGAACATCTGGCGATGGCCGTTGAACTGCAATTGCCGGTGTTCCTGCACGAGCGGGATGCCAGCCAGCGTCTGCTGGAAATCCTGCGCGACTACCGCGACCAACTGCCCGCCGCCGTGGTGCATTGCTTCACCGGCGAAAAGTCTGCGCTGTTCAGCTACCTCGATCTGGATTTGCACATCGGCATGACTGGCTGGATCTGCGATGAGCGCCGGGGCACGCACCTGCACCCATTGGTCAAGGAGATCAAGCGCGGACGCCTGATGCTGGAAAGCGACGCGCCGTACCTGCTGCCACGCAGCCTGCGACCGAAGCCGAAAAATGGCCGCAACGAACCGGCGTACCTGACCGAAGTGTTGCGCGAGGTGGCATTGCATCGGGGCGAATCCGAGGAAGATCTGGCGGCGCATACGACCGCCTGCGCACGGGCGTTTTTCCGATTGCCCAAATTAGTTTGATCTGCGTCAAGGTCTGTCTTACTGCAATAGCGGCACAATACTGGCACCTTGCCAATGCTGTTTCCGCTATCAGAGAAGACCTACATGGGTACCTGGCTTAGCAATATCTCGCTGAAATACAAATTCTGGGCGGTGAACGCCGTCGCCTTCGTTACCACCCTGCTGCTGGTGCTGTACGCCGTGCAGCTCGAACAACAGGCACGACAGCACGCCGCGCAGGAATCGGCTCAGGCACAGGCGCGATTGCTGGCTGCCTGGCCGGTCGGGCAAGCGCTGCCCAAAGCCGAAAACCTGCTGACGTTCACTCGCGGGCAAGCCCCCTCGCTCAATGACCAACCGCTGCCGAAGCTGACGGATGCCAAGGGCTGGGTCGAGATCAATCGCATGCCGTTGTTCGGTGACAATCTGCTGATCGGCGCCGAGATGTTCACGCGCGCGGACGGCCAGCACGTAGCCGTGCTTGCCCATGGGCCGAGCCTGAGCCAGGTGTTCGGCGAGCGATTCGCCCACTACGCGGTGGCGGTGTTCGTGTTGATGCTGGTCATGCTCGGAGCCTCGCAGCTGTTGATCCGCTTCCTGCTCTGCCAACTCAACACCTTGAAGGACGTGATGCTTCACGTGGAAAAAACCGGTGATTTGTCGGCCCGGGTTCCACTGGCCTGCAACGACGAAGTCGGGCAGATGGCAAACGCCTTCAATGCCATGCAGGCCGGTTATCAGCGGGTGGTCATCACCGTCGCCAGCACAGCGCAGCAGCTGGATGAGGGCGCCGCACGACTGGCTTCAAGCATGAACGAAGTGCAGCACGGCATGCTCGGCCAGCAAAGTGAAACCGATCAAGCCGCCACCGCCATCAACGAAATGACCGCAACGGTCTACCACATCGCCCAACACGCCGGCGCCACACGCGACTTGTCGCAATCGGCCGACACCCTGGCCGGCAGTGGGCAAGCAGTGGTCATGCGCGTTCAAAAGTCGATAGCCGGGCTGTCCACCGGCGTGCAGCAAACCGCCGAGATGATTCAGCGGCTGGCCGAGGACAGCCAGAAAATCAACGGCGTGGTCAACGTGATTCACAGCATTGCCGAGCAGACCAATCTGCTGGCGTTGAACGCGGCAATCGAAGCAGCCCGGGCTGGCGAAATGGGCCGTGGCTTTGCGGTGGTCGCCGATGAAGTGCGCAACCTGGCCAAGCGTGTGCAGGCTTCGACAGATGAAATCACCGTGATGGTGTCAGCGTTGCAGGCCGGGACACGGGACGCCGTGGACTTCATGCAGGAGAGCTCGTTCAAGGCCGACGATTGCGTGCAGCAGGCGCAGGAGGCCGGCGCCGCCCTGGTGCAGATTACCGGTGCGGTGGCGCAGATGCGTGAAAGCAATACGCAGATTGCTGTGGCAGCCGAGCAGCAGAGTCAGGTGGCGGAAGAGATGAACCGGGCGGTGGTGAGCATCCGCGATGTCACCGAAAACACCGTGCGGCAGACCGTCGGGTCGGCAACCACCAGTCATGAACTGGCGGCGCTGGCAGGAGAATTGAGCAAGGCCATCGGGCAATTGAAACTTTAAAAGCTCGCAGCCTGCGGCCGCTGCGGTGCAAGCGATCCTTTTTGCCCATGACGCCTATCACGGCCATAGCCAACCTCGATTCGCCGCCCGCTCGGGCCGGGCCTATTCTTCAATCATGTGTTCAACATGGATCGAGGATTAGCATCATGGGCAAACGTCACCCCAACCTTCCCGCCTGGCAATGGCGTGCCTACCCGAACAATCACCAGCACCCGGCCAACCTGGTGCTGCACCTGATTGCCGTGCCGCTGTTCATCGTGGCGTTTCTGTTGATCGTCTGCGGCGTGTTCAGCCTGAATCTGGCGAACCTTGCCATTGGCATCATCGGGGTGATCGCTGCACTCGGCCTGCAACGCCATGGCCACAGCCTCGAAGCACAAGCCTCCGAGCCGTTCAGCGACCGAAAAGACGCTGTGTCGCGCCTGATGGTCGAGCAGTTCCTGACTTTCCCGCGATTTTTCCTCAGCGGCGGCTGGTGGCGCGCCTGGCGTGAACGCCACCGCCGTCACTGATCAGGCGAACACCGTCACCGTTTGCCGGCTCATGGCAATCAATCGACCTTGCGCGTCCCACATCTTCGCGGCGGCATGCCCGTAACCGTTGGCGGCATATTCGGTTTCGACCAGGTACTTGCACCAGTCCAGGGTGCTCAGCTCCAGCAGAGGCTGGACGAATTCGATGGTCCAGGTCAGCGTGCTGCCCATGGCCGGTTTGTTCAGGAAAGGCATCACCGCCGGCGGCCAGGCGTCCACCAGTGCCAGAATGTGCGATTCAGTGATCGCCTCTTCCTTCACGTCACCACGCAAGCGCACCCAGCCCCCCATCTGACGCGATGTGCTGCCGCTGAACGGCAGCCCGCCGACACTCCAGCGCATCGCCAGATGGCGCATGAATTCCGGGATGACGCCTTCGATGAAGGGCAGCTCCTGGCACTCGTCCCAATGCTTCATCTCGGGTGCTGGCTCGGCCTTTACCGACACTTCAGACGGACGCGAGGCGCCAAAACTGCCCTGAATCAACGTCACCACCTGCCCCTTCTGCATTGCGCGGCCCATCACCTGGCTGACGGCTTTGCCTTCGCGCAGCACGTCGACTTCAAAACTGACGGGGACTTCAGGTTCGACCGGGCCAACGAAGGTGATCGCCAACGATCGCACGGGCCGGTCCGCCGGGACTTTTGCGCGCATGGCTTCGTACTGCAAAGCGGCCACCAAACCACCGAAACTGGCACGTCCCTGAGCCCACCCGGCCGGGATGGTGAGCTCAAACGGTTGGCGGCGGACGGCGTCGAGCAAATCGCAAAAGCGCATGGAAACCTCAGGATCGGGAAAAGGATGCAGGGATCTTAACCAGCCGGCGAAGGCTGTACAGCGCACATTCCGGCCAAATTGACTGACAGATGGGCCGCACAAGCCCCCCGTATAATCCCAAGCCTTGTAGGAGCGAGGCTTGCCGGCGATGGCGTCCGGTGGATCGCTATCGCGAGCAAGCTTTGCTCCTACAGGGGGAAGTGACTGATTTCAGGATTTGAAGCAGTCCGCGCTGAGCTTGTCCAGCACTCGGTCGGCGCGCTGTTCGGCCTGGGCCATGGCGGTGTGCCAACCGGCGACGCAGGGGCGCAAATCCGTTTCCTGCTCGGCCATGGCCAGCCATTGCACGCAGTCGTGCCAATCGCCCAATGCGCCCTGAGCCGACTTCAACCGGGGCATGGCCGCTTTCGGCAAGCGATCCAGTTCGGGGTAAGCGTCGATGCCGTAACGCACACGCTTGATCAACAAGCGCAGGCGATGGCGGTCATGGGCGGGATCGTGCAGGGCCTGGTCGAGTTTTTTCCATTGCTTGCCCAGGCGTTTCTCGATGCGCTTGCCCAAGCCCTTGAGCAAGCCCTGACGTTGAGAGGCCCGCAGAAAGCGCGGGAAGGCATCAAGGATGACCAGCAATTGCGCCAGTTCGGCACTGCTCGCAATGGCCGGATAAGCGTCGGCCATCTGCGCCAACCGCCGCTGCGCAGCGTCGGGTTGACCGTGCTGGAGCAAATACGCCGCCAGCACTTCGCGATCACGCCAGGGGGTGGTCAGGTCGCCCACGGCCGACGCCGCTGTTTCCAGTTGCTCAACGCCGGGCAGTCCGCGCAACGGCCGCAAAAGGCTGCGCAAACGGCGCACGGTAGTGCGCAAGTCGTGCAAGGCCTCAGGGTCAGTCCGGGCAGTCAAACGCGCCTGGCAGGCCAGTAGACGCACTTCCAGGCCCAGAACATGGGCCACCAATCGATCAACCATTGCCGACATCGCTTGCTCCCTGACTCGAATGCCCTCGTGGACTTACATCATGCCTCAACGGCCGGCACGTGACTCACGAATATAGAAGCGCGCCTTCTCGGCTTTTTTCGCACAGCCTTCGAACCCTTCGAATTGTTGCTGGGTTTTGGCCGCGGTCAACAATGACAAGGCCTTGGAGTAGCTGACGGTCCCGGCGAAACCTTCAGCCTTGGCCAGGTCCAGTTCATGCCAGGCGGCATCGAGGTTGCTGCCGCAGCTGTCGCGATAAGCAGTTTTACCGGCGCAACCGGCCAGTGCCAGGGCAATCAGTGGCACACAAATCCAGGCTTTCATCACATACACCTCAGAGATAGGAAAACAGTCATGCAGGTAGGACGGTCTGGCACGTGAAAAGTGCCGTTCATCGCCAGCGCAAACTATAGCGCGAGCAAGAATAATCATCTGCCGCCCTGGAGTGTCGAAAAAACGACGCGTTCGCCGCACCGTGCGACCTTGCCGATTGAAGCGCGCCCCCCGATGGGTGCATTGTTGAACCATTCAAACGAGGGCGATTCATGAAAAAGCGTGTCGCACTGGTGTTGGGCTCGGGTGGAGCCCGGGGTTATGCGCATATCGGCGTGATCCAGGAAATCGAACGGCGCGGTTACGATATCGCCTGTATCGCTGGTTGCTCGATGGGAGCGGTGGTCGGCGGGATCTATGCCGCCGGCAAGCTCGATGATTATCGCGACTGGATCGAAAGCCTGGATTACCTCGATGTTTTGCGTCTGGTGGATGTCAGTTTTCGCCTGGGGGCGATCCGCGGGGAAAAGGTCTTTGGGCAGATCCGCAAGATCGTCGGCGAGATCAATATCGAAGACTTGCGCATTCCCTACACGGCAGTGGCCACCGACCTGACGAACCAGCAGGAAATCTGGTTCCAGGAAGGCTGCCTGCACCAGGCCATGCGCGCCTCGGCGGCGATTCCCAGCCTGTTTACCCCGGTGATGCAAGGCAATCGCATGTTGGTGGATGGCGGCATTCTCAACCCGCTGCCGATTGTGCCGGTGGTATCGAGCCATTGCGATTTGATCATCGCGGTCAATCTCAACTCCACCAACCAGCGTCATTACCAGTTGCCGGTGATCGAGCGCCCTGCCGCTTTCAAGAGCCGGTTCAACAGCCTGCTCAATTCACTGGGTTCGAAAATGCCGTTCCGGCGCAAGCAAGCCGAACAATTGCTGTTGCTGGAGAAGGAAGCGTTGATGGCCGAGGCCGCAGAGATCAATCCCTGGATCGAATCCGCCGAACCCGAAGCCCAGCAACCCGCCGCAGCGCCTGAACGTGACGGCGCGCCGAAGTCCGCCACCGGATCATTCATCATCGACAACGTCGGCCCGGCGTCTTTGCTGGACTTGATCAACCAGAGTTTCGAGGTCATGCAGACGTCCTTGGCGCAGTACAAGATTGCCGGCTATCCACCGGACATTCTGATCAACGTACCGAAGCGGGTGTGCCGGTTTTTCGAGTTCTACAAAGCACCGGAATTGATCGCGCTGGGGCGGGAGATTGCTCGCGATACGCTGGACCGCTATGAGAGCGAGCGGGATGCCTGAGGTTCTCGAGTGCCGGTGAAGGCCCCATCGCTGGCAAGCCAGCTCCCACAGTTATCAAGGTGATCACAGATTTTGTGAACGACACCAATCCTGTCGTCGATCGTTCCCACGCTCCGCGTGGGAATGCATCCCGTGACGCTCCGCGTCGCTTCCAAAAGCGGAACGCGGAGCGTCCCTGGCGGCGTTCCCACGCAGAGCGTGGGAACGATCAGGCAACGACACCAATCCTGTGGGAGCTGGCTTGCCAGCGATCGATCGTTCCCACGCTCCGCGTGGGAATGCATCCCGTGACGCTCCGCGTCGCTTCCAAAAGCGGAACGCGGAGCGTCCCTGGCGGCGTTCCCACGCAGAGCGTGGGAACGATCAGGCAACGAAACCAATCCTGTGGGAGCTGGCTTGCCAGCGATGAGGCCTGCTCAGGCAACACAAAACTACAGACTACCGTCACTCAACAACCGATACCCCACCCCCGCCTCGGTCACGATGAATCGCGGTTGAGTCGGGTCGTCCGCCAGTTTCTGCCGCAAATGCCCGACCACGATCCGCAAGTAATGGCTGTCTTCGGTATGGGTCGGCCCCCAGATATCCTTGAGCAATTGCTGTTGGGTGATGACCCGCCCGGGATGCCGAGCCAGTTGCGCGAGCACCGCGTATTCCTTGCGGGTCAGTGCCACTTCGGCGCCTTCGAGCAGAACCCGGCGATAGGCCAGATCCACCGTCAGCGGGCCGAAGGTCAGTGCCGCTTGCTGGGCTTCCCCTACCGGTGCCTGGCGCAACAGCGCACGAATTCGCGCCAGGAACTCCTGAATGCCGAAGGGTTTGGTCACGTAGTCATTGGCGCCGCCATCCAGCGCCTGGACTTTCTGCCCTTCGCCGGCGCGCACCGAAAGCACCAATACCGGCACCGTCGACCACTCGCGAAACTCGCGCAAAACCTGCTGGCCGTCCATGTCTGGCAAACCGAGGTCGAGCACCAGCAGGTCCGGCTTGTTCAGTGCTGCCTGCGCCAACCCTTCGGTCCCGTTGCTGGCTTCCAACACTTTGTAGCCCTGGGAGACGAGACTGATACGCAGGAATTTGCGGATTTGCGGTTCGTCGTCGATGACCAGGATGGTCGCGGTCTGGCTCATGAATTCACATCAATACAAATAAGTGGCAAGAGAGTAGCGCAAGCACGATCAGGCTTCACAGTCGGCTGTTAATTTTCATAGGCCGGCTGAGCCTGCAAGGGCAAGTGCAAGGTGATGCAGGTGCCGTGCCCTTCAATGCCATCGGCAACGCTGATTCGTCCGCCATGGGCGCCCACCATGCCCTGGCAAATCGCCAGGCCCAGACCGGTGCCCTGCCCGCCTCGATCGCCGCGTGCAGCGGTGTAGAACATGTCGAAAATCTTTTCCCGATCTTCCTCCGGAATTCCCGGACCTTCGTCACTGACCGAGAAAAACAGCTCGTTGTCGTCCACTCCGGCGCGCAATTGCAAACGTCCGTGGGGCGGTGAAAAGCGCGCGGCGTTCTCCATCACGTTGATCAGCGCCTGCTCGATCAGCGCGGCATGCACGTAAAGCAGCGGCAACTGCGCCGGCACATCAGTGCTGACTTGCAGCGGTGCGAGGACCGCACGCAAGCGGCTGAGCGAACTGCCGACGATGTCGGCCGGCGATACCCAGTCCCGCGCCAGTTTCAACGCACCGTGACCGAGTCGGGTCATGTCCAGCAGATTCTGAATGTAGCGATCGAGCCGTTCGGCTTCATCGCGGGTGCCTTCAAGCAATTCCCGGCGATCTTCCAGCGGGATCGCTTCGCCGAGCGCCAGCAGACTGTCGATACTGCCGCGCATGGAGGTCAGCGGCGTACGCAAATCGTGGGACACCGACGCCAGCAAGGCACTGCGCAGTTGCTCGGTTTCGCCGTGCAACCGCGCCGCTTCCAGATCATCCGCCAATTGCGCACGCGCCAGCGCCTGTGCCAGCGGCTGGCTCAGCGCAGTCAACAACCGGCGACGCTGGCCGCTGAGAGTCTGGCCTTCTTTTGCGCAGACACCCAGCAACGCCAGCGGCCCATCCTCCACCGACAACGGCCACCACCACCAACGCCCGAACGGCAACGTTCCGGTGCCGGCGCCAGCAGGCTGATCGTGTTGCCAGGCCCAGTCGGCGGCAGCGCGCTCGGCTTCGGTGAAATCCAGCGGGCCACCGGTTTCGACTTTCCACCCACTCGGGCCGTCGCGATTGAGCAGGCACAACTGCAAATCGCTCCAGCCATTGAGGTGCTGGGCGGCAGCGCTGACCACCGCCTGGCGATCTGTGGCGGCGGTCAGTTTGCGCGACAGGTCGAGCAGTTCCGTGGTTTCTTCCTGCGTGTCACGCAGCGCCTGCAGTTGTCGCCGCTGGCGCGCTGCGAGGTTGCCGGTGAGGGCCGCCATCAACAGGAAAAACAGCAAGGTCAGCACGTCTTCTTCGCGCTGGATGCTGAAGGAAAAGTTCGGTGGGATGAACAGAAAGTCGTAGGTCAGGAACGACAGCGCCGCACACACCAGCGCCGGACCGAGACTGCTGCGCACCGCCACCAGAAGCACTGCCGCAAGGAACACCAGCGAGATGTTCGGCAACGGCAAAACGCTCGCGACCGCCCAGGCCAAGGCAGTGGCCGACACCGTCGCCACAATGGCCAGGGCATAGTCGAACCACACCAGCGCCTGCATTGAACGCTGACGTGGCTGATGCTGCTCGTGATCGCTGTCGATGACGTTGATTTCCAGCCCGCGGGCATGGCGCAACAACCGCGCCGCCAAGCCGCCACCGAACAGACGGCGGCGCAAACGTGGCCGCGACTGGCCGACCAATACCAGACTGGCGCGCCGTTCGGCGGCATGCTGGATCAGGGTTTTCGCCACCTCACCGGCGCGCAACAGCACCACTTCACCGCCCAGGCGTTCAGCCAGTTGCTGAGCACTTTGCAGGCGCAGGCGTGATTGCTCGTCGCGCACGCTGCCGTTGTCCACATGCACCAGGCTCCACGGCAGATGCCGACGCTGGGCGACGCGGCTGGCGTGACGGACCAGCCGTTCCGCCTGGGCATCGCCATCGACACCCACCAACAGCCGACCACGCACCGTCGGCGCCGCTTGCCCCATCTGCCGATAACCCTGGGTCAGGTCGTTATCGACCTGGGCGGCGGCCGTTTGCATCGCCAATTCGCGCAGGGCTGTCAGGTTGGTCTGGGTAAAAAACGCATCGATGGCCGCCCTCGCCTGCTCCGGTACGTAGACCTTGCCATCGCGCAGGCGCTCCAGCAGTTCCCGTGGCGGCAGGTCGATCAGCAATAGCTCGAAGGCTTCTTGCAGGACCCAATCCGGGAGGGTTTCGCGCACCTGCACGCCGGTGATGCCGCGCACCTGATCGTTGAGGCTTTCCAGGTGCTGGACGTTGACGGTGGTAAACACGTCGATACCGGCGGCAAGCAATTCCTGAATGTCTTGCCAGCGTTTTTCGTGACGGCTACCGGGGGCATTGGTGTGGGCCAACTCATCCACCAACACCAGTTTGGGTTTGGCGGCCAGCAACCCATCGAGGTCCATTTCCTCGAGCATCACGCCACGGTATTCCGAACGCACCAAAGGCTGCTGCGGCAAGCCGCCCAGCAGCGCTTCGGTTTCGGCCCGACCGTGGGTTTCGACCACACCGGCAATCACTTTCACACCCTGGCGCAGTTGGGTGTGGGCCGCTTGCAGCATGGCGTAGGTTTTGCCAACACCGGGCGCGGCGCCGAGGAATACCTTGAGCCGGCCACGGCCATCGCGGGGCAGGTCTGCTAACAGCGCGTCGGCGCGGCCGGAGTTGCTCATGTATGGATCTCTCTAATGATCGTTCCCACGCTCTGCGTGGGGATGCAGCCCGGGACGCTCTGCGTCCCCAAAAGCGGACGCAGAGCGTCCATTGATGCATTCCCACGCAGACGTGGGAATGATCATCTTCTACAGGCTTTCCAGCGCCCGATTCAACTCAAGCACATTCACCACCCGCGGGCCTATCAGCGGTTGC
This sequence comes from Pseudomonas sp. Sample_22, assembly GCF_004307635.1. Taxonomy (NCBI): domain Bacteria; kingdom Pseudomonadati; phylum Pseudomonadota; class Gammaproteobacteria; order Pseudomonadales; family Pseudomonadaceae; genus Pseudomonas; species Pseudomonas sp. Sample_22. Next base: position 128,152 of record NZ_RCNY01000031.1, read on the forward strand.
TCGATGTGCGCGTCCAGCAGGTTTTGCAGGGTCGCGACCGGCAGGTTGCGCGCCGCCGCGACACGCGCCAGTTGATAGGCAATCGCGGCCGGTGGCAAGTGTGGATCGAGCCCGCTGCCGGACGTGGTGAGCATGGCCAACGGCACCGGCCCCTGGCCGGGCACCAACAGCTTGTTGGCATCGTCGATCACGCGAGTGGCCAGGGCCGGGTTGCTCGGCGCCAGGTTGCTCGCACCGCTCGACACCGTGGCAAAGGCAGCGGCCGATGGCCGTGGGTGGAACCAGGCGTCGCCGATAAAATCCTGGGCGATCAGCGACGAGCCGCGGACCTTGCCGTCGGCATCGCGCAACAGGCTGCCATTGGCCTGATCCGGGAAAGCCACCTGGGCGACACCGGTAACTACCAAGGGATAGGCGACGCCGGTGATCAGGGTCATCAAGACCAACAGGCTCAGGGCCGGGCGTATCATTGTGGACATGTCAAAATCCTCGAATTCTCTGAAAACAACACTTCACCTGTGGCGAGGGAGCTTGCTCCCGCTCGGCTGCAAAGCAGTCGTAAATCGGGTAAGTGTGATGTGCATGATCAAATGCGGTGACTGGGTCGGGGCTGCTTCGCAGCCAGCGGGAGCAAGCTCCCTCGCCACAAAAAGCCCCTCTCCAGCCACCCGCTACCCGCTAAACCAGATGCAACGCCGTCAACAGCATGTCGATGAGTTTGATGCCCACGAACGGCACCAGAATCCCGCCCAGCCCGTAGATCAGCAGATTGCGCCGCAGCAACGCCGCCGCACTGGCTGCCTGCACGCGCACACCGCGCAACGCCAATGGAATCAGCACCACGATGATCAACGCGTTGAACACGATGGCCGAGAGAATCGCGCTCTGCGGACTGCTCAAGTGCATGACGTTCAGCACGCCCAATTGCGGGTAGATCGCCGCAAACAGCGCCGGCAAAATCGCGAAGTACTTGGCCACGTCGTTGGCGATGGAGAACGTGGTCAGCGCGCCGCGGGTCACCAGCAATTCCTTGCCGATCTGCACCACGTCCAGCAGCTTGGTCGGGTCGCTGTCGAGATCGACCATGTTGGCCGCTTCGCGCGCCGCTTGCGTGCCGTCGTTCATCGCCATGCCGACATCCGCCTGGGCCAGGGCCGGTGCGTCGTTGGCACCGTCGCCGCACATGGCGACCAGGCGACCGTCGTTTTGCTCATGACGAATACGCGCCAGTTTTTTCTCCGGGGTGGCTTCGGCCAGCACGTCATCCACACCCGCTTCAGCAGCGATGGCGGCAGCGGTCAGCGGGTTGTCGCCGGTGACCATGACCGTGCGGATCCCCAGTTTGCGCAACTCGGCGAAACGCTCACGAATGCCGGGTTTGACCACGTCCTTGAGGTGGATCGCACCGAGCAATTTGCCGTCGACGCAGACCAGCAACGGCGTGCCACCGCTCTGGGCGATCTTGTCGATTTCCCGCGACAGGGCCGGTGCCAGGTCCGCGCGTTTCATACCGATGAAGGTCAGCAGCGAATCCACCGCGCCTTTGCGGTAAACGCGGCCGTGATAGTCGACACCGGACAACCGCGTCTCGGCGCTGAACGGCACCGCGGTCAGCAACTCGGCAGCAGGCTCCGCTTGTGGCTGGGAGCCGCGCAGGAACTCGACGATGGATTTGCCCTCGGCCGTGTCATCGGCCAGGGATGCGAACAACGCTCCTTCGGCCAGCTCCTGGCTGCTCACGCCTGGGGCCGCGACCACTGCCGTGCAACGACGGTTACCGAAGGTGATGGTGCCGGTCTTGTCCAGCAACAGCACGTGCACGTCCCCCGCCGCTTCCACGGCGCGCCCGGATTTGGCGATCACGTTCAGGCGCACCAGGCGGTCCATACCGGCAATGCCGATGGCCGACAGCAGACCGCCGATGGTGGTCGGAATCAGCGTGACCAACAGCGCCACCAGAAACACCAGCGGCAGGCTGCCGTTGGCAAAGTGGGCGAACGGTTGCAGGGTGACCACCACCAACAGGAAGATCAGGGTCAGGCCGATCAGCAGGATGTCCAGCGCCACTTCGTTCGGGGTTTTCTGGCGCTTGGCGCCTTCAACCAGGGCGATCATCCGATCCAGCGTCGACTCACCGGGGTTGGCGGTGATCTTCACCAGCAGCCAGTCAGACACCAGCCGCGTGTTGCCGGTGACGGCCGAGCGGTCGCCACCGGACTCGCGAATCACCGGCGCCGACTCACCGGTGATCGCCGCTTCGTTCACTGCCGCGATGCCTTCGATCACCTCGCCGTCGCCGGGAATCATCTCCCCCGCTTCGACGCGCACCACATCGCCTTGGCGCAGGCTGGCGGCGGGCACCACCTGGAAGCTGCCATTGCTGGTTTTACGCCGGGCGCTCAAGCCTTCGCTGCCGGCCTTGAGGCTGTCGGCGCGAGCCTTGCCGCGACCTTCGGCCAGGGCCTCGGCAAAGTTGGCGAACAACACGGTGAACCACAGCCACACGGCAATTTGCGCAGCGACGAAGGTCGGCACCGCCGCGTCTGGAATGAAGCACAACACGGTGGTGAGGATCGCGGTCAGTTCGACCACCAACATCACTGGCGCACGTTGCAATTGCCGTGGGTCGAGCTTGACGAAGGCTTGCACCAGCGCCGGGCGCCAGAGGGCCGAGATCGCGGTTTTCGGTGCTTCGGCCGACTGGGTCGGTGATGCAGGTTTTGAAGCTGGAACATGCATATTCATGATGGATTCCTTAGAAGCCCATACTCAGGTGTTCAGCAATAGGCCCCAGTGCCAGGGTCGGCAGGAAGGTCAAACCACCCACCAGCAAAATGGTCACGGTCAACAGAGTCACGAACAGCGGGCCATGGGTCGGGAAACTGTTCTGGCCGATGGGTGCGGTTTTCTTCAGCGCCAGGCTGCCGGCCAATGCCAGCACCGGAAGGATGTAGCCGAAGCGACCGATCAACATGCCCAGGCCCAGCATCAGGTTGTGGAACGGGGTGTTGGCACCGAAGCCACCGAACGCCGAACCGTTGTTGGCACTGGCCGAGGTGTAGGCGTAGAGCAACTGACTGAAACCGTGGGCGCCGGGGTTGCTCACCGAGGCCACCGGACCTGGCAGGCTGGCGGCAATCGCGCCGAGCACCAGCACGCCGATCGGCATGACCATCAAGGTCACCACCAACAGCTGCACTTCCCTGGCTTGCAGTTTCTTGCCGAGGTATTCCGGAGTGCGACCAATCATCAGGCCGGCCAGGAACACCGCGATCAGCACGTTGAGCAACATGCCGTACAGCCCGGCGCCAACGCCGCCGAAGATCACTTCGCCGACCATCATGTTGACCAGCGCCACCATCCCGCTCAGCGGGTTGAGGCTGTCGTGCATGCCGTTGACCGAACCGTTCGATGCCGCGGTGGTGGTCACCGACCACAGCACCGTGGCGGTGGTGCCGAAGCGCGCTTCCTTGCCTTCCAGCGGCGCGGTCTGTTCGACGGCGACGTTGTTCAAGGTCGGGTTCGGTTGGTATTCGGCCCACATTGAAGTCGCGCCGCCAATCAGGAACAGCGCCAGCATGCAGGCGATGATCGCGCGGCTCTGGCGCAGGTCCTTCACGTAATGGCCAAACGTGAACACCAGGGCGACCGGGATCAGAATGATCGAAGCCATCTCGAACAGGTTGCTCCACGCCGTCGGGTTCTCGAACGGATGCGCCGAGTTGACGCCGAAGAAGCCACCCCCGTTGGTGCCCAACTGCTTGATCGCAATCTGGCTGGCGGCCGGGCCGAGCGGGATCACTTGATCAACGCCCTGCATCGTCACCGCGTTCACGTATTGCGCGAAAGTTTGCGGCACGCCTTGCCACACCAGGTACAACGCCAACAGCAGGCACAGCGGCAGCAAGCCGTAGAGCGTGGCGCGGGTCATGTCGACCCAGAAATTACCCAGCGATGCAGTGGACTTGCGACCGATGCCGCGGCACAGCGCAACCAGCACCGCCAGACCGGTGGCGGCACTCACGAAGTTCTGCACGGTGAGGCCGACCATCTGGCTCAGGTAGCTCAGCGATGCTTCACCGCTGTAGGCCTGCCAGTTGGTGTTGGTCATGAAGCTGACGGCGGTGTTGAACGCCAGTGTCCACTCCTGGCCCGGCAGGTTCTGCGGGTTGAGTGGCAAGTGATCCTGAAACAGCAAAATCGCGAACAGCAGCAAGAAGCCCGCAAGGTTGAACGCCAGCAAGGCCAGGGCGTATTTCTTCCAGCTCTGCTCGGAATGCGGATCGACACCCGCCACGCGATAGCACCCGCGCTCAACCGGCCCGAGCACCGGCGTCAGCCACGTGCGCTGGCCTTCCATCACCTTGTAATAGAAGCGCCCCAGAAACGGCGCCGGAACCAATACCACCGCGAAAAACGCAAGGATCAGCCAATAGTCATAACTGTGCATAGCCGCTCCTAGTTCCGGTCCGCGCGCAACAGCGCAACCAACAGATAAATGAACAGCCCCACTGCCAACAGCAGTGACACTCCGTCCAGAACGCTCATGGAAGTTCTCCGTGTTACGGCGCATTGCCGCGTGTGGAGTCATTGTCGAGAGGGAGGGTGTAAAGGCGCGAGATCGAGGGTTAAGGCGGGGGATAAAGAATGTGTAAAGAGTGGGTTTATGCTGGGGTTACAATCGTATCTTGTCGACTTACCGAAAAAAGGCCTGGCCAACATGCGTATTCTCATCACTGGCGGCGCTGGCTTCATTGGTTCTGCCCTGGTTCGTCAGCTGATTCGACACACCGAACATGAAGTACTCAATCTGGACAAGCTGACCTACGCCGGCAATCTTGAATCGCTGACCAGCATTGCCAATGACACCCGCTACGAATTCGTCCACGCCGATATCAACGATCAAACGACCGTAAGCGCTGTGCTCGCACGTTTCCAGCCGCACGCGATCATGCACTTGGCAGCGGAGTCCCATGTTGATCGCTCTATCGACGGACCGTCCGCGTTCATACAAACGAACATCGTCGGCACTTACAGCCTGCTGGAAGCCGCCCGCGCTTATTGGCAAAGCCTCGCCGAGCCGCAAAGAAGTGCCTTCCGTTTCCATCACATTTCCACCGATGAGGTCTATGGCGACCTGCATGGCGTCGATGAACTGTTTACGGAAACGACATCCTACGCACCCAGCTCGCCCTACTCAGCCAGCAAAGCGGCGTCCGACCATCTGGTCCGCGCCTGGCATCGCACCTATGGCCTGCCGGTGTTGCTGTCCAACTGCTCGAACAATTACGGCCCCTTTCATTTCCCCGAAAAACTGATTCCACTGGTGATCCTCAATGCCTTGGCAGGCAAACCGCTGCCGGTGTACGGCAATGGCCAGCAAATTCGTGACTGGCTGTTCGTCGAAGATCATGCCCGGGCGCTGCTCAGAGTGGTGACTGCAGGCAAGGTCGGAGAGACTTACAACATCGGCGGGCACAACGAGCAAAAAAACATCGACGTGGTACGCGGTATCTGCGTGCTGCTTGAAGAACTGGCTCCCCTGAAGCCTGAAGGTGTCGAGCACTACGCGGACCTGATTACCTTTGTGCAGGATCGTCCTGGCCACGATCTGCGCTACGCAATCGATGCCGGCAAAATCGAACGCGAATTGGGCTGGGTTCCCGAAGAGACATTCGAAACCGGCCTGCGCAAAACCGTCCAATGGTATCTGGCTAATCTGCAGTGGTGCCGTCGTGTTCAGGATGGCAGCTATCAAGGCGAAAGGCTGGGCGCCATCAATCCACAGGAATTGCTCGCATGATGAAAGGCATCGTTTTGGCGGGCGGCTCGGGCACGCGCCTGCATCCGATTACGCTAGGCATATCCAAGCAGCTGTTGCCGGTTTATGACAAACCGATGATCTATTATCCGATTTCAGTGCTGATGCTGGCCGGCATCAGGGACATTCTTGTGATCTCTACTCCCCGGGACTTGCCCCAATACCGCAATCTGCTAAGTGATGGCAGTCAATTGGGGGTTAACTTCAGCTTTGCCGAGCAAGCGTCACCGGATGGCCTGGCCCAGGCTTTTCTGATTGGCGAACAGTTCATCGGCGCAGATCCGGTGTGTCTGATCCTCGGCGACAACATCTTCCATGGCTCGTATTTTCACGAGCAGTTGCAAAAAGCGGCAAAACGCTCTTCTGGCGCCACCTTGTTCGGGTACCAGGTCAAAGACCCGGAGCGTTACGGCGTAATCGATTTCAACGACGAAGGCGATGCCCTGTCGATCGAAGAAAAGCCCAAACAACCGAAATCCAGCTACGCGGTCACCGGTCTGTATTTCTACGACAATGACGTGATCGAGATTGCCAAAGCGGTGAAACCTTCGGCTCGCGGCGAACTGGAAATCACAGACGTCAACAATGCCTATCTCAAGCGAGGCGATCTGCGCGCCGAGCGCTTGGGACGAGGCTTTGCGTGGCTCGATACCGGCACCCACGATAGCTTGCTTGAGGCTTCACAATATGTGCAGACCATTGAACATCGCCAGGGCCTGAAAATCGCCTGCCTTGAAGAGATCGCCTTCGACAATCACTGGATCAACCGTGAACAATTGCTGGAGCGTGCCGATTGCTTCGGCAAAACCGGCTATGGCCAATACCTCGCCAAGTTGGCAGAGAAAGAACAATGAACGGGGTTGATCGTGGAGTAAACGTCAGTACAAGCCCAGCAAAGGCTGACCTGTTGCCATGAAGTTTCTAATAAGCGGCCAACAGGGTCAGATCTCGCTTGAGTTACAGCGTCGACTGGGGGTTTTCGGCGAGTTGATCGTGCCAGGCCGCGATCAACTCGATCTGACCAAACCCGATCAAATTCGCCAAACGGTGCAGGATGTTCGGCCCGATCTGATCATCAATGCGGCGGCGTATACCTCGGTGGATCTGGCTGAAAACGAGCCGGAAACAGCCTATGCCATCAACGCGGTCGCCCCCGGTATCTTTGCCGAACAAGCGCTGGCGCTCGGTATCCCGCTGATTCACTACTCCACCGATTACGTATTCGACGGTACGAAAGTCGGCCCTTATGACGAAGACGACACGCCCAACCCGCTCGGGGTCTACGGCAAAAGCAAACTGGCGGGCGAACGGGCCATCACCGAGGTGCAATGCAAACACTTGATTCTGCGCAGCAGTTGGGTCTACTCGACCCATGGCCGCAACTTTTTGCTGACGATGCAACGCTTGCTGCAAGAGAAGGCAGAATTGGCAGTTGTCGCGGATCAGATTGGTGCGCCTACTTGGGCGGGAACAGTCGCCAATAGCACCCTGGCATTGATCGAACGCTGGCAATCGGGCGAACCCACTCCCTGGGGTACCTATCACCTGACTGCTCAGGGTAAAACATCCTGGTTTGGCTTCGCCGAGGCCATCGGAGAGGCGTTACGACAGCAGGGAAAGCCCTGCGCGAACCTACTGCCTATCCCCTCCAGCGACTATCCGACCCCTGCCACCCGCCCAATCAACTCATGCCTGGATTGCAATCGCCTGCAACGGGACTGGGGTGTCAGCCAACCCGACTGGCAAACCGCGCTGCGCGAGTGTCTCGCCGAACAAAACTGAGCAGGAACCACGAACCCGCCGACCAGCATCGCAATCCGCTTACTTCATGCTGACGACGGATAATCTCAGGAGCCGCCGCACGCTGCTCCGACAAGGATGTGCGATGCCTACGCCACATCAGGCATAGAATGGAACCACTGCGAAAATGTATCGCTCAAAGTGTTATGCACGCCCGGTTGGCGAAACCTCGCCAACCAGCCTGCTTTCAAGGAGATTCCTATGCCCTGGTATGCCTGGTTGATTCTGGTGGTTGCCATCGGCTCTATCGTTGGCGGTTTGATGATGTTGCGTGACACCGCCAACAAGGTCGAGCTGACCGATGAACAACGTAAACGCGTGGCTGAACGCAACGCGGAAGCGGACGCCAAGGATGCGCAGGACCGCTAACAAACAACTGTGGCGAGGGAGCTTGCTCCCGCTGGGTCGCGCAGCGGCCCTTGAGGTCCCTCGCACATTTTTTTGCGCCCGCTACGCGGTCGAGCGGGAGCAAGCTCCCTCGCCACGAAAGCGTATCTATTTTTCCCAATCGGCCTTGGCGATGTGCAAGCCGTGCAGACCTTTGTAGGCGGCACGCTCGGGCTGACTCCAGCCCTCCAGCAATGAATCCTCCAAACGATAAATCTCCACACCCAGCGGGCGACATACGCTCAATGGATCCTGCGCATCAGGCCCCCACATTGCCAACGACAGATCCCCGCCCGGGCAAGTCGAGAGTGCGCACAGCAGATCGATTTCGGCAAAGAACTCCAGATAATCCCCCTTCTGCGCCGGACAGGCTTTCATGAAATACATGTCGTCGTGGTTCAGGCCCGTGCACTGGAAAATATTCAGCACATCATGCACATCGAATTCGGTCAGGCCGTGGGGCAATACCGCCCGGGTCAGGTTGGAGTGACAGTGATGATGGAAATCTTCACCGGTGAGCATTTTGTTCACATAGGGATCACAGCGCGTGCCGAGCAAATCATGCAGGCGACCGCCGTGTTCATCGATTCCATAGCCGGCCAGGCTGTCATCGGTGATGGTCACTAGCGGTCGCAGAAACGGCAGGTTCGACCACAACCGGTCGTGGGTGCTGACATGGGCGCCTTGCAGCTGTCGGGTACGTGACGCCCACAAACGCTCACGGGGATCGTGAGCGTTCCAGACGTTGAAATCGCCGACTTGCGGACCAACAGGCGTCGTGACCCTGAACACGTGTCCGGCCGGAACGTTCCAGGCGCGGCCGGTGCGAATCGGCACTTCGAAGGACTCGATCAGCGTGCGTGCATCCTTCGCATCGCGCACCCGTTCATAGAACGCCTTGTCCACCTGCAAAGCCGAGCCTTTGCTGACTTGATAGGCCGCCGGATAGTCTTTGTACATGCCAATCTCCCTCGATCAGTGACGTTACGGTGCAGTCAGCGTAATCACTATTCGTGCCAGTTCTTCAACGCGTTCGAACCAAGATCAACGCATCTGCATGCTTTTTAGAAGTAGAAGTACAGTCACCATGTAATTTTCATTGGTTAATATGGCGACCTTGATGTGGAGATATCAGATGCGTTACTCGCAGGACCATAAAGCCCAGACCCACCAACGCATCATCAAAGAAGCTTCGGAGCGCTTTCGCCGCGACGGTATCGGCGCCACTGGCCTGCAACCGCTAATGAAGGCGCTGGGCCTGACTCACGGAGGCTTTTATTCGCACTTCAAGTCCAAGGACGAACTGGTGGAAAAGGCGCTGCAAGAAGCGGGCAAGCAAGTGGATGGGTTATGTGCCCAGATATTTGCCGAGGATCGCCCGCTGGAGGTGTTCATCAATACCTATTTGTCCGAATGGCATCAGACGTCACCCCATGAAGGCTGCCCGCTGCTGACCATGTCGTCGGAACTCGGCCTGCGCGGGCAACCGAGCCCCACTTCCGACGTGGTGCTCAATGCGCGACTTGAGCAGATACAGAACACGCTTGCCGGTGAAAACACGGTAGAGCGCAGCATCGTCATCATGTCGACGCTGGTTGGTGCCCTGCTGCTTTCGCGCAGTGTCGAGAATCCCGAGCTGGCCCAGCAGATTCTCGACGTCACGCGGACCCACTTGAACCAGTCCGAGACCTAACCGTTCCAGCGTTTGAACAACACGCTGGCATTCACGCCACCAAAGCCAAAGCCATTGGACAATGCGTACTCGATGGTCATCGGCCGGGCTTGACCGTGAACAATGTCCACGCCCTGGGTAGCAGGGTCCGGGTTATCGAAATTCAGCGTCGCCGGTACAACCTGATCCCTGATCGCCAGCAATGTGAAGATCGCTTCAATCCCCCCCGCCGCACCGAGCAAATGCCCGGTTGCCGATTTGGTTGATGTCACCGCGATCTTGTTATCCGCGCCAAACAACGACTTGATCGCCGCCAACTCTCCGAGGTCGCCAACCGGCGTTGAGGTCGCGTGGGCATTGAGGTGCTGAACCTGCTCCGGCGAAATACCGGCCTGAGCCAATGCCAACGACATCGCACGACGCGCACCGCTGCCATCTTCCGGGCCTGCAGTCAGGTGATAGGCATCCGCACTGGTTCCGTAGCCGACCAATTCAGCTAACGGTTTAGCGCCACGGGCCAAGGCGTGTTCCAGCGACTCGATCACCAGCAAACCCGAGCCCTCGCCCATGACAAAGCCATCGCGCCCACTGTCGAACGGCCGCGAGGCACGCTCCGGGGTGTCGTTGTAGCCACTGGACAGAGCGCGAGCTGCTGCAAACCCGGCAAGACTGACCCGGTCGATCGCGGCCTCGGCGCCGCCACACACGGCGATATCCGCCTCACCGGTACGAATCAATCGCGCCGCATCACCAATCGCCTGAACCCCGGCCGCACACGCCGTCACCGGTGCACCCAGCGGACCTTTGAAGCCGTGTTGAATCGACACATGCCCCGCCGCCAAATTAACCAGAAACGACGGAATGGTGAACGGCGACAAACGCCGCGGGCCACGACTGTCAGTGGTACGCACCGCATCGGCAATCGCGCCGAAACCACCCACGCCTGAACCGATAATGGTCGCGGTACGCTCCTGGGCGACGGCCGTCTGCGCTTGCCACCCGGCCTGTTCCAACGCCTGCCGCGCCGCTTCCATGGCAAACAGGATAAAGCGGTCCATCTTCTTCTGTTCTTTGGGCGGCGTCGCCAGATCCGGGTCGAACCCCGCTTCAGCATCGTCCGCCACAGTGGGCACCGAGCCGCCGACCTTCGCCGGCAGATCCGCAACCACCTCTTCCGGCAAGTTACGCAACCCGGAACGCCCGGCCAACAGGCGAGCCCATACCGCTTCAACCCCGCTACCCAACGGAGAAACCAGCCCCATCCCGGTAACAACCACTCGACGATTACTCATACCGCAAATACCTCATGCCGATTGATGGCGCTTCACTTGTAACGTGCAGCAGCCTGGCTTTTGGAAAGGTTCGGAGCCATGACCAGTCGTGCCGCGACAAAGGCATTCCACTCAGCGGCATCCGGCAACGAAGGAATAGTGACCAGCTCGCCCTGGTCCAGGCCCGACAACGACGCGTCGACCATTTCACCCGCTTCCATGACCATCTCTGCCGGAATCTGGGTCGCATCGATACCGGAGCGTTCCCAGATTTCGGTACGCGTCACACCCGGCAGCACGGCCTGGACCTTGACCCCGGTGCCATCAAGCTCGGCGTTCAAGGATTGAGTAAGGCTCAGCACATAAGCCTTGCTGGCACTGTAGGTCGCATTGAAACGCTCTGGGAACAGCGCCACCACCGATGCAATGTTGATAATGGTCCCGCGACCGGCCTTGGCAAAACTCGCCGCCGCCGCCGATGCCAAGCGAGTGACTGCTGTAACGTTCAGTTGAATCATTCGCTCCAACTGATCGGTGTCGGCATTGGCCAACAACCCATCCGCTGCCACGCCGGCATTGTTCAGCAACAAGCTGATGCTGGAGTCGCTGCGCAGACGCTGCTCAAGCTTGAGCACGTCATCCTTTTGCGTCAGATCCGCTTTCAGCACTTCCACCTGCACGCCAAATTCAGCACGCAACGCGTTCGCCGCTTCATCCAGCCGTTGCTGATCACGAGCGACCAACAACAAATCAAAACCACGCGCCGCCAGACGCTGCGCGTAGACCGCGCCGATGCCGGAAGAAGCGCCAGTGACGAGGGCCGTGCCTTGGGATTGAGTAGAGGTCATGACTATGCTCCAGGGAAATGCTTGAAGGGAAAGCCAAGCGCCTGAGGCTCAGGACGCTTCGACAGAAATCGCATTAATTATAGGCATAATTTAAATGGCATATGATAGCCATAATTTAAATGACGCCGACAAAAGGCAAAACCTCGCAGCATGCGCCAGAAAGAAAAAGGGGCCGATCAATGACCGGCCCCTGGCGCTGACTTACAAGCTTAGTTCACCTCAAGCTTCTCGCGATTTTTATCCAGAATGGCTTTGCCGATCCCCTTCACCTCGAGCAACTCATCAATGGACGCGAAAGGCCCATTTGTTTCCCGATACGCAACAATCGCCTTGGCCTTGGCTTCTCCCACACCCGCCAGCTCACGCTGCAAAGTCGGGGCATCGGCGGCATTGAGGTCGATCTTGGCCGACTGCGTCGAAGAGGAAACCTCTTGCATCAATGGTGTGTTACTCGCTTGCGACTCCACGGCCGGCGCAGCAATAGTGGCGACAGAGGCGCTGGTGAGAAGGGCAAAAACCAGAGAAGAGAAATAGCCGGTACGCATAAATGAAGCTCCATGACATCGATTGGGAAAGCAGCTTTTCCGAAGCTGCCTTCCAAACTTAGGCGATGTATGGAGCCTGTCAAAAATGTGTTCGTTACGGAATGTGAAACAATGACGAGAATTAGCTATCGACTGTGCTCAAGACATCCATCGCCATACGCTTCTGGATTGATACCCGCGAATATTCATTCATGAATGCTTCGCGTATCACTGGTTCAAGACTCAGTTCAAATAATGCCTCTATCGCCCCTTCGACATCGCAGGGTTCAAAGACTGAAGCATTGGATATCTTGGTGTGAGTGAACCTGGCAGAGTATCCCGCCAATCCCGCAAGAATTGGCTTGCCCGTCGCGGCATACTCAAAAAGCTTTGAGGGAATGACCCGGCGAAATGACTTGAATGAGTTCAGGTGCAAAAACAGAACGTCGGCCTCCTGATAAAACTTGAGCAGGTCTTTGCGCTGAACAGGCGCGATAACCTCGACATTGGTAACGTCGCTGTTTTTCAGCGCTAATTGAAGGCGCTCCAATAAGCCACCAGCACCAATTACGCTGAAATGTGCCACACCCTCAAGCCGTTTGGCCAAAGCCGGAAGGATGAGATGAAGCCCCTGCCCTGCGCCGATATTGCCGGCGTATACGACCTTCAGTATTTTTCCGCTGTATGAATCGCCGTGTTTTCGTGGCAGTTTTTTGAAGAACAGTTCATCGACGCCGTTGGTATGGATCGAAAAACTATGCCTGGGGTAATGAGCCGAGAAGTAGCTCAGAAAACCAGGCGATATGAGATTGACCCGGGCAGCCTGGCCGATCGTCAAACGTTCGATTCTAGAGAATATCCAGGTTGCTATTTTTCCAAGCCGGCTAGGGAATAGTTCCGGCAAGGTGTCCACAAAAATATCGCGTATATCCAAGTAAAGCGGGGTCTTGGTAAGGAATCCGACGCAAGCCGCCAACGTTGCTGTCATCAGCCGCGAAGACGAAGCCACCACCAAATCGTAATCCTTTCCTTTTATTGCCTTGCTTACGCCCCGCGCATAAGACGCGAAAGCCCGGGCCTGGTCCAGAAGCCCGCTTTTATGAACAGGCAAAGCAATGCGCCGAATCGTCAGACGCGGACACTCTTGAAACTCTGCTGCAGCTGCGCCGAAAGAGTGATAACGATTAGGCTGCGTAGTGACGACGTCTACCCGTACGTTGGCGCAGGGCTCAGCCAGCAATGCCTTTACCAATGCTTCAACCCGAAACGAGCCAGCGGCGAGATCCGGAGGATAATAGAAGCTCAGAATAAGCACGCGAATGGTCATTATCGAGTAACTACCCTGGCCGATTCAGCGGGCAGAACCCGATTATAAAGATCAATCAGCAATGCCTGCTGGTCTTCCCAGTTCAAACTCATCGAAGCACTCCTGGCGTTATTCGCCAACCTCAAGCGAAGATTTGAATCGCGCACCAGCACCTTCAACGCATCCGCCAACATTTGATCGTCGCCTTCTCGAACCAGCAAACCAACGTCATGAGCACGAACAATTCGACGGATCTCCGGAAAATCGGTCGCGACTACGGGTAATCCGGCGATCAGATACTCGAACAGTTTGTTGGAGTCCGTCGTGAAATGATTCAGGCAGGTATTTTCGATTGGCTGGACACCAATATCCGCCGAGGCCGTGTAGTCGGGCAGATCTGCCAATGAAACGGTTGGGATGAAATGCACCCGATCAGTCAGCGCCAGTTCCTGACTCAGCGATATCAAGGGCTGCGTCAGACGCCCACCGCCGATGAATACAAAGTAAGCTTCAGGCACTCGTGCAACGAGCCTCACCAGCCGTTCCAATCCGCGACCTTGTTGCAAACCTCCTTGATAAAGAATGATTGGCCACGTTTCGGTCAGACCCAGTTGTTCGCGAATACGTTGTGAAGACTGGGTGAATGTCAATCGTGGTCGATTCTGCAGTACCACCGGGCGAGATATCCCATATGCACGGGAAAAAAACTTCGCTCGCGCGTCGGTCGTCGTGATCGTCCCCTGAACCCGTGGCATCAGCAACTTCTCTACCACACCGACCAACCGCCGAAAGCTGTCGTATCCCTCACGGCTGGTGCTGATTTCGTGAGCGTCGTAGATCACCCTGGCACCGCTGATCTTGGCCGCAAACCAGGCAGTGGGTAACGTATTTACATCATGTGCGTGGACCACATCAGCACGGTGCATGGCAATGCGGGCAGCCAGTACGCCGTGAGTCCACATGCGTGCGGCGATGCGTAGCACTTGCCTCGCGGGGCTTAAACGGCCGATAGATGCGTTACCGCCCACCTGCCCGGAACTTGTCTTGGCTTTGCGCAGTTTCCAGAACGGGCTACGGGCAACACGCGAAACCTTTATTCCACCCTCCAGAATTTCGTGCTCCAGCGTTACACCGGGAGTATGCAAGGCGAATACCGTGACATCATACCCAGCCCCCTGAAGTGTTTGCGCTTCTTTGAGCACACGGGCGTCGTTACGAAATTCGTTCCAGACGATCATTGCAATGCGCGACATGGGCGAATTCCTTTTACAGGGCGTCAGTAGTTTCAAGCGATTCATAATATTCAAGAAGATCAGGCAAAAGCGCGAAGGCGTCTTCATAGTTACCGCGTGAACACAGACGCTCAAACGCGTAAGCCAAGGCTGAAACCATAATTGCAGCACTCTGAACGTCTTTTAAACTTTCGCGAGAGGCTCGAGCGCTTTCAATGGCCAGTAAAAATTTAGGTCTGTCAATAATAAGCCAGTTCGCACCAACCGGCTCAATTTTCCAATTTGGCCAATGACTTACGAATGCCTCTGCGGTTTCAGACAAAATTAACGTGTTGGGGCTGACATCCGCACAAACCAACTGCCTTGGGAGCCCTTCAAGAAGCGAAATTATTCCAGCATAACGATGCTGAAACTCTTGCAGGACTGCGGTATTCCCCCTTGAAACGACTAACGATAAATTGGAAATCAATTCATTTGTCAGGCGTTGCTCAAGGTAAAGATGCGAACGCCCGAACTGTTGAACTAATGTCTCAACGGGTTCAAGGGACATTAATTTTTGCGCTATAGAAACCAGGCCGGGCCCCTGTTCCCGTAGTGTGACCTTGCGTACTTTGTCAAATTCGAACACATGGCAACTATATCCACGCACATTCCTTGAGCCTAAAAATTGAGGAACTGGAATCAGCGGCTCGGATTGCAAGAGTAAACTTTCACGCATCGCGAGAAACTCTGCAGGCGCGTCGTATAATTTAAACAGAAAGGTTTTCTGGTTTCCATTTTCACTCGTAAAACACGATTCAAATGAATATATGTTGGGTTGACCGACTTGACTCCACGTACTGGATAGATACTTTTTGTACGGGGACGATAGATCCTCCATCACTGCAGTCATCCATTCCTCCCTGAAATCTTCATTTAGAAGGGACTTTATTTCGGCCGTATAAGCTGAATCCGTGACCACGAGCGGCTTGTCGTGAAAAAACATTGCGTTGATCTGCCGATATTGCAACCGCAGCGAAGTGACATCCTGAATCATGGTGGCCAATCTTGATAGGCCTTGACGTATAAGCAATAGAGCAATGAGCGCTGGGAAAATTTTCGGCGGTGTAAAGAAAAGGTAGTCTGCCACCATGCAAAAAAAAGTCACCAGAAAACCAACAGACGACAAGGTATTCAATACTTCAACATGGCTCTGTTGAATAAGCCGTCTTATCTTTGGAAAACGATCATATAGCGCTACCGTGGTCGCGCCAACGACGACGCAATAAACCAACAAGACTGATATAAGTAAAGGGTAGATAAAAACCAGGATTGATACAGCAATGAATACGAACGTGCCTGCGGCCAGCCCACGCGTATATTTGGAATAAACTTGTGTCGCTATTTTTCGCTGGTTGTCGAACAACTTCAATTTAGCGCTGTTTTTTAAAAGCTGATCCGCCCCTTTTCGGGAAAAATAGGCGATGATGAAATTCGACACAATATAAAGGCAGTAACATATAACCGCGAGCAAGCTGAACGCTATAATAAGATGCGTCTTCTTCAAGCTCTGCAGGTACATGGGAAAGTAATGTGGCACTTTTTCAGCGCCCAAAAGTATCAGAACCTTCAATGGCAAAAAAAAGGTGAGTAACAGTAATACTTGCGAGAAAAAATGCGCCGCCTGAAGAGTCAAACTTGTAAATGGAACAACCTTTAAGAATTTCCCACCCAGCGAAAAGCACCACCCCATAGTCACTCTTATGAGATCCAGTAGACCAGTCATCACTTATAACCTATCAGGGTTGAAACACGCCGCATAATATTTCCACATTTCGCCAGGTAAGAAATTATTGGAAACTCTAAATTTCCCAATAAATGGAAACATGGGCCCCGGAGGTTACTGATCCTTTGGGCTGAGTATAAATACTGCCTACTACCGGGCGATCCTGCTTATAGTAGTGAACCTTATACATTCCGTCCGAGCTATCAATTACTTTTCGACGATACCCAAGACGTTTGAACTCCTTCGAAATCGCTTCCTCAGCTTCTTTCGGACTATCATCGACCAAGACATTATTAACTTTTAGCGTTCCTTCACTGCTGGACTTGCTGTATTCCTTAACCAACGCACCTTTGACGCTCAGTTTTGCGCCATCATCCAGCAACACTTGAACTGATTTGCCGTCTTGATCACATGCAGCGAGCATAAAGGCCGCCGCCAAAACCACAATTTTATGCTTCATACTATTATCTCAGAAAGTTAATACAGACACAGTTTTATCGAATTAATATCACAGTTGTCACATCTTACCAGCTATGCTCCCCTTACGACTTAAGGCCTATATCACCAAGCTGGCCAGCCAGCGCAACGAGTTGCCTTATATAACTTGCACTCTGGCTTTGCTCTGAGCCAAAACAATAACTATCAAATTTTTCAGCCGATGAAAGCTCGATGATCCGTTCCAGTGAAATCTTTCGCCAATAATCGGAAGACTGCCAGTGCTTCATCGTAAAACCAACCAAGTACAACGCAACACTTTGCGTCAACAGGCTCAGTAAACATGCGAAAGTATCTTCATGTTTTGAGAAGTATGTAATATCACTGCTCAGAAACCGAGCATGCTCGAAGATGCAGTGATGCAGCCTTATCATGAAGCGTCTATCAAACTTGTGACTGACTCCACAATTCCACAGCATTAAAAGGGATAGAAGCCGCTCACCTGCGACCTGGCTCTGCCAGATAATATGATCTTTTTCAGACCGTTGTTTGAAGCTGTGATTAAGCCAGTCATTTACAAACTCTCGTGCCGACATAACGGCCGAAAAATCATTGGTATCTATTGCATGCAACATCAATATGGTTGCATGGTGAAACGAGTGCCAGGAAACAAGATGCTTCTGAGAACCAACGTTTTCTGGCAAACGCGTCATGGGTGACCAGGGTAAAGAAACTCCTTCATCCAGAAGGCATGTACCCTTATCAAAGAAGCTTTTTGTTTGTAGCGTAGCGTGTGGAAACCTTGCAGATAAGTACTCGTACAATCTTTCACCAAGCGCAGGCAGCGTTGATAATAAAGGCGAGTATTCGCGTTCGCAGCCTTGCTTTTGCAAATACTCTAAAGCTGAAAATGGCTTCTCACTCCAAACCGAAATACTTTCTACTTTAAGAGCTGCGCCGTTTGGAGAAGGTGCACCTCTCAGGTAGATTCTAATTTCAGATATGCAGCCACTTTGCAAATTGTCAGACTTATTGTGAATTTCAAACAACATATCAGAATGTGCAAATGTAAAACACACCCAGCGTTCGGTTTTGGGGTTAAAGCTTGTGACACCAATAAACTTTGGGCCTTCGCCATATCCTAGCGATACGGAGCCAAGTGAATCCCATCCTGACAGTTTCATTCTAACGCTGAGACCATTTGCAGATAAAGGTTCAGGCAATGCAAAGCGAATTTGATAATTAGATTCCGGACCTGAAAAGGTAAATTTCATCCCATCTTCTATTCGAGTTGATGACGCATTACCTTTGAATCGTTTTTGGTCAAACGGAATCGTGCCTACGAAAGAGGCGCTATTGCTGAACAAAACTGCAGTATCCAGTTCCCGATCCGGATGTATAGCACCGGCGGCCTTCAAGCCTGACCTAAGCATCGAACCTTTATTCGGAAGATAACTCGACAACTTATCCAACAAAAACAAATAAAAATCATCAACATAGTGAAAGGGACTCAATCCCCACCGATGTTCTTCATTGCCATATACCAATTCTACTGGAGGTTGTAGAAATTGATTTGGTGCCAAATCACGCCCCATCCGCTCATAAAGGCGCAATAGGAACATATTCGATTCGCGAATATACGCGGGATTGAAAGCCGAACCGAAATCCCTACCGCTTTTTGTTTTGGCGCTCCATAGAGTACGATTCACAACAACCTTCGAGAGATTACCAGCCGCACTCATTAGGCTAACAAATCGTTCCCATCCCGTTTCCCAAAGAGCAAAATACTCTTCAGACCCCGAAAGTATCAATCTGCCAGGTTCATTCTCCTCATCGAATCCTGCACTTCGCAACTCGTTTGAAACCGTGAAAATGCCCCCGCTACCAGCGGAGAAGACATTAAATCTTTCATCAATCAGGTCAATGAGGAAGATATCAAATCTTAACTCATCGATCTTATCCAACAGCGTTTTTTCGAGATCCGCCTTGATGATCGCCGCTTGGAATTTCGAGCTCAGGTTAGCGCTATATACATCAACAGTAGGCGGTAAAGTAAAGGCGCTGGCAAACGAGCTGCGAGCATAGTAGGCCGCTAAATCAAATGCGTGATTCACGTCGTAGTTGAGGATATCCCTACTTACGCAACTCCCAAAAATGACGATTCTCACAACGCCCTTTGTTGCAACCTCGTCTTCCTCGCCGGTGAAAGTTCCTTCAATCACTGGTCACACTCATTGATAACGCTCAACTCGCGACCAACGGTTTTAAGAATAGACGTCTGGTTCTCAACGCGGGCGCGAGCAGCTTTAGACATCGTTGTAAATAGTCGAGGTTGTTCGACAATCTGCGCAATACCGGCAGCCATCGCCAGATGGTCCTCTCCCGGAGCCAGAACGCCGCAATTTTCATCCATGAATTCCGGGATAGCTGCGATAGCGTTGGTCACAGGGATCAGGCCCGACGACATGGCTTCGTCTCGAGAAACGCCCTGAGTATCCATGCGGCTGGGGCATAGGAACAAGCCGTAATCCTTATGGAGCTTTGCAATATCGGATTGCTTTAGATAGCCGCGTTCGATTCTTACGTTTCGATATTGTTTGAGCGGAGCAAGGGTTTCTTCAAACAGCGGTCCATCGCCTACCATCAGGAACTCCAGTTCGTTAAACCAGGGCTTGAGGGCTAGAGATTGAATGGCTTTGACGCTGAGGTCATTTGCGTAAGTGTGCGAGGCATACGGCCTTATCGACAAAATTTTCTTGCGCTGCTCAGACGATTTTTCCTGATAGGAAAAGAGCTCAGTGTTGATTGGATTATGAATAATTTCGTATTGGTTTGCGGGCAGGCGGAATCCCAGATCTTCCATCACCTCTTCAGCGAAGTAATGAGAAACGAATACCAACTTGAGGTTGAGCGGCATCGGTTGCAGCAGATTACGCCAGAAGCCCAGGCGTTTTTCGCTTTCGAGCTTGGCGAGTTGCAATTGGTCTTCGGTGCTGTAGTTGTATTCACGACGCCACCACGGCTGGATTTCAGCGCCGTGAACCCATACGACCACCTTCGTGGTATGGAGGTGCTGACTCAGGACATGCCACATTTCAGCGTCGAGGAAATGCACCAGAACGGATTTGTATTGGCCCTTTTCCAGCATCTTTGCCAAGGTCGACTGTGAACCTGTCACCACGTTGACGTTTTCAAACTCGTGGTAGCTGACCGATTCATTCTTGCGCAGACGGAACACGTCGACGTCGAGCCCGTGCTGCTGGTAAGCGCGGACGCGGGTGTGAACGAAACCATTTCGATACAGATCGTCGTATGAGGGATAGTGATTAGTGACTAGCAAGTGATCAGCTTTCGCCAACATATCTGAAGGCTGAAGATCACGGTGTCCCAGTACGAGCGCCTTGATTTCAGCCTGACCACTGGAGTAAACGCGCACACCCAGGCGGATAAAGTCCGCTTCAGGTGGAATATCGGAAGTATGGTTGCGATTCGCGTGCTGCATGACGTGGCTGATGCGCTGCTTTTGCGCATCGAGAAACAGCACCACCAATTGCACGTTCAGACCGGGTGTAACGTCGAGGTAGAGCTTGAGCTGCTGGTCCTGCACGAATTGAGCGATACTCAGGTCCTGCTGCGCATAAACGTATTCGTGCTTGCCATCCGCAAGATCCGAAGCGAAATGCCAAGCGTCAAAATCTACGTTCGCCTGCAATAACTTGCTGCGAACCGGCCCAAACATTTCGGCGAGACCGCGGCCAGTGATTTCGGGTGCGATATGCTCCTCGATTATCGGCTCGATAGCTTCGGCACGCGCCTGCAGTTCCTGGATGCTAAGACCAGTATCCAGTTTGAGGTCGTCAACGACGTCGCCAAGATTGGCATCACAGAGGCCCGCCGCATTTCTGCAATAATTGAAAGGGTCGATGCCAAGAGTCTGTTCGTGACAATATCGACGTTCGGACAAGGACAGAGCCCATTCACTCAGCAACTCATCAGCCTGCAAATAGGTGCTGATAATGGAGCTTCGGGCCGCCGCTTCAGCCGCTAAACGATACTGTTGATCATTATTCTTAAGCTGTATTGCGCCGGCTACGTTCTCATAAAACGTGCATTTGCCGATCACTTTGGCTTGGCTATAACGGGTCGCAAGCACAAGGTCCAACAGGTAGTTGGGACCGTAGTAGTCCTGGGAAACCATACCTGCCAGTAACGGCGCATCGCCTACGATCTCTTCCAGGCGCATTTTCCCAGCGTCTTCCAACGTCAACAGCGACAGACGCGAATCATTCACTTCGCCGATGTCAGCCAGCGAGTCGCGCACGACAATAGTCATCCGAAGATTGGCGTGGCTTTGGCGCTGTAAATGTCCGACCAATGCTGTGAGCTCAGCCTTATTGGCAGCAATGGCGACCACGCAGACTTCGGGCAATGCATCAGACGGAGCCTTGTTCAACACTTTGGTCATCACATAAGCCAGGCGCTGAGCATAGGTGTGCTCTTGCATGACTTTCCGCAAGGCCGCCAATCGTAGTTTGCTGCTGTTAATCTCATCGCCAGCCAAGGTCTCGAGACGGCGCACCATCTCGACCCCGTCGTCCGTGGTCACAACGAGGTCACCGAACAACAAGCGCACACCGCGAGAGAAGTTGCTCACGGTAATGGTGTTACAGCCGAGCAATTCAAATACGCGACGGGCAAACATTGTTTGCGATTGTTTTATTGAATTGAGGTTGATCGCGTAGCGATAGCCTTTGTAGGCGGTATCGATCTGATCAAAGCTCAGAGTGCCGACGATGTAGGGTTGGTATTCGGCAGGGAACTGGTAGTTGGCATCGTCCTTGCCAAAATTTCGGTCAAATATTTCCAGCGGCCGGAATTTCGGTAGCGCCTGAACGAAGTTACCCAGGTCACGGGTGCGCTCGGGGTAGCGAGCGTAGTAAGCACCTGCGAAGCAAAACGCATCTTTGCGCTCGTATAACTCGATCGGGTTATGCACCGCCGGCTGGCAAGCGAACGGCAGCAAGTAAACACGCTCGTGGCCCAAGGCGCCTTTGTAGCGGTGAATACAATCGATGTCGGTGGTGAATACGAAATCGAACTGTTTTGCAGTGGTCAAGAATGTTTCGAAGTGGACCGGGTCTTCCTTGTTCCAGAAAACGCTAGGAACGTTACGCTCCGCACACCATGCCAGGATGCTCTGCAGCTCTTGGGCGTTATGACCGATCTTGCTGCCCCACAAATCATCCTTGCCACGCCAGGCCGACTCGATAAACAACAGGTCGGGCTGGAACTCGACAAGTTCGGATTGCCAGTTCTCAGGCGTGAGCTGCAGGAGGTTGCATTCATACCGGTACGAGCCATAAGTGAACTCGTCCATGACACAGGCAACTTTCAAGTTGCTTCTGGACGGGTCGGCCTGATTAATCAATGTGCTACGGATTCGTTCAGATTTCTCAACGACCGCAGGTGGCGAATGGGGCTGCGCGGATACCTGAAGCAGCGCGACAGGCTCTGCCAATGCGTTGTCGACGCCAATGCGTTTCTGGGCAGTTTGTTTGCGTTGCTTGGCAGCCTTGCGATACAGATTGAACAGCGCAGTCGGCAGGCGCACTAGGCCACTCAAGGAACTGGCGTTGGATTTGATCTGATAGCCCAACTGGTAGGTCATGCTGGACCGTGTCTTGATCAAGCGTTGTTCAGCCAGGTGGCGCTGAGTGTTCGCGCGTTCAAGATTTTCGTTGAGCTCGTCGATTTTTCTTTGCTGTGCAGCGGTCTTTTCCAGCAATTCGTTGAAGTTTTGTTTCAGATGCGGGATCTGCTTGCCCGTGACCTCTCGATACTTCTGATTGGCCGTTTCCAGCCAGCCTTTGGAGGCACTCAATTCACGCTCAAGTTGCTCGCGAATGTCCTGCCACTGCGCCTGGGTCGTGCACAGCAACTGCTCGGCAGCCTGGTGGCTCGCTTTCTCGTGAAACAGTTGTTCTGACAGTAACTCGCGTTCCTGCGCAGCCTGCTGCTGCAGATCGTTGACCTGAACTTCCAACGTTTGACGGGCCGCCCGCTCATTATCAAGTTGCCCAAGAGTTTCCTGGCACTGCTCCTGGACGGTGCTCAACAACCGTTCGGTAGCCTGATGACTTGTTTTCTCCCGCAGCAGTTGTTCTGCCAGCAACCCGCATTCTTGTTCAAACTGAGACTGCGCTGCATTGAATTGGATTTCCAGCGCCTGCCTGGCAGCGCGTGCTTCATCAAGCTGAGCGCTGACCATCAAAGATTGATCAGCCCTCGCCTGTTGGTCTTGTTCAAGTTGAGCCAACAGCGCGCACTTTTCCTGTTCCAGGCTGGCGAGCATGATTTCATGTTGATGCTTTAGCGCTTCGGCCTGCCGCTCACTCTCGCGCATTCCAGCGTTCAGAACATTGAGCTCGTTGATTTGCAACTTCAACGTGTGGATCTGCTCTGTTGCTGCCCGGTATTTCGTGTTGGCCTCGTCAAGGCGCTGCTTGGCGTCACCCAGTTCGACCACAGTTTTCTCATGCACGACCAAGGCTTTTTTCAGCTCGGCGACTTTCTGCACTTCGGGTTTAAGCAAAGCAATTTGTTCGGTGGCGGCGCGGTACTTATTGTTGGCCTCCTCCAGGCGCTGTCTGGCACCCGACAGGCTGGTGTTCAAGTTTCGCTCTACCGATTCAAACGCTTTCTCCAGCCCCTGGATCTGTTCGATGTTCAGATTCAAGTCCGATACAACACCCCCCTCTTCGCCTTTCTGCGCCACCATCCCAAGCCATTTGCCCAGCACTTTGACTTCGAGGACGCGCAAATGCTTGCTCAACATCCGGTATGGAGCGAGCAAATAGAATGTGTGTTTGTGATCGATGAAATCATTGACGCCAAATGGAACGGTAATAACCAGCCGGCCACCGGGTTTGAGAAGCGACGCCGCTTTCTCAACGAACATTTCAGGGCGCACCAGATGCTCCAGCACTTCACTGATCACAATGGTGTCTGGTTCGGTGGCGGTGATATCCAGTGACAGAAAGTCAGCATTCACGTAAGTGATCTTCTGCTGGACGTGAGTCGGCTCGGCTTGCAGATAGTCCTGCGCCTCCGCAATAGCCTGCGGGCTGGTATCGACACCTGTCACCGAGCAACCTTCGCGAGCCAGCAAAAGCGGGACTATGCCCTGCGAACACCCGACATCAAGAACTTGCTTGCCTGATACCTGGGCACATATCCAATGGATACGCGCCTGGGTTTCTCGCATGAAATGCTCACCCAGCTTTCCGTAGTAAGCCTCCATGACCCGGTCATGAATGTCGGCCAGAGGCGCCGGAGCATCCGTTTGCGGAGCCAGTTCGACCAGCTGAGTGTTACTCATCATCAATTCTCTTTTCAGGCTGCGAATACGCCGGCGGCATCAATTACAACGGCGCTATCACGCAATATGGCGATCTTTTTGAATTCACGATGCTTAACCAGCAAGACGTGAATATGAGAGCTGTCAGTGGCGTATTCGGTATCAACGAGTTGGTGTTGGGCGAGATCGGAAGGCAGCTTCTCGATATTCGGCTCGACCAACAACAACTCGACACCCAACTCCTCACCCAACTGGCGAGCGATATGCAATGAGGGGCTTTCACGCAAATCGTCGATATCGGGTTTGAAGGCCAAACCGTAACAGGCGACCCGAACTTGACGAGCGGAGAGATCGGGGTGCTTCAACAAAAAATCAGCCAACGCCAGCTTCACTTGCTGGATGACCCACTGCGGCTTGCTATCGTTGACTTCACGTGCGGACCGAATCAGGCGTGCCAGGTCAGGCGTACGGCTGACAATGAACCATGGATCTACCGCGATGCAGTGACCACCAACGCCCGGACCTGGTTGCAGGATGTTCACTCGGGGATGGTGATTGGCGAGGCGAATGAGCTCCCAAGTGTTGATATCAAGCTTTTCGCAGATCATCGACAGTTCATTTGCAAACGCAATGTTGACGTCGCGAAAACTGTTTTCGGTCAGCTTGCACATCTCGGCAGTGCGGGTATCGGTGATGATGCATTCACCCTCGACAAAACAGCTGTATAGCCGCACCGCGGCGGCCGAGCACTTGGGTGTCATGCCACCGATGATTCGATCGTTCTCGACCAACTCTCGCAAGACGTGCCCAGGTAGGACTCGTTCAGGGCAGTGCGCGATTCGGATATCGGAGTCTTCGCCATGGGTGCTTGGAAATGTGAGATCAGGGCGAGCCTCAGCTAACCAGGCCTCCATCTGTTCAGTCGCGCCAACCGGAGATGTGGATTCTAGAATGACCAAGTCATTTTTTTTCAACACTGATGCAATGGATTTGCTCGCCGCCTCAATATAAGTGAGATCCGGTTCGTGCTGTTCTTTGAATGGAGTAGGTACTGCAATCAGAAATGCATCA
Organism: Pseudomonas sp. Sample_22; assembly: GCF_004307635.1. NCBI lineage: Bacteria > Pseudomonadati > Pseudomonadota > Gammaproteobacteria > Pseudomonadales > Pseudomonadaceae > Pseudomonas > Pseudomonas sp. Sample_22. The sequence continues at coordinate 153,641 of NZ_RCNY01000031.1, forward strand.
GCAGGAGCAGGCGTCATCGAGGCACGCAGATAGCCTTCGGTCACAGCTGCATGAACAACCATGTCCAACTCAGGCTCAACGATGTGAATCTCTCCCCGATTGATGGCATCCACCGCTGTTGGGTTGACGTCGACACCAATTACTTTTTTGCGTCGGGAAGCGAAAACGGCGGCGGTAGGTAATCCGATGTAACCGAGGCCAATAACTGAAACCGTTTCAAAACTCATGCTGCCGCCTCAATAGATGCATTCTTCCAGCTCACCAATGCCTCACTAATGTTGGCGCAGGCTGTTCCATCCCCGTAAGGGTTATGGGCATAACTCATTGCTTTATATATGTCCTCGTCAGTCAGCAGCTCACTCAGATGATTAACGATGGATTCGACTTCAGTACCGACCAGTTTGACTGTGCCAGCCTCGACAGCTTCCGGACGCTCAGTAGTGTCCCGCATCACCAGCACAGGTTTACCGAGCGCAGGTGCCTCTTCCTGGATGCCCCCGGAATCGGTGAGGATGATGTGAGAGCGGGTCATCAGATAAACAAATGGAAGATAATCCTGCGGTTCAATCAAGTGCACATTGCTCACACCAGACAGCATGCGCTGGACAGGCTCACGTACGTTGGGATTTAGGTGAACGGGATAGACGAACTCGACCTGTGGGAATCTCTCGGCTGTCTCTAGTAGTGCATAGCATATGCGCTCGAAACCTCCACCGAAGTTCTCCCGGCGGTGCCCGGTCACAAGAACCATTCGATTGCCCTCGGGCAGGAATGAAAACTTTTCCTTGAACTGGGAGAGCAGAATGGATTCAGGCGCGTTCAGTTTCTTCACCACTTCCAGCAGCGCATCCACGACGGTATTCCCGGTTACATGAATAGCCTTGCAAGCAATGCCTTCACTGATCAGGTTCTGCCGCGACGTAGGCGTAGGCGCGAAGTGCAACGTAGCAAGACTGCCCGTAAGTCGGCGGTTGCCTTCTTCGGGCCATGGTGAGTACAGATTATTGGTGCGCAAACCCGCTTCGACGTGTGCGATCGGAATTTGTTGGTAATACGCCGCAAGAGTCGCGGCGAATGTTGTTGCGGTATCTCCATGAACCAGAATTACATCCGGTTTGAAGTCCTCGAAAACAGGCTTTAGCCCCTGGATAATGGCCGACGTCACATCTGTCAAGTCCTGACCAGGCTTCATGATGTTTAAGTCGTATTCGGGTACCAGCTCGAACAAATTGAGGACCTGGTCTAGCATCTCCCGATGCTGGGCAGTCACACAGACTCTCGAATCGAACCGATTATCTTCAGAGAGCCGCAGCAATAGCGGCGCCATCTTGATAGCTTCGGGGCGGGTTCCAAAAATCGACAAAGTCTTGATCGTCACAAAATCCACTACCTCTACAAATACGACGTTGACCTAGTTTGGGTCGCTCACGTGGCGCAATCATCAAATCCAAGGAATGGCGATGCACGGAGCCAACAGAGGTGGCCAGAAATGAACAAGGGTCATATAAGAGTAGAGGCGGGGGGGTTCACGCATGGCATTCCATCGCCGACTATCCACATTCCGTGCAAAGCTAGTGCAGAGAAGATGAAAAAACATTCATCTTCTATCGCAGGGCGCGCAGAATACTATAAGGATGGCTGATTGACACCCTGAATTGGCGGTTTTGTAACAGCGTTTTCTTGAAAAGGTTCAAAAAAAACTGAATTTTTTTGAGGACTTTAGGCCTGCTAGTAAAGCTGGTTGACTGTGGGACATAACAGAAAGTCATGTAGGAGGCGTCCCACGGGCGCTAGTGTCTCTCCAAACGCTTTCAGCTTTGCAACGCTGACGCCTATCAAGGAGTGAAAAAACTGTTCGATCGCATGCCCGGAGTTCTATTTCTAAATGTAAAAACCTTCAAAAAATAATCTGAAACGTGTGTGGCTGGGCGACTGAACGGATGACGCTGGCGTGTCGGCAAGAGTGTCGCAGCCTACATCCACACTTCAACGGAGCTTGCGACGGGGTCACTCGAGCGACATCGTTTGAGGAAGCAGCTTTCCGAAGCAGCCTCCTAAACTTGGTAGCGCTAAAGTGTCGCCTTCACTGGAGATGTAGCAGTCATGTCTCGAGACGGCGCTGCTGATAGATCCAGTCAACGATATCGCCATCGGGGGTGTAGCCACTGACGGTCGCACGCAACAACTGGCGCACCAGAACGTAATCATCCCGCTCGACCGCATTCAACAGTTCCGCCAAACGCACTTTCAAAAGATCCCATGGAAGATGATCCTCACTGGCGCTCATAATCATCGGGTGTTGAGTTGCTGACACGTTATCGCCAATCAATAGCTCCTCATACAGCTTCTCGCCGGGACGCAAGCCAGTGAATTCGATCGAAATGTCGCCTTGCAGGTTCTTTTCGGAGCGCACGCTCAAACCGGACAGGTGAATCATCTTCTCCGCCAGTTCAACGATCTTCACCGGCTCGCCCATGTCGAGCACAAACACATCACCGCCCTGCCCCATGGATCCGGCCTGAATCACCAACTGCGCCGCTTCGGGAATGGTCATGAAATAACGGGTTATTTTCGGGTGAGTCACCGTCAACGGCCCGCCGGACCTGATTTGGCTGTGGAACAACGGAATCACAGAACCGGAAGATCCCAGCACATTACCGAACCGAACCATCGTGAAGCGCGTCTTGTTGACCCGCGACACATTGGCCTTGTCACCAAACAACACCGGCGCAATTTCGCGACTCAAGGCCTGGAGCGTCAACTCAGCCAGGCGCTTGGTGCTGCCCATCACATTCGTCGGGCGAACCGCCTTGTCGGTCGAGATCAATACAAAGTTGGAAACGCCTGCCTGCAAAGCAGCTTGGGCAGTGTTGAGCGTACCCATCACATTGTTGAGCACCCCTTCTGCGATGTTGTGCTCGACCATCGGAACATGCTTGTAAGCCGCGGCATGATAGACCGTGTCCACGCCCCAGGTCTTCATGACATCCAGCAGTTTATGGGGATGACGGATAGAGCCGAGAATCGGCAATAGCTGAACGGGCGCCGACTCCCGACAACCGCGCTGCTCCAGTTCCGACAAGATGCTGTAGAGGTTGAATTCACTGTGATCAAACAGCAAAAGAGTTGTGGGACGCAGGTTAAAAATCTGTCTACACAGTTCTGCACCGATCGACCCACCAGCACCAGTCACCATGACTGCCTTGCCTTTGATACATCGCTCCAGCAAATCCGGCTGCGCCGGCACCGAATCGCGCCCGAGCAAGTCGGCAATATCAACTTCCTGGATGTCGTCGACCTTCACCCGGCCACTGGCCAGATCGGTAAAATTGGGAACGCTTCGAATGTGGAGCGGAAAACGCTCAAGGAACGTCAAGATTTCCCTACGCCGTGCACGGGTCGAAGAAGGCAGTGCCAGAAGAATTTCCTTGGCGCCCGACTCATCAATCATCTGCTGAATGTGCTTGGGCTTATAAACCTGAAGGCCGGCAATCACGCGATCCGCGATGCTTGGATCATCATCGATAAACGCTACAGGACGCATGACTCGGCCCATGCGCAGCGCGGCAACGAGCTGGTTACCGGCCACACCGGCGCCGTAAATGGCAACTTTGGTGAGGCCATCGTCGCGGTTGGTGAAGGGTATGTGCTGGGCACCGGCGAACCAGTCCCCCATAAAATAATGCCGCATGCACAGGCGAAGTCCGCCAATGATGACGAGGCTGAGCCACCAGTAGTTGAAGACAATAGAACGCGGTACAACGGCTTCGTGGTTGCTGTACCAATAGACGACAACAGCCAGAATAAGTGACGAAAGGCTGACGGCTTTAATGATGGCTATCAATGCATCATTGCCGAAATAACGCATTACAGCTCTATACATTCCGAAACGAATGAACAACGGGATGGCTACGAGAGGGGCGCTGACGAAAAGCCAAAAATGTACCCTGAATGGGTTATACATATCATCGATACCCAAACGGACGATGAATGCCAACCACAAAGCAGCCCAGACCAGAACAATATCAGTGGCAACCTGAATCAACCTTTTTCGGCGCCGGGGAAGACCTACTAGATAGGCTCTGATCTTATCCATAAACCCTTCAAACACCTCTGTCCTCCTATCAGCACCCTTTTTCATTGTGGTGAGATCTCATGGGTCCTGCGCGATCACTCTAAACCTAACGACCTATCACTTCTTGCTTAGTTCTTCACAGTAGACTCTTCCGGATCTCCGGCACGGAATTTATTAGCCAGAACGATCAGCGGTGCGTAGGCCAAAACGACTCCGAAAACCCCGTCCATATCAAAGTGTGTAACGCAAACGGCTAACGGCAACAGCCAGAAAATATTGATCGCGCCCACCGCTAGGGTGACTGGCAAATGTTTACCAAAGCGACGTGAGGCGAATTGATAGGCATGGCTCCTATGTGCTTCATAAACCCTCTCAGCTCTTGACAAACGTCGAATTAACGTGAAAGTCGCATCAACAATGAACACCCCAAGCAAAATCAACCACCCCCACAGCATCGGTGTATAAACCCACGCCGCCTGTAAAGAAAGCCCGCCTAGTGTAATGCCCAGAAAACCGCTTCCGGCGTCGCCCATGAAAATCTTTGCAGGCGGGAAATTCCAGCAAAGAAATCCTGCAACGGAAACTGCAAGCAACAACGGCCCCCAAATCAGCGTGTCGAGACCCGCCAACCAGTAAAGGAGGCACGCGCCCAGACAAGCGGAAATAGCTTCGACGCTGGCAATGCCATCGATGCCGTCCATGAAGTTATAGAGATTGAGTAACCACACCAGATAAAAAGCAGCCAGCACATGACCTGCCCACCCCAGATCGACCTGGATGCCGAACAGATCAATGGCCGGCAATCCACCCATCCAGACGAGCAGCCAGGTCGCCGCGGCAAAATGGCCGAGCAAACGCCAACGCGCGGCGATGTGACCATGGTCGTCCATAAAACCGATAATCGCTATAAAAATCCCTGACCCAGCGATCGCGAAAAAGATCGATGGAGAAGTCAGTCCTGCACCGTACAGAAAAACCAACGACATGATGAAAGCCACGACAATGGCGACGCCGCCACCCCGCGGTGTCGCGACCACATGGGAACTACGAGCATTCGGAACGTCCATCAGGCTTCGAGATATCGCGTACTTACGTAATGCCGCCGTCAGTAAAAAAGAAAGACCGGCAGCCACCGGAATAAACCACGCATAACTCATTATTTGTGAGACTCCAGAAAATGCTGTGCCGCCGATTTCAATCCATCATCCAGACTTACGGGTGGATGCCAGCCCAGTAGTTTTTGAGTTTTCTTGATATCGACCTGTAATGAGCCAAAAAGCCTCTGCGCGGTTGCACGTCGTCCCAACAAGCCGGCCAGGAACACCAGCACTGCTGCTGGAATGGGTACGAGCCAGGTTTTGACACCCAGATAAGTGATCAGGCGCTGCATGAGCTGGGTCGTTGAAACGTCTTCGTCATCGCTTACCAGAAATACCTGATTCATGGCCTGGGGATGATCGATGCACGTCGTGACCAGATCAACGACATTGTCCAGTGAGACAAGACTTCGATAATTGTTCACGGCCCCGAACGGTAGTGGGACGCCCTTTACCAGCCAGCGCATCATTTGCAGAAAATTCGCGCCCACACCGGCACCATAAATAAGGACCGGACGAATGATGACAACTTCAATCGCTCCCGTATTGGCAAGTTGCAGAAGTTGCTGTTCGGCTTCGTACTTGGAAATACCGTAAGGATCCAAAGGGTGCGGAATATCATCTGCCGAGAAAGCACTTCCGGGCAAAGTCGTTTCTCCATTGACCTTGATCGAACTGATAAAGACCAATCTCTTAACGCCCGCCTTTATCGCCTGGCGTGCAAGATTAAGCGTGCCTTCAACATTAGTCGCACGAAACATCTCCAGCGACTGCGCTGGGTCCTCGTGCATAACGTGTACTCGTGCTGCTGAATGCACAACCACACTCACACCCGCTAGTGACGACGTCCAATCGGTGGATTGATCAATGTTTGGTATATGAGTTTTTTCTACGGATTTGGGTAACTTGCTATTCAAATTTCTAAGAGGCGCTACAACCGATGTTTCCGGCAAAGCGCACAAACGCCTGACTACGGCACCTCCCAGAAACCCTGTCGCGCCGGTCACAAGTATTTTTTTTGACATTTCAAACCAATTCAAAAAATAGATAGCATTGGAATAATCTATCACGAAAAGTCGTCATTTTGAGCGCTCAATTTGTGCGAAGCGCCTCACCCTGCCCCTTATGGAGCACAAGCCAGCCAGCTGAAAAAAAACACAAAGCCCTGCGTCTCAGCACAATTCGCCATTACACAGGTTGGAGCAAACACGCGGTAGAGATAGAATCCCCCCCAATTTTGACTAAACGCTCGATGAATAGAGCCGCAGACGCTTCGCAGAGATGAGTGGCGTCGGTAAGTCATTCAAAATACATACTAATTTAGCAGGCTACGCCTCGAAGGGAGCATATCGATGCAGCAAATCAATAATCTCAGCGCGAAAATTGCAAAATATCGCGATCAGATCGATGCATCCATTCAGCGCGTGGTCTCCAGCGGATGGGTAGTCCTGGGGCCAGAGGTCAAACGTTTTGAATCATCCTTCGCCGAATATCTGGGCGCCAACCACTGCGTAACCGTAGCCAATGGCACCGATGCAATCGAATTGGCCCTCAAGGCATTGGGTGTCGAAAAAGGTGACATCGTCGCTACGGTCGCCAACGCGGGCATGTATACCACCACGTCGGTCCTGGCCATAGGCGCGGTCCCGGCCTTCATGGATGTCGACTTCGATACCCAAGTCGTCACACTCGGTGAAGTTAAACGTGCAGTTGAAGCGGGCGCCAAAGTCGTCGTCGTCACTCACCTTTATGGCTTGGCCATCCCGCAAATCCAGGAAATTGCGACGTTCTGTGCGGACAATGGCATTCCACTCCTGGAAGACTGCGCACAAGCTCACGGCGCCAGCATGCATGGCAAACGTGTAGGCACATTCGGCGACGCTTCGAGCTTCAGTTTCTACCCGACAAAAAACCTCGGTGCCCTAGGCGATGGTGGTGCAGTCGTCACCAACTCTGCCGAGATCGCGCAGCAAGTAGCTCAATTGCGTCAATACGGCTGGTCCTCCAAATATTGCGTGGAGTTGGGCGGCGCCAGAAACAGCCGCCTGGATGAAATGCAAGCCGCTATTCTCTCCGAGTTTCTGCCGCACCTTGATCAAGGCAACGGGCGACGCAACGAGATTGCCAAACGTTATCGCACTGAAATCAGGCAGCCCGAGATTGTTCACCCGCAAGGCGACAGCGATGCCTGGGTCGCTCACCTGTATGTGATCAAGAGCGTGAAACGTGACGCCTTGCAGCAACATCTACGCGGCGTGCAAATCGCTTCCGAAGTTCACTACCCGATTCCTGACTACCAGCAACCCGTGTTCAAGAATGTCCATGCCGACTTCCACTTGGCCAACACCGAGCGTCTGGCCAAAGAAATTCTGACACTGCCATGCTATCCAGAAATGGAAGAGCATGAAGTCAGCGCAGTGATCAAAGCCGTCAACGGATGGGCTGCATGACGTACTCGATCATCATCCCGGTTTACAAAAACGCAGAATCCATTCCGCGCTTGATTCAGGTACTCAGCGAAATCAATGAGAGCCTGAACAACCAATTAGAAGCGGTTTTTGTCGTTGATGGCAGCCCGGATGCATCGTTTGCATTGATTCAAAAAGAACTGCCGAACCTGCCTTTTGCAGCACAGCTACTGGCGCATTCGCGCAACTTCGGTTCCTTCCCGGCGATTCGAACAGGTTTGATGGCGGCCACCGGTGAGTACTTCGGCGTGATGGCTGCTGACCTGCAGGAGCCACCGGAACTGCTGATCAGCTTCTTTCAATCCCTTTCAAATGATGAGTGCGACGTAGCCATCGGCACGCGCAATGCCCGAAATGATCCCTTGTTGAGCCGCATGGCGTCTTCGATGTTCTGGGGGCTTTACCGAAAGCTAGTCGTTCATGACATGCCTAAAGGTGGCGTCGACATCTTTGGCTGCAATAACACGTTCAAAGAGCAGCTGCTGAAGCTTGAAGAATCGCGCTCGTCATTGATCGCACTGATCTTCTGGCTAGGTTTCCGAAGAAAGTTTGTCGATTACGATCGCCAGGTTCGTCAGGAAGGCAAGTCCGCCTGGACATTCAAGAAGAAGCTGGAATACATGATGGATAGCGTCTTCGCCTTCACGGACTACCCTATTCGTCTACTGATTAAAATGGGCACGATCGGTTCATTAATGTCAGTCGCAATAGGCCTGATGGTCATCATTGCAAGAATACACGGCACCATCGCGGTACCGGGGTACGCGGCCACCATGGTCGTGGTCTTGCTGCTGGGCACTTTGAATCTTCTGGGCCTGGGCCTTGTGGGCACCTACGCCTGGCGTGCTTATGAAAACACCAAACAACGACCATTGGCAGTCGTGAGCATACAGTTGAACAACCGAGAGCAAATCAGCCATGTCTAACCCGACGATTCATCCTAGCGCAGATGTCAAAAGCTCCAACATTGGCCAAAACACCCGTGTTTGGCAGTATGTTGTCATTTTCCCTGAGGCTGTGATCGGTGCGGATGTGAACGTCTGCTCTCATTGCCTGATTGAAAACGATGTTGTCATCGGCGACAGAACGACGATCAAGTCGGGCGTTTATGTTTGGGATGGCCTGAGGATTGGCAATGATGTGTTCATTGGTCCAAACGTCACCTTCACCAATGACAAGTTTCCTCGTTCCAAGGTGTATCCGGAAACGTTTCTGCCAACCGTAATACACGACAAGGCTTCGATCGGCGGCGGTGCCGTGATCCTTCCTGGCGTCACCATTGGCATGGGAGCGATGGTCGGAGCAGGTGCGGTCGTCACTAAATCCGTGCCCCCGTATGCAATCGTGACCGGGTCGCCTGCGCGGATTACCGGCTATGTCGAGAACTCCGCGATAAGTGACAACAGCGAAAAACCGAAGCTCGTTGAAGACGCAGCGTCGCAAGAAGGGATTACAAGAGTTGGGGTGGGTGACGTCACCACACACAACTTCAAATTCGTTGCGGACATGCGCGGTGATTTGTCGGTGGGCGAATTCGAGAAGGAAATCCCTTTTATTCCAAAGCGCTATTTCCTGGTATTCAACGTCCCCAGCCAAAAAACTCGCGGCGAACATGCTCATCACAACTGCCATCAGTTCCTCCTCTGCGTGAAAGGGAGCTGTGCCGTCGTGGTTGATGACGGTCAAAACCGCGCTGAAGTGATGCTTGATGCTCCGAATAAAGGTATTTATTTGCCGCCGTTGACGTGGGGCATTCAGTACAAGTACTCCGAGGATGCGGTGCTGCTGGTATTTACGTCTGACTACTATGACGCGGCGGATTATATTCGGGATTACTCAGAATTTGTGAAAATCACTTCGAGCATCAAATAAGTGCTAGCGCTAAAGAATGAAAAACTAAACAAGTGGATTTTATTCCTGATCGGCGGCGGTTTAAACACCGCCCTGACGTATGGAATATACCTGTTATTAAATTTAATAATAAACTATCAAGTTTCATACGTAGTCGCCTACCTCTCAGGAATACTATTCTCATACCTATTCAATTCACAGATAGTATTCAAACTTAAGAAGACCTGGAAAGGATTATTGATATACCCGAGTGTGTATCTGATTCAATACCTGATCAGCGCCGCATTACTCCACATACTCGTAGAGTCTTTCGGGCTACCAAAGGAAGTAGCGCCATTATTAATCATCGTAGCACTTCTGCCTGTCACTTATATTCTGAGTAAAACCGTATTGAGAGCCTCACACGAACCGCAGACGAATACAGACTCTCAGGCTCCAAATGAAAAATAACATGATTGAAGTCTTGCTCAACGCTGATGCAGACAAATATAGAGCAATTAAACTTTTAGCAGGCCACACCCTGCCCGCGTTAATTATTGTCGTTGCGATGTGGATTCCATTTGGCTTTGCCATGACGGGGGTCATTGAGGAGTGGTTGGTTTTGGGGACATTCACCACTCATGGTCTTTTCTTTCTAACAGACCTGAACAGCCCAATGTCTGCGCACGCCTTGCGCCCATTGACTATTTTTCCTCAAGCCATAGCCTATTTCCTTGATCCACACAGCTTTAAATATTGGCATATCATGCTTATTTTATCGCTTCTGGTAAAGGCTTGGTGCTTAAGCCTTATAACGACCAAAATCACCAATTCGATAAAATGGGGAGTAGCGGCTAGCGTCTTGTTTCTTGTCTACCCAGCTGACACTATGCAACTTTCGTTTAGATCTCTGCACATCAACTGGTCACTAGCATTAGCGTTACTTGCAACCACCCTATTCTTATATTCAATCGATTCGAAAAACAAAGCCCTATCAGTATTCGGTAGCGTTACCTCAGCCGCTATTTTTACGGCGGCTTGCGCGATGTATGAAGCTTCATTACTGCTTTCTATTTTACCTCTGCTCGTCCTATGGACCAAAGGAGGAAACTCTCACGCCATACAAAAGCTGAAACAAGCTTTTCCTCACTTCTTAATATGGTTGTCAGGGTCGACAATCTATATTATGTACGTGATTATAACTGCTCGCCTCATATCCACCTATCAAAGCGACATAATAGGCCAGAGCAGCATTATTCAAACCATCGAAAGCTCTCTACCTAAATTATTTTCCGTTGGATTACTGAGAAGTATTTTGGGCGGCTGGTTTGACGCAACAAGAATAACAACTCTAGAGTTCACTAGCTATTGGTATACGCTAGCAGCTTTAATCTTGCTGGCCATCAGCACTACATTGATATTAAGATCTAGCCAGAACAGTTTGGATAATGACAAAGAACTTAATATTCCGGCAAAAGCGGGACGACTACTGTGCAGCGGCATAGTCTTAGTGATATTGGGATATGCTCCATTCCTTATATCAGTGCCTCACCAGTATATTAGCCAGCGGACGTTTTTATTCTCCACCTTGGGTGCTGTATTTTTCTCTACAGGCCTGATTATAGTGGCTTACAAATTATCAAAGACCTTCACCGCAGTATCGGTTACCGCCCTGGTCTTTATTGGCTTATCTTTTCAGCTGTATCAATTCCACCACTACGTTAAAATATCGAACACTCAAGTTTCTATACTGCGTGAAATATCCGAGAAATTTGATGGCGACCCGCGTGGTAAAACGCTATTGATACTCGATAATAGTAATCAAATCGGACATACATGGATGCTCCCCGATGGAAATCTTCGTGGCGCACTAACATATCTTTATGGACATGCAATAGATTCAGTTGAAGTTTGTCATTTGCCTAGTCACGAATGGCAAAAAGCAGACGGTTTGGCTCGAAAAGGCGTTTGTGAAGAAAATACACAAGAATGGACGCTTCATTATCCAGACCCTGTATCGGGTCCGGGCATGGATATACAAACCAAAAAAGAAGACGTCAAGTTGGACAAGGCGAATTTAATAGTTATAAATATTGATGCCGACTCCAATATCAAACCATCGCCTTTGCAGTTTCCGCTTAACAAAACCGTCTCAAGTTTTGCTAACAGCAAAGCAACACGTACACACTACTTAAGTTTTACAGACGAAAAAAGAAAAGACTTTTATCACTGGAGCTTTGGTAAATGGTGGAGCATGGAAATCCCCACAAAAGGATCTGGCTGGCGCGAAGGAGAATGGAAGGTTAACAGTTTCTACCACGAATCGGCCGCATGGAAAACGAGCAAAGCCTCATATCTATATTTCCCGTTCTATTCAAAGCAAAAAAAATACACTCTCAGTGGGAATTTTGACTACATCGTTAGCAGTAGCATAAAGGACAGCATGAAACTTTTGCTGAACGGGAAAGAAATTCCAATTCACTGGCAGCAAAACGGTGAATTTCAAGCGCCAGTGACTCCAGAACAATTTGTTTCCGGCACCAACGAATTAACTTTCATATCTGACGTCGACGAAAAATATTTTGGTTTTGCTGCGCGTTTAAGCTGGATCGAGATAAAAAAATCTGAACAACAATAATTTGCCAAACATCGATGCCGACTTGCCCGTATTAAGGCTCACGCGCCAAAATCGGGACCCCGGTAATTCGCAAACGTTACCGCAGTTTCGGTTACTAGTAAAAAAGGATGAGCACATTGAGTAACGATGCAATAACCATGGTCGATCTGTCAGCATCAACATTCCGGCACCCGCTCGCCCTAATCTTAGCGGCGTGGCTAATCTACCTGGGAATGTTTGGTTTACTACAAGTATTCAACACTGGAGTCGGCTTCGAGATCTGGCCAATAGGCGAGGACCGCAATTGGATATACTTGTTAAAAAGCGGAAACCCCGTCCAAACATTTCAAGAGTTTTGGGCCCTTGATCATCGAAACCCGATGGCCGCATTCTGGTGGTTACTGGCATCACCTATCATTAAACTCTCGGATTGGGGCTTGCATGCAGTGGCACAGATCGTCTCGCCTCTTGTAGCGTGTGTTACCTTTTTGACTGTTGATCGTCTAGGGCATAAAAAGCATCGTCTTTTCTCTCTAATGACAGGACTCATCGTCCTGTTGTGGAACTTTCCGGCACGCCACGACCATGTGGATAGAGTGATGGTTATAGCTTTAACTTTCACATTGCTGTCGATATTTTTCTATATAAAATTTATTGACAACCAACGAACCGAAAAACTAACTCTCGTAATCGCTCTCGCGTGCTACCTCATCGCCCTATCGACATATACCATTCAAAGTGGCGCGATAATTGCCGTACTCTTCATTGCATTTTTCAGAACTTCAGGAACACTCAAAGACAAACTAAAATATGCAACGCTAGACTGCGTGATATTTTTTTCTGCTTTTGCACTCTACACTGCAATCTGGATTCACTTCGCAGGCTCAAACAGCGGATTTAATATTGGTCTGACGGAATTGATGTCAAATGCAATTATCAGTATCAAAGCATTCATTTACCCTCCGTCAGTCGGGCAGTTTATCGGGCTAGCCAATTCAGAATTTCCATCAGGGCAGCGAGCTTCCTGGTACATCATTGCCGGTATGTTTGCGGCTATTATTGTCTTCAGTTCAACCCTGGCATCCTGTCAGAGAGCCGAGTTCCCCCCGGTAGGATGGGTACTAGTCCTACTCTTTGCAATCGGCACGCCCACTATTTTTGTTGAAGCCGGAAATCCGACATGGGGCCCTGGCAGTCGCTCTATAATGGTGCAGCAGGTGTGGCAGCCATTATTTTTAGTTTGCCTGATATTCATAGTAGCCAGCCTCATCCGTAAGCAAACTTTCCGTACCGCTGTTGTAGCGACATTGATGTGGGCACTGTGCACAAAAATTATATTTGTTGCGTTCGCGTTCAATCATTCCCAAACAACCCTGACATTTTATCAACGAAATTTGGGCGTCGCTTTGCGAAACTTGGACGAAGGTCAAACGAAGCCGATAAACTATATAATTAGAGTCGTGAATCCAGTCAGCCCAAAAGTGGGAAGCGAGCCGACATTACCTTCCTATGCAGCGACTGTTATAGGACGAGAGAAGACCTTTATTCGTGTGCTCATGAAAGGCCCATCGCCACTGCCTTCGTATGATTCCGTATGGAGAGTGGGGTTCGGTAAAGAGGGCGTTACTAATGGGGGAGCCTTCTTTGACAGAGCCGTGATCCCATATGAGAACGTTAAAGTTGTAGATTTTGATGGAGTCAACCTTGTTGTGCCAACAGAATTGGATAAAAAAGACTTTGAACACTTTCAAGTTGACTGGGCGCTTGATGGCCGAATAGTTCAGTAACATATAACTCATCCAGGGCAACTTGCGATAACTCAACACTAAACAAACTGGAAAGTTAATGGAAGCTTTGTCGAAACCAGATAGAAAAGCCTTATTCTACTCGTTGCTAGAGAGCAAACCTCAGCTCTATTCTTTTTTCGCGGTATTTTTGGCACTGTCTGTAACTCATCAATTTTTTGGTATTGTCGTCTACCCCTTCGACTCGACAACATATTGGAACCTAAGTACTCCTGCCTTCATTGCGAACTTTCCCGACATTGTCAGAGGTTATGTCTACGCCTACCTGCTCTTTCCAATACACTTTTTAACAGACGTTCTAGATGACACAAACCGTATTATTTTCCGAATTAGCACTTCTGCTATCTATGCCTATCTATTGACAGGGCCCATAGCAAATTTTTTCCTGCAGTGCTTCGGCGGTCGCCTCACCGTAATACGCCGCGTTTTATTTGCATTGCTTGTCGTTGCCGTCTTTCCCGGATTATTCCTTTATCCGCTATCTGATATGCCTGCTGCGTCAGCTCTGATAATTGCGATAGCATTCGCAGATAGTGCGAAACGAAAGAACTGGTTAGTCTTCATGTTGTTTTCCGGAGCTGCAGCTAGTGCGGCTTACAATATTAGAACTATCTACCTCTTCGCGTTCATTGCGTTGCTGTTTATCATTCCATTTGTCTTCCTGCGCAACAAATCCTGGAGTGCTCGGGGACTTGGAATGGTTGCGTTTATTTTAGGGGCTTTTGTCGTGGCTCTTCCTCAGATGGCCATTAATAAACGCATTCATGATGTAGCCACTCCATTAGTGTTCGCCACCGTCAAAGGAAAATCCTTGATGGCGACACAGCTATATTGGGGAGTAACGACTCAGCGCTACGAAACCTACAACGGAGGAGATACCCCGGCACCTAGTCTCTACTACAGGGATCCCGCTGGAATTGCCTTGCGCTCACTTGATGAATCACTATTCGAGGACGATCCAACTGTCGGTGGTTACATCACACTGGTTGCAAAACACCCAGTTCAGTTTCTTGGCATCTATGGAAGACACTTCATTAACGGTATTGATGTGCGTGACGGGTTGGTTTACGTCACGAAGCCTTCAATCAACAAAAGTGTTGTAGCTTTTCTCTGCTATAGCCTGTTCTTCTTTGGTACCTTGATTTTTTGCACAAGAGAAAAACCTCGTTGGATGGAAGTCGCTTATCTCGCGCCCCTACTTATCCCAGTATTTGCGATTATTCCAGGGGCAGTCGAAACCAGATTCTTCATGCCTCTGTATCTGGTTTTATTTGGCGTCATTGCAACCCAGTTTCAGTGGTCAGACTTTTCGAAACTTCTAAAGAAGCATTGGTTGCCGATTATCGCTGCTTATGCATTACTCGCCGCGTCTTTTCTAGCTACAACCACCGCAGCCATGGCCTGCGTATCGTATAGCTTGCCCTGATTTTCAACTGCACTGGCAGTGCTACAGGGAACACTCCGCCAGCAGGGTATATTTCTTCAGCCATGAGTCGCAGATGCTCAATTACACCTGTCCATGTCGATCGCTGCCGACGTGTTGGTCAGCGCTAACAACGTCGGTTGGCAAATACTCGGCGGCTGGGCGTTCAGCTCTCCAGGCCTCAAGCACTTATAACAATTGAGGCCTTCATGCACCTACTGGTCGTTTACGCCTAACTCAGATGCAATCGCCTTCATCGCGTAATTTGCACCATAAGGAGTGAGATGAACAATATCTAAATAGAACGCTTCACCGCTGGATGCGGACTCTCTTGTTAGACAACCGTTCTCGTTACACATCTTTTCAACGACAGAAATATACAGCGCACCTGATTGTTGAGCCACAGATCGTAGATTTTGCTCCGCAATCCTTGTGTACCGAATAAGGCCCTCCGGTGCTTGAACGCCATGGTCTCTTCCATATTTGGCATAATCCAGTCGCTCAGAAGGAACCCGATGTAAAGGGTCACTACTCCACATATTGAAGGTTATGCGAGACGGCGCATCTTTCCATGCAGGGGCCTGCCCCAAGATGATGACTCTGCGCACTCCCGTGCTTTGTATTTGTTTGATCGTAGAAGGCAGTAGCTCCTTATTATATTCCGCCCACATTCCGCCTAAAATCACTGTATCAGGCGCAAGTTCCCGAACTTTTTCGATCGTCCACTGATTATTGCGGCTGCAGGCAACATTATCTCCCTCATAACCAATCATTGGGGGGCAGGCCGAGGAAGTAAATTGTGCAAGTCGAAATTGACCACTGCGATCTGCAAGGCCGCGCAGGCCCGAATAAATGGCTGCTGCCCCTGAATCTCCCCATAACACCCACAGCGGCGCAGTTCCATTATCCAGGCACTCCGGAGCGTACTGCGACGCATCCTGCCCCATATCCATAAAGCAAACTCGATTACGCAATGCTGCACGATAGCCGTCGAGGTTGTACTCAGTTGCCCGCTGAATAATTTCGGGATAACGAGATGCGAAACCACCAGACTTTAATATGCCCCCTGACAGGATGGCTGCGACGCACATGGAAGCGCACAGTACGGAGACTCTAAATTGAGTACGCGAGCCTGAACGAAATGGTTTTTCGATATAAAGATACGTCAGAGTTGCCAACACAGCACTCGCAGCCAATATCCCCAAGCGGGCGGTCCAAGGCAAACCTTCCGGGTAGGCGCTTCTGGCAAACGTCAGCAACGGCCAATGCCAGAGATAAAGTGGAAAGCTGATTAACCCTATCGCAATCATCGGGCGGCTATTGAGCAACACCCTGTTGACCCATGCTCCCGCTCCTGCTGCGATTATCAGGAAGGTGCCCACGGTAGGAAACAGCGCCCACTTGCCAGGAAACGGAAGCGTATCTTTAATTTGAAAGATTGCAAAAACAATGAACAATAGGCCGACAATCGAAACAGCCGAGCGCACCTTTGCTGAACCGAAAAACGAAGTAACCACTGCAAAGTGTCTGCTATGTGAAATAGCTTTCGTACCAGAGTCAAATGTAAAACATGCCAACGCAGCTCCGATGATCAGTTCCCAACCGCGAGAAAGTGGAGAATAAAAAGTCGCGATTGGGTCCTCATGAATCCCAACGATATTAATCAAAAAGGACGCACAACCAATAAGCACTACAATCAGCAGAAGAGGCAGTCGCAAGCGCCATCCTGCCCATAGCAACAGGGGCCAGACAACATAAAACTGCTCTTCGATTCCTAATGACCAGAGATGCAACAGTGGCTTCAACTCTGACGCCTTGTCAAAATATCCCGCCTCGCTCCACAAAACAAAATTGGAGACAAAGCTGGCACCTCCCAGAACATGCTTTGCCAAAAGAACCAAGTCATCCGCCAGCATCGTATTCCAACCGAACACCAAGCAACTGGCTAATACCGTCACAAGTGCCGGAAGTATTCGGCGTATGCGACGAGAATAAAAGTCAGCGATAGAAAAAGTACCCTGATACAACGTAGTAAGGATAACTTTGGATATAAGATAACCAGAAATCACGAAGAATATATCAACGCCGACAAAACCGCCGTGCAGCACCGTTGGAAAGGCATGAAAAATCAAAACTGCCAGGACAGCAATAGCACGAAGACCATCAATATCAGGCCTGTACCCAATATGTCTTATTGAACCAGCAGTGATTTTCGAAGGAGATATTACGGTTTGAGTCTCACTAATGGACATCGTTTTCCCAC
This sequence comes from Pseudomonas sp. Sample_22, assembly GCF_004307635.1. Lineage (NCBI taxonomy): Bacteria > Pseudomonadati > Pseudomonadota > Gammaproteobacteria > Pseudomonadales > Pseudomonadaceae > Pseudomonas > Pseudomonas sp. Sample_22. The sequence goes on from NZ_RCNY01000031.1 coordinate 171,219, forward strand.
CAAAGCACGATCTTGTCAGTTTTGAATTGGGCCCGCTCCATACGTTAAGTACAGGCACCATGTAAGGCTTGGCGACGGTTGATTTCGCTCAAAAGCGTTGAAATAATATCATGGCACGGCCTGCCTGCTCTGGTCGAACTGATTATCAACGTTGCGGCATTCGATCGGACGTTTTTCGTTTTTCTATATCGCAGTCGTAAACGAGTGCAAACCCATTATTGAGAGCCAACGGTGTCTGGTACCATGGCGACCTTTTGCATGCCCACAAGAGATTTCAGGGATGACCATACCGACTTCGAATAACGATGACTGCGGCTCAAATGTTGCGCTTTGTGCCGGCATGATTTCACTTGCAGTCGTCACATCCCTATTGCTTTGCTATCGCATGACAATCGGTGTAGATCTCACGGACGAGTCCTACTACCTGTCTTTTCTGGATGGTTGGCTGAAGACCGGTTTTCAGCACAGCAGCGCGCTAGGGCTACATCAGACCGCAGAATTGCTTATCTTTCCTGTCGTCAAAATTTTTGCCGCGGTTCTGCCAAACGAGCAGGGTCTGGCTCTTCTCAACAGATTTATATATCTGGTTGCGAGTCTTGTCTCGGGATACTGCTTTTTCCGTTTCGCTCGTACTCGCCAAACATTTCCTGTCGCAGTGCTTTGCGGAATCGCGGTAACGAGCTTCATCCCGTTCAGTCTTCCATCTCCGTCATACAACACCTTGGGCATGCTAGGCATGCTTTGCGCAGTCGCAGCTTTTGCGATCTTTGCAGAAACGAAGCAGCTGCGCTGGCTAATAACTTCAGCAGGAGCGTGGATGGTGTCCGTGCTCGCCTACCCCACGTTCGTGGTTGTCTTGGCAAGCTTCCTAGTTGCCATTGCGGCCGTGCCAGCGCTACGACCTAGCTTTCGACGTTATGTTGTGTGGTGCCTGACATTTCAGATCGTTGGACTTGGCCTCTTATTGTCTGCGTACGGCGTGCGCCGTTTGATGCAGATTATCGAGTTCACCAATTCATCACTTCAGATTTCTACCGGACTCGGAGGAAAACTATCGAAGGCGGCCGCCTTGCTTGGCGCGAGCGACACCTTCGTAGCCTTGTGCCTTGCATCAATCGCTGTAGGTATATTCGCGGCCAAAGGGTCTCACCGCTCTCTCAATGGGTGGATCACAGCTGGTGTGATTACCGGAATTCTTATAACTGCCCAGCTCGCTGGCCCCTTCCTTTACGCTACATCGCATGATTTCGTGCTCTTACTCGCGATCGCGGGGGCTGCCTTTTTCGTAACAGAAACGATCAGGAAAACTCGCTATGACCATGCAATGACTGCGTATTTTTTCGTAGGGCTCTTCGCTGGCATTGTTACGTCGCTAACTGCCACGAACAGCATCATTAACTTCGCCATTGGCGGGTTCATCTGCGTGTGCGTGTTTCTTCTTGCTCTATTCCCGAAAAGCAGTGTTGAGCGTAATTCTCACTTGGCACTTCTGTGTGGAGTCGTACTCCTTTTTTTAATGAGTAATTTCAACTTCATTTACGGGGAAAGTGTAAACCCGATAAGTTCGGCACCTGCAAAGCGAGTTGAGAGCGGGGTCTTTGCCGGTTTGCTTACCACCGTAGATAAAGCCCAGGCCATTGAACAGACGACCGCGTTCTTAGCCACGGTTCCCGGCGATTCAGTCGCAGTAATCGGACGCTTCCCTAGCATATATTTACTCACAGGAATGCGACCAAAAACGCTATCAACTTGGGATTTCAGTCAACAAAATGGGGCCACACCTAAAATTGACAGTGCGATCTCTAGATTTTATGCACTCGACGACAATCTACCATCAGTGTTATTGAACGTCACCGACCCTTGGACGGCTGCTCCGTCAGAATCCGGCAAGCAGTTGCAAGCGCGTTATGTACGGGCTTCCCATATCGATACTGGCCAATGGAAAATCGACATACTGGTTCTGCCGTCTTCCATGAAATGAGACTCGCGCGATCGGGGCGTCAGCCGTTCTAAACTATTTACTGACGCCCCTAGCGGAAAATTAGCGTATCGATATGAGCGAATACGCTAATCACTTCAAAAGCGATAGATATACATCACTGTAAGACTTAACCATATCATCAGCCTTAAAATATTCTTCATATCGCTTTAGAGCATTCTCGCCCATTTTTGCCGCGCCCAATGGGTCATTCCATAACTTCGTCATAGCACTGGCCAGAGATGCACTGTCTCCCGGCAGCGCTACATAGCCCGTCTCACCCTCGATGTTAATGTACGTGGTACCGGTTCCTATCTCGCAGGAAATCAATGGTTTCCCGTACATCGCCCCTTCGAGCAGGGTGATCCCGAAGGCTTCAGACCTGAGGTGGGAAGGAAAAACCAAAGCGAAACACAAGGTCATCAGAGCGGCCTTGTCAGCGTCCGGAAGGCCACCGACAAAAAAGACATTATCCAGGTTCGCCTCTTTGGCTTTCTGTTTCAGTGCCATTTCCATGGGGCCTTTGCCCATGATCACGATCGGCAGCTTTGTTTGCTGAGCAGCTTCCAGAAGAAAGTCGAGGCCTTTGTAATAGCGGAGTGCCCCAACAAACAGGAAGAAGCGCTCACCTACTGTCTCACGCCAATGAGCCAGCGACGCGTCAGTCACCACAGGGTATGTTTTGCGATCGATGCCGATCGGGATTACTCTGACTTTATCCACGTACTTACCCAGTGTCTCGCTACTGGCGACATAGTTGGGTGAAGAGGCAACGATAACGTCGACATTTCGGAGAAATGCGTGCAAGAGCGGATTATAGAGTCGGAGCAACGTCTGCTGCTTCACGATATCCGAATGATAAGTAACAACGGTCGGCTTCTTCACTCTGGAAAGAAAGTGGACCATGTCCATGAATGGCCATGGAAAATGGTAATGGATAACATCGGCTTGCTCTGCGAGTTCGATGAAGTCCTTGATCGCGCCGATTGAAAAGCCGGTGGAAGCGATCTGAAGGTTTTCATATGACCGGTGGGTAATATGGTTTCCGAGCCGTTCGTTGCGCATTGCGCCACGGGGGCTAAGGTACAGGACTTCAGACGCCATACCGTGCTGTATCCCCCCCTCAGCGAGCTGAAAGATAACCTGCTCTATACCGCCCATGGTATCCGGGTAGTAAGTCTTGAAAAAATGCAGGATTTTCAAGATTTGTGCCCCAAAAACTTCGCAGGAACTCCCACGTAAGTACCGGCCTTTTCCAGATTGCGATGGGCGCACGCACCGGCGCCCAGCATGACATCGTCTGCCACCTGCAGTCCGTCGATCACCGTTGAGCCCGCCCCCAGGAAGCAGCGATCGCCGACACGGCTCCGACCGGCGACCACAGCGCCAACGGAAATGTGGTTGTAGTCACCCACTACGCACTCATGCTCGACAATTGCACCAGTGTTGATAATACAACCACGTCCGACGGAAGCCATTGGCCCGATATGAGCGTGATGAGCAATAAAACTCCCCTCACCAATTTGGGCTCCAACACCTATCGTGGCACTGGGAGAGATGAGAGTTGCTAAAGGCCATCCCTGTTGAATGACCCATCCGCATTGTTCTATTCGTTTTTTGTTGTCTCCCGCGGCGGGAATGACTGACCAATCCTCAGGCAGCTCAAAATCCACGGACGCTTTCACGGGAAACGAACAAAACGACTCACCTGGTCTGGCGTTGGCGTCGATAAAGCACAATTGCGTGATACCCGATGCAAGTGCGACATCAGCCACGCTCCGGGCATGCCCGCCAAACCCTAGAATCAACAGCCCTGTGGTTGAAGTCATGCAGTGACCTCCGAAGGGATACCGTCGCCCGCGGAAATCGATTCAAGGACCGTGATGTGCTCGTTCACAACATCCGTCCAGGTTCGCTGAATCAGGCTTTGATAGATAGTTTTCTGCAGTGTCAGAAGCTCTTCTCGATGAGAAAGCGCCCAGTCAATACGACGTGACATATCTTCCCAATCAAACGGGTCAAAAAATGTCGTTTCCTGAAGTTCTGGCTGATTGAGTATTTCCTCAGTCACCGCGATTCGAGCCATGACCACAGGCGTATCTACGGACAGAGCCTCGGTAAAGGTGAATGGGCATCCCCCTTCACTCAGGCTAGGGTTGACTGCCAGATCTGCCAACTTATAACAGGCAGCAAGCTCCTGCACCGTCAAACCGTGCAAGCATAAAATGTCGTTCTCCAAGCCGTGTTCGGCAATGAACTTTTTGACCGCCGGATAACGCTCAGGATCACCGGTCAAAATCAGCTTGTGACTGATATATTTTTTTCTTAGAAGAAACTCGTAGGCCCGCAGTAACATCAGCAGGTTTTTGTTCGGCCTAAACTGACTTGCATAAAATATAAATTTGAACGATGCATTTGCAAAACCCACCGTATAGTTCTTATTGGAGGACTTGCGCATCGCACTACTAAGAAGCGTTTGTGAATAATGAAGCGACGTCGCTTCCAGATCCGCAAATCCTCGGGTTGTGACCCATTGGTTCAACATGTTCGGGGCATGGTGAATCACCGATACATTAGAAGCGCGTATCGAATACTGTTCGACCAGCGTGTCCCACTTGATCGCGTTGCTGTAAGTGACGTAATGCTGTCCAGTCTGAATCGATCGGCGAACATCCTCATAGGTTTGCAAAAAGCGTTCGCCTCCCACACTAGAGAAACCGACGGGGAAATCCGATAGCACTACATCCGGCACACACATCAGACGTGGACGATCTATTTTGTTGAAGGCGGGCCAAAAAGCAGTAGGACTGTACCAAGCTTTCACATCAGCCAGGCTATCAATCAAGTGAAGCATCCGCTCTGACTCGATTCTCTCCATCCGCTTATACAGTCGAAAAATAAAAGCGTCGTCCTTAGGCTGTCCAACTGCCCCTCGGGCCCGTGATAAATGGCGCCGAAAAGGCCGGGAAAGTCGTTTGAAAACAAACTTAAATTTTATTAAAAAAAGAACAACCAACCCCAGGATAATGATTGGGCTAATCAAAAGCGCAAGGCCTGCAAGAAAAAGCCCTTCTATCAGCAACACCGCCAAGCCCAAGTACGAGTTTGTCGTAACTAACTGCTGCTCAACGTGATCAATGGCAGCTTTTTTAATCGCTGAGACGCCATTGGAAAGCCTTTTGAACAGTCCAGGCTTGCGCTTACGTTTCTTTCGGGCTATGTAAGCTTCGTAAATGCGTAACACCATCGGCTTTTTCGAGGGGGAAACTAATTCAAAGCGCTCCTGTGAGACCCCTTCGCTGCGAAATAGATCTTCAAGGCCTTCTTTCGACCAACTCGGGCACACCAGGACAAAGCCCACGTCTTCTCGGTCGCTTGCACCTTTCAGAAAGGCAGCGAGGTATCTACCCAATCCTTCATGGCGCAAATCCAACCCTGGCGCGTAGGCCAGGTAAATACCATATTTATTTATAGACACTCTCGTATGACTCCCCAATATTGTGCCGCCAACTTCTCAACGCCTTGTTCTGCCAATACCTCAGGCGATGGAAGCAGGGCCTTCTTGGACAAGTAAGTCAATTCCATATCTTTTAACTGGTGCGCCATCTCTTTATAGTCGGAGGCATTCATCCAGGACAACTGCAGTGAAAATTGAATGTCCATCTCACGCATGGCGGGATAGTCACTGCTTAGTGCCGGCACACCTAAGCTAGCGGCCTCAACAACACTGAATGAACCGTTGTCAATTTTACCGGCATGCCATAGAAACGTTGCATTCGCCAATGTACAACGGTATTCAAAGTCAGGGAGTTCACCAAGCCACTTAACTTTCCCCCATAATGCGGCGCTTGCATTAACCAATGCAGAAAGGGACTTAAGGTGCGGTTCACTACTCTCTAGCATATTGTCAGTGTTCACACCCGTCACATGACAGAAGAATTGACCTCCCAGCGCCTCGTAATAAAATTTGAGCGCCTTCAGTGCGTTCACATGATTTTTATGCGCGCCGGCATTAGTTGTCCACAAGAAATAGGGCTGGTCGGGTGCCGACAATATCCCAGGTCCAACTTTTGAAAAGTCAGGAGCCAGCATAGGCACCTTAGCGATTCGATTCACTTCAACGCCTGCGTACTGAATGGCGTCCTGTTTCGTAAATTCAGTCGTTACAAGAAGCTTCTGCGCCCGACGCACAGCGCTGATAAAGTGTTCATCTCCACTTTTCGACAGTACCTTTTCATAGCGCTGGAGGTAGTCATAGACCATGAAAATGCAGGGCCGCAAAGGCACTAACGGAGCTTGAACACGATCAGAGACTATGATCCACGCGTCGCAGTCCAGAAGCTGTTTAATGCCATCATCCGGAACAACATATCTCACGGAGTCAGGTTCCCAGCCGTCGTGGCCTGCGTATCGCATGGCTCTGCGTGCGGTTTGCGCGTCGAGGGTTTTCCAGTGAAAGGTGCGAAGCTGAATTCTCTCATCCTGATCGGTAGGAACTTCTGCCTCATCATCAGCAGACTTCAAATGCAGGAGGACAACGTCGACATCTTCCCCCCACTGCCTGCTTCCTTCATGCAATGCTTCCGCTAGCAGGTGGGCCCCACGAAGGCTTCCCCCTCGATATTCGACAGGGACTACCACTGCGATTTTCTTGCGTTTGACTGGTCGCTGGCTTTGTTCCAAGCGACTGACTTCCAGCTCTTGCAGAATCTCCTTGAAGCTGCTTATCCAAGCGGCTTCACAGTTCTCTGCCCGCATCGGCTCCAGCAGTACCGCCTGACTTTTACGCACTTGCTCGATAAATTTCGAATCATCATTCAAGATGCGACGAATTTTCTCTCTCGCTTCTTTGACAGACTCGCATCGACCAGGAAGGGTCGCTCCCCCCATTCGATCAAGAATGCCACCACTCATGAAGACTAGTGGCATGCCGACGCGGATGGCTTCGAAAGGATGATAATGAATATGATTGGGTTCGCTTGAATGATAAAACATGACTCGCGACTCTCTCATATTGCGTTCATGTTCTTCGTGGGTGACAAATCCCAGCACATTTGGATCGTCCACTTCAATCGGCTGCGAACCGCCGATTTTGTAGGGCATCCCCTGCATGTCCGAAACGAAATCTTCGTATACTTTTTTATAGTAGCTACTGAAACCAATGTCCGGGCACACGAAAAAAATGTGCTTCTGCTTTCCGTTCCAGACATCATTGATCGCACAGTTGTTAAGGCCCAGTGGTAAAAAAGCCTTTCGTTTTTGTAGATACATGGGCTCCGAGTCAGCCAGATGGTCGTAGGCTATCCCCAACCAAAGCCGTCGACCGAGCTTCTTGACAGACTGTGTACCTAGAGATAAAACCTTAACCACTTCTGAATAACTTAGTGTTTTATCCAGGCCATAAGCACGCCAGATAGCCGCACCGGTAAATGATCTCGATACTTCATTCATGAAGCCTTTCGAATGGCAGATGAAAAAACAGATATCAAAGTATTTATTGGCAATATCCCAAGCTTCTTTGGAAGGTGCCACATACCAATTCTGCTGGTTCAATACTTCCAGATCTTCAGTTGGAATAGTAAGATTCGCATCTTCAGAATAATCAATGCTAGCCGAACGAAAACCGATTTCCTGTGGAAATGACTTTGGCAAAAAAAACTCATTGACGCCCAGAGACCTAAGCATTTCAAGCTCGAATTTACGAGCCGCACCATGATTCAGCAGCCACATCACACGAAGCGGTTTAGTTTGCATCAGCAAGTCCATTTATCTTCTTGTATTCAGCAATTGCGTCAGTGATTTTACCATCGAACAGCAACTCACCATGATGAAATACCAATCCTCGGGTACAGATGGATTGCAAGGCTCCAAAGTCATGAGAGGCAAGAACGAGAATTTCTGCTTTTTCGATCAGACTGGTTATTCTTACTTTCGCCTTTGCCATAAAGTTGGCATCGCCCGCACCAATAACTTCATCCAGCAACAATATGTCGCCGCCCACCGTGGTGGAAATAGCGAACGCAAGTCGCACTTGCATCCCGGCAGAATATGTTTTAATAGGGTAATCAATAAATTCGCCCAAATCAGCAAACTCGACGATTTCGTCGATTTTCTCTCGCATAAATTTGGGTGACAGACCAAGCAACAAACCTCGATAAAGGATATTTTCCCGCCCTGTCGCATCAGGTTCAAAACCCAAGCTTAAGTCGAACAAGGAACGAACCTGGCCTTGCACATTCAGTTCGCCGCTGGAGATAGGATACAAGCCGGCAACAGTCTTGAGGAATGTACTCTTACCCGCGCCATTATGACCAAGAAGCCCTACACGCTCGCCACTGACAATTTGAACATTTATATTCTTCAGCGCATGAATATCAGCTACATGATTATCAGCGTCTTTTTTTGAGAAGATATTCGCCAACAACGACTTTAACGAACGCTCCTTGTAAGCAGCGGCTGCATAATGGAGATTCACATTTTTTACATTGATCTGATTGATCTTATTCATTCTCATAGGTAAAAAATCACCTTCCGCTCTGCTTTGTAACCAACACACATCGCGATCAAGCCAAAAAACAAAGCGGTCCCTAAACTGTAGGAATAGTTAGCCAACGTTGGCCATTCCCCTTGTAATAGAGGCGCTCTAAACAACTGAAGAATGTGATAAATCGGGTTGTAGTCGATCAGGGCATGCAGTCCGCCGTTCTGAAACATTTTTGCTTCAAAGTACACCGGGGATACAAACCACAAAGACTGCATAACCAGGCCGAGCGCATGGGGAACGTCGCGAAAACGGGTGCTGATATAGGAGAGTAGAGTTGACACGGGCCATGCTATCAAAGCAACGATGGGGAATATCGTTAGGGTCGCCAACCAACTCCAACCGAAATTCTGAGGCATCATGATTGCGACCCAGAGATAGAGAGAAACGCTGGCCAGCATGAGCACGATTGAACTACCAATTACCGTACGCAGGGTATAAATTGCCAAAGGATGATTACATTGTTTTATGTAGGCATCCGCTTGAACGAATGACAAAGAGCCGCCAATAGTATTAGCCGAAATAAATTCCCACACGACTATCCCAGAAAGAACATAGGGGGCGTAGGTTAATACATCCGTATTGAACAGTTTGCTAAATACAAGCGTCAGGAGTACGGTCATGCCCAATGGTTGAATAATTGACCATGTCACACCAAAAAACGACCTGCGCCAGCGGGAACGCAAATCAGCCAGTGCAAGATGCACCCAAAAGTATCGAGCAGCCCAAACGCGCGAAAAATACGAAAACATTACTTCCCCTGAATAATTAAATTCGAAAGCCTGGACATTATTCGTCCTCTTTGAATTCTTATAAAAATTGAGGCTGTTGCCAGCCTCAATTCAAGCGCATCATCAGCTGGCAAAGTAAGATCGAATCTCTTCTACTACTTGCTGCACCTGCTCACGAGTCAGAGTCGGATAACTCGGAAGGTTCATCCCACGCGAGCTAAGATCCTGCGCGACCGGAAAAGTCTCGTCCGTTTTGCAATGCGGCATGGTGTTAGCGGGAGCGAACAATGGGCGTGTCTCGATACCTTTGCTCTTCAAATGATCACGCAGCGCCTGACGCTTGCTCGCATCATCCAGCACTACCGAGCACATCCAGTAGGAGTGACGGGTTCCTGGCTGCTCTGCGTGCATCTGCAATGGAAGCCCTTCAAGTGCTTCACGGTACCAGTCCGCGACCTGCCGCTTGAGTGCAATGATCTCGTCAGCACGTTCCAATTGAGCGAGGCCAATGGCCGCGCAGATATTGGTCATCCGATAGTTGTAAGCCAACTCGTCGTGCCAGTATTCCCGGGTCTTGGAGACGCCTTGACTCTTGAGATGGCAGGCTCTTTCGTGAATGTCCTTGTTCTTGCAAACCACCATTCCACCCTCACCGGTAGTAATGGTTTTGTTGCCGAAGAAACTGAAGGTAGCGACATCGCCAAAGGTGCCAACATGCTGATCTTTGTACAGAGAGCCAAAAGCTTCTGCGCAGTCTTCGATCAGCAGCAGATTGTGCTCTTTGCAAAGCGCGACGACTTCGTCCATGTCACAGCTCAAGCCGTACAAGTGCACGACCATGACCGCTTTGGTTTTTGGCGTGATACGACTGCGAATGTCAGCAATGTCGACGTTCCAGGTATCCGCCAACGATTCGGCGTACACGACTTTCGCCCCGGTCTGCATGATGGTGTTGACCGACGCGACATAGGTCAGTGTCGGAACAATCACTTCATCGCCAGGCCCAAGCCCCAATGCTGCCATTGCCAGGTGCAGAGCTACGGTGCCATTGCTCACCGTCGTCGCGTGTTCTGCACCAATGTAACGGGCAAACTCGCTCTCGAAACGGGAGATAAAATCTCCACGAGAAGAAATCCAGGTCGAATCAAGACACTGGTTAACATATTCCTTTTCGCGGCCGCCCAGGAAGGGCTGATATACAGGAATCATCCCAGCCCCCTTTATTCCTGACCCTGGAAATATTTAAAGCCGTGTTCAGCGACCAGCTTGTCACGTTTGGCTTCACGCAGATCTTCACGCATCATTTCTTCTACCAGCTCATTGAAGGAGGTAGTTGGTTCCCAGCCCAATTTTGCCTTGGCTTTGCTTGGGTCACCCAGTAGTGTCTCAACTTCGGCAGGACGGAAATAACGTGGGTCGACGGCAACGATGCATTGGTTGGTAGCGACGTCGTAACCTTTCTCGTCTACACCCGTACCTTCCCAACGAATCTTGATGTCGATTTCTTTCGCAGCAACCTCGACAAACTCGCGAACAGAATGCTGTTCACCTGTCGCGATCACGAAGTCGTCTGGCGTTTCCTGTTGCAACATGAGCCATTGCATTTCTACGTAATCACGGGCATGACCCCAGTCACGCAGGGCGTCCATGTTACCGAGGTACAGGCAGTCTTGCAGACCGACCTTGATTCGTGCCAAAGCACGTGTGATTTTGCGAGTTACGAATGTTTCACCGCGAATTGGCGATTCGTGGTTGAAGAGAATACCGTTGCAAGCATACATACCGTAGGACTCGCGATAGTTCACGGTGATCCAGTAGGCGTACATCTTGGCGACGGCATATGGGGAGCGTGGATAGAAAGGAGTGGTTTCTTTCTGAGGAATTTCCTGCACCAGACCGTAAAGCTCTGAAGTCGATGCCTGATAGAACTTGGTTTTCTTCTCAAGGCCGGCGATACGGATTGCTTCCAGAATGCGCAGTGTACCCATGGCATCCGTGTCAGCGGTGTATTCTGGCGACTCGAAGGATACAGCAACGTGGCTCTGCGCCCCGAGGTTGTAAACTTCATCGGGTTGGACTTCCTGCACGATGCGGATCAGGCTGCTCGAATCGGTCAGGTCACCGTAGTGCAGATTCAGATCGTAGCCTTTCTTATGCGGGTCGTGGTAAAGGTGGTCAATTCGGTGAGTATTGAACAGCGAGGCACGGCGCTTGATGCCGTGTACCGAATAACCTTTTTTGAGCAGGAACTCAGCGAGGTAAGCCCCATCTTGACCAGTAATACCCGTAATCAACGCTACTTTCTTGTCGCTCATTTTTTCACCAATTTAAATTAATCAATCGAACAGTAAGTCTCTATCAGAGAGCCAACTCATTGCCGCCCTCTCACCTTCCATTCGGAAGTGAGAACCGTTTTTTTCATTCCATATATTTACTGTTCAGCAATCCCTCAATTTCTTTGACTTTTGTAGCTACCAGCGCCGGATCCCTTCTGCTCTCCACATTCAGTCTCAACAAGGGTTCGGTATTGGAACCTCGCAGATTGAAACGCCAATCAGAGAAATCCAGGCTAATTCCATCCGTTTCGTCCAGTTGAGGTGACTGAGGCAAATAATGCTTCAAGACCTCTTCCAGTGCTGCTGCCACGTTGCTCACTCGGTAGTTGATTTCGCCACTGCATGGATAGGCGGCAATGCGCTCATCAACAAGCTGGGCCAGATTTTTACCCGAGGCAGACATCAACGCAGTCACCAGCAGCCAGGGAATCATGCCGCTGTCACAATAAGCAAAATCCCGGAAATAATGGTGGGCACTCATTTCACCACCATAGATTGCATTTTCCAGGCGCATGCGCTCCTTGATAAAGGCGTGACCAGTCTTGCATTGTACTGAAACACCGCCCGCCAATCGAACCTGATCGATGGTGTTCCATGTCAGCCGCGGGTCATGAATGATCTTCGACCCCGGGTTCTTTTTCAGCAGCATTTCTGCCAGCAGCCCTACCAGGTAATAACCTTCGATGAATCGACCATTCTGGTCAAAAAAGAAGCAACGGTCGAAATCGCCATCCCAAGCCAACCCCAGATCGCAGCCGTTTTCCAGCAAGGATAGCCGTGTCAGGTCACGATTTTCCGGCAGCAACGGGTTAGGTACACCGTTCGGAAAATTGCCATCGGGTTCAGCATTGATCATCACCCATTCGAAAGGCAGCCTCGAAACCAATTGTTGCAATACCGGCCCAGCTGCGCCATTGCCCGGGTCGGCCAGTATTTTCAATGGCTTCAGATTGTCGACATTGACGTAAGAAAGCAGATGCTCGATGTAGCGAGACTTATCCAATTCGTATTGAATCTTGCCGGGAGTTGTCGCCAACGCTCCCAGATCCCCTGCTTCCACACGGTCGCGTATGGCATGGAGACCGGTATCACCACTGATCGGCCGAGATTGCGCCTTTACCAGCTTCATCCCGTTGTAGCCCTTGGGATTGTGGCTTGCAGTGATCATCACGCCGCCGTCAGCTCCAAACGCACTGGTGGCAAAGTAGACTTCCTCGGTGCCGCACAACCCTATATCGATGACATTCGCGCCTGCCTCAAGCAACCCACGAGTCATCGCCTCTGCCAGCATTGGGCTTTCGAGGCGCATATCCCGGCCCAGCACAACATTCCTGGCCTGCAATTCGGCAACCAAGGCTCGACCAATCCGGTAGGCAACTTCTTCATTGAGATCGGACGGAACCTGGCCACGAATGTCATAGGCTTTGAAACATTGGGTTTTGATAGGGGTGTTCATACCGCTCTCTTACTGAGGTATATGAAGTGATGCCGCACCGCGAGTCACACGTCTGCGACAGACGGAAGCATCAGCCTAGATAAAAAGCAAAAAAGCCCGGTCGGCGAGTACCTCACCGACCTGGCTTGAGCAAGGCACTGTTACTTGTCGGCGCGACCGTAGTTATCATCGAAGCGCACGATATCGTCCTCGCCGAGATAATCACCACTTTGCACTTCAATCAGCACCAGGTCTATGACCCCCGGGTTCATCAATCGATGCTGGTGGCCCGCACGGATAAATGTCGACTCATTGGTGTTCAACATCAGCTCCTGCTTGTCGTTGATGACCACAGCCATGCCACTGACGACGATCCAGTGTTCGCTTCGGTGATGATGCATTTGCAGGGACAGCGACGCCTTCGGCTTCACCACAATGCGCTTGATTTTGAAACGATCGCCGTTTTCAAGCGTTGTGTAAGTACCCCACGGGCGATGCACGGTGCGGTGCAGCAGGTGAACCGTATGACTGCAAGCTTTGAGCTGATTGACTATGTGTTTTACGTCTTGAGCGTGATCTTTGTGGGCAATCATCACTGCGTCAGGTGTATCAATCACTAGCAGATCTTCAACACCCACCAGTGCCGTCAGGCGGCCTTCACTGTTCACATAGTTGTTGCGCGACCCGTGAGACAGCACTTCCCCCTCAAAACGGTTGCCATTCTCATCAGGTTCAGTCAACTCACTGACGGCATTCCACGAGCCTATGTCACTCCAACCGATATCGCATGGAATGGTCGCGACCTTGGACGAACGCTCCATCAGCGCGTAGTCGATGGAAATATCCGGCACTTCGGCGAATGCTTCAGCGTTGAGCGCGAGGCAGCGATACTTGGAAGACGACGTAAGACGCGATTGCTCGATGGTCTTGATGACAGCGGCCACGACGTCCGGTGCATGCTCGCGGAGTTCTTCGAGAACTGTGCCGACCCGAAAACAGAACATACCGGAATTCCAGTAATAATTACCTGCGCTGACATAGGCTTGGGCTGTATCCAGATCAGGCTTTTCGACGAAGCGGGCTACCTTCAATCCGCCCTTCAAGGGTGCGGCTTTCTGCGCCTCTATGTAGCCGAATCCGGTTTCGGGATACGTCGGCTGAATGCCGAATGTGACCAGCCATCCTTCGGCGGCGAGCGCCATGGCGTTAGTCACGGCAGCAGCAAAAGCTTTTTCATCTTTGATCAGATGATCTGCAGCCAATACCAGCATCTGGGCATCAGGGCCGTGGGAGGCTTCCAGTTGTAGCGCGGCAGCAGCAACGGCGGCTGCTGTATTGCGGCCGAATGGTTCCAGAATGAAACCTTGCGCAAGCTTGGCTTTATTGACTGCGCCGTATTCGTCTTCGGTTTTGAACAAGAGCTCCCGGTTGGTCACCGTGAGAATCTCTACCACGCTTTCCAGGCGCGATGCGCGCAGAAAAGTTTTCTGAATGAGATTCTGGCCATCTGGCAAGTCCATGAACGGCTTGGGGTGAGCCTCTCGAGAAACAGGCCACAAACGGCTACCCACTCCACCAGACAAAATTACGGGAATCAGTTCCATGCTCTAGGTCCTTAATCCCCTCCTCTGGCAGATGCGACCAGCAAGCGGGGCTCAGTTATGTTTCCAGTCATTCCTGCATCGTAATCAATGCAAGCTATTGCTTGAAGCGATTGCAGTTGGGGCTGCTCAACGTTGATACAATCCTGTCGGGCCTCCTGATGCACTTCGCCTGCACGAACCTCCCTGGCACCGGCTCTCGGATATTCACACCGTTTCAAGCAACTCAATTGAGAATCAGCTGTGTATCCAACAGGCCTAACAATTCTGTCGACCATTCTACAGCTAGTACTGACGATTAATAACTCACGGGCCGACCGGAGACGAAAAAATCATTTGAAAACAAATAAATGGCGTTGTTATCTGCCATCAAAATAACATCAACCCTCAACACCGATGAAATATCAGCGCGGATGGGATTCCAGAAGCTTTTCCAGATACTGACCGTAACCAGTCTTGCCAAGACGCTCAGCCTGGGCCAGCAACTCGGCGGCTGAAATCCATCCTTTGTTGTAGGCAATTTCTTCAAGACACGCGACTTTCAGTCCTTGGCGCTTCTCGATTGTGTGTACGAAGTGGCTCGCCTCAAGCAAAGAATCGTGGGTTCCTGTATCCAACCAAGCAAACCCGCGCCGGAGCATCTCGACCTTGAGCGACTTTTGCTCGAGGTAGACGCGGTTGATATCAGTAATTTCCAGCTCGCCTCGCGCCGAAGGTTTGATGTTCTTCGCGATCTCGACAACCTGATTGTCATAGAAGTACAAGCCGGTCACTGCATAGTTGGACTTGGGGTGCTGCGGCTTCTCTTCAATACTCAAGACTTGACCTGTTGCATCAAACTCCACGACACCAAAGCGTTCCGGATCTGAGACGTGATAGCCAAAAATGGTCGCCCCATGTACCTGATCACCAGCCGAGCGAAGGTGCTCGGTAATTTGGCCGTAGAAGATGTTATCTCCTAGAATCAAGCAGCACGGGTCATCACCAATGAATTCTTCACCGATGATGAAAGCTTGCGCCAAGCCATCTGGGCTTGGTTGTTCGGCATAGCTGAGCTTGATACCGTAAAGGCTGCCATCGCCCAGCAACTTGCGGAAATTCGGTATGTCTTCCGGCGTGGAGATAATCAAGATTTCCCGGATGCCGGCGAGCATCAGCACAGACAGAGGATAGAAAATCATTGGTTTGTCGTAGATAGGCAACATTTGCTTAGACACACCAAGAGTCAGCGGGTGCAAACGCGTGCCCGAACCACCAGCGAGGATGATGCCTTTACGATTGATCGTGCTCATTTATTAAGAACTTCCCTAAGCATTCGATTTACACCATTTTGCCAATCCGGCAAGTGTAGAGAAAAATTCTCGCGCAGCTTCTAGTATTCAAACGCAAATTCAGAGGACGACGAGCGGGCGCAGGATAGGTAGCCGATTCTACTGGACTAATCGTTTTTACGGCGAGCTGCCGCCGCTTGCCTGAGCGAAACCGATCGCATAGCTGGCGTAACCATGCAAAAGACACCTTGCCACTTACAGCGAGGGAAGACCATCGGTGACGCGCCGATCCACGGCAATCAATTCACCAAGCGGAGGCAGCGAGCGTTGCAGCTCCCACCCCAACTGACCGTTCTTTCCAAGTAGCAGGATTTTCATGCGTTGTTTGAGCGACCTGCGTAGTTCTGATCGATCCATTGTTGGTAGCTACCACTTTTCACATGCTCAACCCACTCAGCATTTTCTAAATACCATTCGACGGTTTTGCGAATTCCGGTCTCGAAGGTTTCCTCCGGCACCCAGCCAAGCTCACGCTGGATTTTACTGGCGTCGATCGCGTAGCGCTGGTCGTGCCCCGGGCGATCCTGAACGTAGGTGATAAGGTTGGCATGTGGCCGATGTGCCGAGTCCGGACGAAGCTCGTCGAGCAGCGCACAGAGAGTACGCACCACTTCTATGTTTTGCTTTTCGTTATGGCCGCCAATGTTGTATGTCTCGCCCACTACGCCGTCGGTTACCACTTTGTAAAGGGCGCGGGCGTGATCTTCAACGTAGAGCCAGTCGCGAACCTGGTTGCCCTTACCGTAGACCGGCAATGGTTTGCCCTCTAGCGCATTGAGAATGATCAACGGGATCAGTTTCTCGGGAAAGTGGCAAGGGCCATAGTTGTTCGAGCAATTCGTTACCAGTACGGGTAGGCCGTAGGTACGGCTCCAGGCACGAACCAGATGGTCGGAACTAGCCTTGCTGGCTGAATATGGCGAACTCGGCTGATAGGGGGTGTTTTCGGTAAAGAGATCTTCTGGGCCATCAAGGTCACCATAGACTTCATCTGTCGAAATATGGTGAAAGCGAAAGTTGGCCTTGCGTACATCATCCAACCCAGTCCAATAACGGCGCGCCGCTTCGAGCAACGTATAAGTACCGATAATATTGGTCTGGATGAATTCAGATGGGCCAGAGATCGAGCGATCAACATGCGACTCAGCAGCCAGATGCATGATCGCGTCCGGCTGATGCTCGTGCAGGATTCGATTAATCTGATCCCGATCGCAGATGTCGACATGCTCAAAGGCGTAACGCGGGCTCTGACCAACTTGAGACAGTGACTCAAGGTTGCCAGCATAAGTCAGCTTATCGACGTTAACGACAGAGTCATTGGTGCTGGAAATGATATGACGAATGACCGCCGAGCCAATAAACCCGGCGCCACCGGTAACAAGAATTTTCACGCGAAACCATACCCTTGAGTTGCAGACAGCCGTCAAGTCGCGCACTGCCTGATCCATGAATGCAATACCCATCAAACCAGCCGAGACCTCTGACGAAAAAGCCTTAACTGTTATGGGAATATGCCACTATCGGAGAAGCGCAACATTTTACAGCTTAATGACGGTTTTACTATTGGATATGGACAAGCAGTAATTGACGTTTAATTGTCACTTGCAGTGCCGCAATCAAACGAGCCGTCTGCGCGACGCTCTGGAGACACGACCCAAAATCCAGCTAATGACCGGCCCAATCACCATGCCGATCAGCAGCGCCAACACTATGACCAACGAAACGGGTAACTGCGGCCCCGCCCAACCCAGGAACAGCAAGGTGACCGACTGCTGATTCTCAAGCACGAACACCAGAATCACCAAAACCAACAGCAGGATAAACACCGCGAGCAACACACGCTTGAGGTTACGCATCAGCAGCTCCTTGAATCACAGAGACTGTCAAAGGCCTTCTTCCTCTTCCTCATTCACGCGATCTCGCAGCTCCTTCCCCGGCTTAAAATGCGGAACAAACTTGCCATCCAGGCTAACCGACTGACCAGTCTTCGGATTGCGCCCTACCCGCGGCGCGCGGTAGTGCAAGGAGAAGCTGCCGAACCCGCGGATCTCGATCCGATCACCGGTGGCCAGGCATTGGGACATTTGTTCGAGCATGGTCTTGATGGCCAGCTCGACATCCTTGGATGAGAGCAGCCCTTGATGGGTGACAATTCGTTCGATCAACTCCGACTTCGTCATATTTTTCCCTTCTTTTTCAAGCAGCTAGGAAAATCGCTCCAAAGGTTTTAGCACGCCCGCATGAATTTGAACAGCCCGAGTTTTGACATATCTTCCAGGACAAGAAGGTGGCGGTTCTAAGTGTCACTACGCCGATCCTGATTGGCGACGTTACCTGCAGATGACCAGCATGGTTCGTGTCAGGTAGCCTGCCGGATTGAAGCCGAACGGGAATTCATCTTCTTCCTTTGCATCGTCTGATCGGGTGACGACTTTATAGCCGGCGCCCTTGCACTCCTTTGCTGCGCGCTTTTGGCATTTCTCCCAGCCCGAGCCCAACCCCGAACAATCAACCTCAATGCCGCTAACACCTCGTACCGCATGGGTCTTGGCATTAGTGGTACAGCCCGCCAGTGTCAGTAAAGCTATTGCGACGATGAGCTTGTTCATTCACTTCCTTATGCCAGGCATGCTGCCCTGGCTTGGTTCGCTTGAGCGTAAGACTAGCTGCAAATAAGCGGTTGATCCTGTTAAAGAAAGAGACAGTTGAACGGAGGTGTTGGTTTCGTGGGTTTGCTGATCGTGTGGACGACCCGGACAGTTCGCAGCCTTCGGCAGCACCTACGGGGGGAAGCTACAAATTGCAGGCGAAAAAAAAGGGCGACCGAAGTCGCCCTTTTTACAGAAAGTCAGAACTTAGTTCTGTTTTTCCATTTGTGCACGCAACAGGTCGCCCAGAGTGGTAGGACCAGCAGCGATGTCAGCAGCAGGCTTGTCTTTCAAGCTCTGGATTGCTTCTTTCTCTTCAGCATCGTCTTTCGACTTGATCGAGAGCTGGATTACGCGGCTCTTGCGATCAACGCTGATGATCTTGGCTTCTACTTCCTGGCCTTCTTTCAGAACGTTGCGCGCGTCTTCAACGCGGTCACGGCTGATTTCGGAGGCTTTCAGAGTCGCTTCGATATCGTCGGCCAGGGTGATGATGGCGCCTTTAGCGTCAACTTCTTTCACGATGCCCTTAACGATTGCGCCTTTGTCGTTCTCTTGAACGTACTCGGAGAACGGATCGCTTTCCAGTTGCTTGATGCCCAGGGAGATGCGCTCACGCTCTGGGTCAACCGACAGGATAACGGTGTCCAGCTCGTCGCCCTTCTTGAAACGGCGTACGGCTTCTTCGCCCACTTCGTTCCAGGAGATGTCGGACAGGTGAACCAGACCGTCGATGCCGCCGTCCAGACCAATGAAGATACCGAAATCGGTGATCGACTTGATGGTGCCGGAGATTTTATCGCCCTTGTTGAACTGGCCAGAGAAATCTTCCCATGGGTTAGATTTGCACTGCTTGATGCCCAGGGAGATACGACGACGCTCTTCGTCGATGTCCAGAACCATGACTTCCACTTCGTCGCCGACTTGTACGACTTTCGAAGGGTGGATGTTCTTGTTGGTCCAGTCCATTTCGGAAACGTGTACCAGACCTTCAACGCCTTCTTCCAGCTCAGCGAAGCAGCCGTAGTCGGTCAGGTTGGTTACACGAGCGGTAACGCGAGTGCTTTCTGGGTAACGGGCTTTGATAGCAACCCATGGATCTTCGCCCAGTTGCTTCAGGCCCAGGGAAACACGATTGCGCTCGCGATCGTACTTCAGAACCTTGACATCGATCTCGTCGCCAACGTTGACGATTTCGGAAGGATGCTTGATGCGCTTCCAAGCCATGTCGGTAATGTGCAGCAGGCCATCGACGCCACCCAGATCGACGAATGCGCCGTAATCGGTGAGGTTCTTGACGATACCTTTGACTTGTTGGCCTTCCTGCAGGGATTCCAGCAGAGCTTCGCGCTCGGCGGAGTTCTCGGCTTCCAGGACGCTGCGACGGGAAACGACAACGTTGTTGCGCTTCTGGTCCAGCTTGATGACCTTGAATTCCAGCTCTTTGCCTTCCAGGTGCGTGGTGTCGCGCACTGGACGGACGTCAACCAGAGAACCTGGCAGGAACGCACGGATGCCGTTAACGTCGACAGTGAAGCCGCCTTTAACCTTACCGTTGATAACGCCCTTGACCACTTCTTCGGCTGCGAAGGCAGCTTCCAGAACAATCCAGCATTCAGCGCGCTTGGCTTTTTCACGGGACAGCTTGGTTTCACCAAAGCCGTCTTCAACCGAGTCCAGCG
The DNA here is from genome assembly GCF_004307635.1 of Pseudomonas sp. Sample_22. Lineage (NCBI taxonomy): Bacteria > Pseudomonadati > Pseudomonadota > Gammaproteobacteria > Pseudomonadales > Pseudomonadaceae > Pseudomonas > Pseudomonas sp. Sample_22. The sequence continues at coordinate 191,502 of NZ_RCNY01000031.1, forward strand.
CAACGTGAACTTCGTCACCGACGTTGATAGTCAGGTCGCCAGCGTCGTTGTAGAACTGCTCAAGCGGGATGAGTGCTTCAGACTTCAGGCCAGCGTGAACGGTTACCCAGCGAGCTTGGTAATCGATATCAACGATAACACCGGTGATGATGGAGCCTGCCTGAAGGTTCAGGGTTTTTAGGCTTTCTTCAAAGAGTTCCGCAAAGCTTTCGCTCATTTTAATTCCTGTTGATGAGGGCGAAGAATACGCCCATCTCCACACCCCAGACGGTGTGGGTTAGTTTCATTTAGAAGAAGCGCCCCAGGACTATGACTGGTCCCCTGCGGCCTTCTTGGTCACCCGGCAATATCGCGAATGGCGATCTCGCTCATGATGCGTTCCAGCACCTGATCGATGGACAATTCCGTGGAATCCAGCTGTATGGCGTCAGCCGCCGGCTTGAGCGGGGCTACCGCTCGCTGGGTGTCACGCTCATCGCGTGCACGTATCTCATCTAGCAGACTCGACAGACTAACACCATCGACTTTGCCCTTCAACTGCAAGTATCGACGGCGCGCACGCTCCTCGGCACTGGCGGTCAGGAAAATCTTCAGCGGCGCGTCCGGAAAAACCACCGTTCCCATGTCCCGGCCATCGGCCACCAGGCCCGGCGCTTCCTGGAATGCACGCTGGCGCTGCAGCAGCGCCTCGCGTACGGCGGGCAATGCAGCCACTTGAGAGGCACCGGAGCCGACGCTTTCCGTGCGGATCACATCGCTGACTTCGTCGCCTTCCAGGATGATGCGTTGCAGCTGACCTTCGGTCGCCGCGATGAACTGCACATCCAGATGAGCGGCAAGTTTTTTCAGCAATTCTTCGTTGGTCAGATCAACGCCGTGGTTATGCGCGGCGAATGCCAGCAGCCGATAAAGTGCACCGGAATCCAGCAGGTTCCAGCCCAGACGCTTGGCCAGGATCCCGGCGACCGTACCTTTGCCGGAGCCGCTTGGCCCATCGATGGTGATGACCGGTGCAATTTTGATCACGACTGAGCCTCTTGGGCAACGCGGATACCGACCTGTGCGCACAACGCCAGGAAGTTCGGGAACGACGTCGCGACGTTGGCGCAATCATGGATGCGGATCGGTGCAGTAGCGCGCAGCGATGCAACGCTGAATGCCATGGCGATCCGGTGATCGCCGTGACCATGCACTTCGCCGCCGCCGATCGAGCCGCCATCGATAATGATGCCGTCCGGGGTTGGCTCACACTTGACGCCCAGCGCCAGCAGGCCATCGGCCATGACCTGGATACGGTCCGACTCCTTGACCCGCAGCTCTTCGGCGCCGGTCAACACAGTACGGCCTTCGGCACAGGCCGCTGCCACGAACAGGACCGGGAATTCGTCGATAGCCAACGGAACCAACTCTTCAGGAATCTCGATACCCTTGAGTTTAGCCGCCCGTACGCGCAAGTCCGCTACCGGCTCGCCGCCCACTTCACGCTGGTTTTCCAGGGTGATGTTGGCGCCCATCAGGCGCAGGATGTCGATCACACCGGTACGGGTCGGGTTGATGCCGACGTGCTCAAGTACCAGCTCCGAGCCTTCAGCGATCGAAGCAGCCACCAGGAAGAACGCTGACGACGAGATGTCGCCCGGTACTTCAATGTGGGTCGCGGTCAGCTTGCTGCCGGATTCGACGGAGGCGGTCGCGCCATTGACGGTGACCGGGTAGCCGAAGCCGCGCAACATGCGTTCGGTGTGATCGCGGGTCGGTGCCGGTTCGGTGACGGTGGTCTTGCCTTCGGCATACAGGCCCGCCAGCAGCAGGCAGGATTTCACCTGGGCACTGGCCATTGGCATGGTGTACGTCAGGCCCTTGAGCTTGTTGCCACCACGGATGACCATCGGCGGACGGCCTTCAGCGGCGGTTTCGATCACCGCGCCCATTTCGCGCAGCGGATTGGCCACGCGATTCATCGGGCGCTTGGACAGCGAAGCATCGCCGGTCAGGGTGCTGTCGAAATCCTGCGCGGCCAGCAGGCCGGACAGCAGGCGCATCGAAGTACCGGAGTTGCCCAGGTAGATCGGGCCAGGCGCGGGTTTCAGGCCATGCAGGCCGACGCCGTGAATGGTCACGCGACCGTGGTGCGGGCCTTCGATGACCACACCCATGTCACGGAACGCCTGCAAGGTCGCCAGGGCGTCTTCGCCCTCGAGGAAGCCTTCGACTTCGGTGACGCCTTCGGCCAGGGAGCCGAGCATGATCGAACGGTGGGAAATCGATTTATCACCTGGTACGCGAATCCGACCGGACAGGCGGCCACCAGGTTGAGCCAGGAAAATCAGATCGTTGGAATTCATAGCGTCCACATAGGCCCGACGGGCCAGGATTTTACTGAAATGCTCGCGGGCAACCCGGGCGCGAGTGAAAACGCCCAACAATTGGTGCCCATCCCCTGCATCGACCGCGTCGCGCAAGGCGTCGAGGTCGCTGCGAAATGTATCGAGTGTGCGCAGGACAGCTTCGCGGTTGGCGAGGAAGATGTCGTGCCACATGACCGGGTCGCTTCCGGCGATTCTCGTGAAATCGCGGAAACCGCCCGCAGCGTAACGGAAGATCTCAAGATTTTCATTGCGCTTGGCCAACGAATCGACCAAACCGAAGGCCAGCAGGTGCGGCAGGTGACTGGTCGCCGCCAGGACTTCGTCGTGGCGCTCGACCTGCATGTGCTCGACATCCGCGCCCAATTCGCGCCACAAGCGATCGACCACGGCCAAAGCTTGCGGATCGGTCTGCTCCAGCGGCGTCAGGATCACCTTGTGACGACGGAACAACTCAGCATTGGAGGCTTCCACCCCGCTCTGCTCGGAGCCGGCGATCGGATGTCCTGGCACGAAGCGCGACGGCATGCCGCCGAACGCTTCTGTGGCGGCACGTACGACGTTGCCCTTGGCGCTGCCGACATCGGTCAGAACCGCTTGCCCCAAGTCCATGCTGGCCAAACGGCCAAGCATTTTCTCCATGGCGAGGATCGGGATGGCGAGCTGGATCACGTCGGCACCTTGGCAAGCAACGGCCAGGTCTTCTTCGCAGCGATCCACCACACCCAGTTCAACCGCCAGCTTGCGCGACTGCGGATCGAGATCGACCCCGACCACTTCGCGGCACACGCCACTTTCGCGCAAACCCTTGGCAAATGAACCGCCGATCAACCCCAGACCGACCACCACCAGGCGCCCGATCATAGGTTCAGCAGATTGCAGTGCAGTGACATCAACCACGAGCCAGAACCTTGGTCAGCGCCTCAAGGAAGCGGCTGTTTTCTGCCGGCAGACCGATGGTCACGCGCAAGTGGTTCGGCATGCCGTAGTTGGCCACCGGACGCACGATCACGCCTTCGCGTAGCAAGCCCTGGAACACCGGGGCCGCGACTTGACCGAGATCGACGCAAATGAAGTTGCCTTTGGAAGGAATCCAGCTCAGCCCCAGCTCCCGGAAACCCGATTCCAGTTGCTGCATGCCGGCTTCGTTCAGGCGGCGGCTTTCAGCCAGGTAGTCCTGGTCTTTCAACGCCGCGCAAGCCGCGGCCAGAGCCAGGCTGTTGACGTTGAATGGCTGGCGCACACGATTCAGCACATCGGCCACCACGGCGCTGGACAAGCCATAACCGACGCGCAGCGATGCAAGGCCGTAGGCCTTGGAGAACGTACGCGAGACCAACAGGTTCGGATAAGCCGCGAGGAAATCCAGACCGTCCGGCAGGTCGCTGCCCTCGGCGTATTCGATGTAAGCCTCGTCCAGCACGACTAATACGTGCTCCGGAACATCCTGCAGGAATTCGTCCAGCGCCTCGGCGTCGAACCAGGTGCCGGTCGGGTTGTTCGGGTTGGCGATGAACACCACGCGGGTGTTGGCATCGATGGCCGCCAGCATGGCCGGCAGGTCATGCCCCCATTCCTTGGCCGGAACGACCTTGGCCTGGGCACCCACCGCCTGAGTGGCAATCGGGTAGACCGCAAACGCGTGCTCGCTGAACACGGCGTTGAGGCCCGGCGCCAGGTAGGCGCGCGCCACCAGCTCAAGAATGTCGTTGGAACCGTTGCCCAGCGTCACCTGATTCAGCTCGACGCGGCATTGCTCGGCCAGCAGGGACTTGAGCGCAAAACCGTTGCCGTCCGGATAGCGGGTCAGCTCGGCCAGCGCATCACGGATGGCTGCCAACGCCTTGGGGCTCGCGCCCAGGGGGTTTTCATTGCTCGCCAGTTTGACGATGCTGGCCGGATCGAGGTCCAGCTCGCGCGCCAGTTCGTCCACGGGTTTGCCCGGAACATAAGGCGAAAGTTGTTGCACGCCCGGCTGTGCCAGAGCGAGGAAATTGCCACTCATTGCTACCGCCCCTTAGAGAACTGCTTTCGGGTAGGAACCCAGCACTTTGAGTGCCACTGCTTCCTGACTGATCTTTTCCAGCACACCTTTTACCAGCGGATCGCGGTGGTGGCCGACAAAGTCGATGAAGAACACGTAGGTCCATTTACCGCTGCGCGACGGACGGGTCTCGATGCGCGTCAGATCGATGCCGTTATCGTGGAACGGCACCAGCAATTCATGCAGCGCGCCCGGCTTGTTGCTCATGGACACGATGATCGAGGTTTTGTCGTCGCCGGTCGGCGGCACTTCCTGATTACCGATCATGAGGAAGCGCGTGGAGTTGTCCGGACGGTCCTCGATCTTCTCGGCCAAACGGGTCAGCCCGTAGAGACCGGCCGCCATGTCGCCGGCAATCGCCGCCGAGTTCCACTCGCCCTTGACCCGCTTGGCCGCTTCGGCGTTGCTGGACACCGCCACGCGCTCGACATTCGGGTAATGGGCGTCCAGCCACTTGCGGCACTGGGCCAGGGACTGGGCGTGGGAGTAGATACGGCTGATGCTGTCGGTCTTGGTGTTTTCACCGACCAACAGGTGATGGTGAATGCGCAGCTCGACTTCACCGCAGATCACCATGTCGTGTTCGAGGAAGCTGTCGAGGGTGTGGTTGACCGCACCTTCGGTGGAGTTTTCCACCGGGACCACGCCAAAGTTCACCGCACCGGCCGCCACTTCACGGAACACTTCGTCGATCGCCGCCATCGGCTTGCTGATCACCGCATGCCCGAAGTGCTTCATCGCTGCCGCTTGGGTGAAGGTGCCTTCAGGGCCGAGGTAAGCCACTTTCAGTGGCTGCTCCAGCGCCAGGCACGACGACATGATTTCGCGGAACAGACGCGCCATCTCTTCGTTGCCCAGCGGCCCCTGGTTGCGTTCCATGACACGCTTGAGCACCTGAGCTTCGCGCTCGGGACGATAGAACACCGGCACTTCGCCTTCGGCCAGCGAGGCCATCTTTACTCGCGCGACTTCCTGGGCGCAGCGCGCGCGCTCACTGATCAGCTCCAGGACTTTTTCGTCCAGAGCATCAATGCGCAGGCGCAGTGCCTTGAGTTCTTGCTCAGACATCAGCCGTGTTCCTTCTCGAACTCTGCCATGTACGAAACCAGCGCGTTGATCGCGTTGATGTCGACGGCGTTATAGATGGAGGCACGCATGCCGCCCACGGAACGGTGCCCTTTGAGGTTCAGCAGGCCGCGTTCGTCGGCGCCGGCCAGGAACGGCTTGTCCAGGCGATCGTCAGCCAGGCGGAACGGCACGTTCATCCACGAGCGGTCCGAGTGATTGATCGGGTTGCTGTACAGACCGCTGGCATCAATGAAGTCGTAGAGCGTGCGCTTTTTCACTTCATTGAGCTTGCCGATGGCTTCGACACCGCCCTGCTCTTTCAGCCACTCGAACACCAGGCCGGACAAGTACCAGGCCAGGGTTGGCGGCGTGTTGTACATCGAGCCGTTATCGGCCGCGACCTTGTAGTTGAGCATGGTCGGGCACAGCGAACGGGCGTGACCCAGCAGGTCTTCGCGCACGATGTTGACGACGATGCCGCTCGGGCCGATGTTTTTCTGCGCGCCGGCGTAGATCATGCCGAAACGGGAAACATCCACCGGGCGAGACAGGATGTCCGAGGACATGTCGGCCACCAGCGGAACATCACCGGTTTCCGGAATCCACTGGAATTCCAGGCCGCCGATGGTTTCGTTCGGCGCGTAGTGAACATAGGCCGCGTCTTTCGACAGCTTCCATTCGTTCTGGCCGGGGATGGCGAAGTAATCGTAAGGCTTGGCGGTTGCGGCGACGTTGACGTGACCATAACGCGACGCTTCTTCGATGGCTTTCTGCGACCAGATACCGGTGTCGATATAGTCGGCAGAGCCGTTTTCCGGCAACAGGTTCAGCGGAATCTGCGCAAATTGCTGGCTGGCGCCGCCTTGCAGGAACAGCACTTTATAGTTCGAGGGGATATTCAGCAGATCACGCAGATCCTGCTCTGCCTTGGTGGCAATGGACACGAACTCATCGCTGCGATGGCTCATTTCCATGACCGACAGGCCCTTGCCGTGCCAATCGAGAAGTTCACCCTGGGCGCGCTTCAGGACAGCTTCGGGAAGCGCCGCAGGACCGGCACAGAAGTTATAGGCTCTCTTGCTCACATCCAATCTCGCTCTGATCTGGTGGTCACTTGAATCTTTTGGTCTGCGAATGATCGTTCCCACGCTCTGCGCGGGAATGCCGCTGGGGACGCTCCGCGTCCCATGACGCAGAGCGTCATTGGATGCGCTCCCACGCGGAGCGTGGGAGCGATCATTACGCGGAGCGTGGGAACGATCATTCGCAGTGTTGCAGATTTTCATACCGGACAAACAACAAGGGGGCGAATTCTCATCCGCCCCCTGTTTACCCGCTTATTCCTGTGGTTCTTCGTCAGCGGCGGCGTCGAGCTGCTGGTCTTCGGCGACATCATTGATTACGACATCACCTTCGAACACTGCACCCTCTTCACCTTCCAGCTCTTCGCCCTCGACTTCCGAAGGCTCCTGAACCCGTTCCAGGCCGACCAGTGTTTCGTCATTGGCCAGTTTGATCAGGGTCACGCCCTGAGTGTTACGGCCCAGGCTGGAGACTTCGTCGACGCGAGTACGCACCAGCGTGCCCTGGTCGGAAATCAGCATGATTTCCTCGCCATCGAGCACCTGCACCGCGCCGACCAGACGGCCGTTACGCTCGTTGCTGACCATGGCGATTACGCCCTGACCGCCACGCTTGTACTCAGGGAACTCGGTGATCGCGGTGCGCTTGCCATAACCACGCGCCGAAGCGGTGAGGATCTGGCTGCCTTCTTCCGGGATCAGCATGGAAATCAGCTTCTGGCCTTCCGGCAGACGCATGCCGCGCACACCGCGAGCGGTACGGCCCATGGCGCGAACGTCGGATTCCTTGAAGCGCGTCACTTTGCCGCCGTCGGAGAACAGCATGACTTCGCGCTCGCCATCGGTGATGGCAGCGCTGATCAATACGTCGCCTTCATCCAGTTCCAGGGCGATCAGGCCGACGCTGCGCTGACGGCTGAAGGACTCCAGCGGCGTCTTCTTCACGGTGCCGTTGGCGGTGGCCATGAAGATGTAGTGGCCTTCGGTGTATTCCTCGACCGGCAGCATGGTGGTGATGTATTCACCGTCATCCAGCGGCAGCAGGTTGACCAGCGGACGACCGCGGGCGGCGCGGGACGCTTCTGGGATTTCGTAGGTTTTCAGCCAGTACACCTTGCCCTTGCTGGAGAACAGCAGCAGCGTGGTGTGACTGTTGGCAACCAGCAGGTGAGCGATGTAGTCCTCATCCTTGACGCCGGTCGCCGACTTGCCTTTACCGCCACGACGCTGGGCCTGGTACGCAGCCAATGGCTGGGTCTTGGCGTAGCCACCGTGGGAAATGGTCACGACGCGATCTTCTTCCGGGATCATGTCACCCAGGGTCAGGTCGAGACGCGCATCGAGAATCTCGGTGCGGCGCACGTCGCCGTATTCGGCACGGATCACTTCCAGCTCTTCGCGAATCACTTCCATCAGGCGCGTGGCGCTGTTGAGGATGCGGATCAGCTCGCCGATCTGGTTGAGGATCTCTTGGTACTCGGCCAGCAGCTTCTCGTGTTCCAGACCGGTCAGGCGGTGCAGACGCAGTTCCAGAATGGCTTGCGCCTGTTCTGGCGAGAGGAAGTACTTGCCTTCACGCAGGCCGTATTGCGGATCGAGGTTTTCCGGACGGCACGAATCGGCGCCGGCACGCTCGACCATCGCCACTACCGCCGAGGATTCCCAAGGGGTGCTGACCAGCGCTTCCTTGGCTTCCGACGGCGTTGGCGAAGCCTTGATCAGGGCGATGACCGGGTCGATGTTCGACAGGGCGACCGCTTGACCTTCGAGAATGTGACCACGTTCGCGCGCCTTGCGCAGTTCGAACACGGTACGGCGGGTCACCACTTCGCGACGGTGACGAACGAAAGCTTCCAGCAGGTCCTTGAGGTTGAGGATCCGCGGACGGCCGTCGATCAGCGCGACGATGTTGATACCGAACACCGCTTGCAGCTGGGTCTGGGCGTAGAGGTTGTTGAGGATGACCTCAGGCACTTCGCCGCGACGCAACTCGATCACGACGCGCATACCGTCCTTGTCGGACTCGTCGCGCAGTTCGGTGATGCCTTCAAGCTTCTTCTCTTTTACCAGCTCGGCGATCTTCTCGATCAGACGCGCCTTGTTCAGCTGGTAAGGGAGTTCGGTGATGACGATCTGCTGGCGGCCACCGACCTTGTCGATGTCTTCGATCATCGAACGGGCACGCATGTAAATGCGCCCGCGACCGGTGCGGTAGGCTTCGATGATGCCGGCGCGACCGTTGATGATCGCCGCGGTCGGGAAGTCCGGACCGGGGATGTATTGCATCAGCTCGTCGACGGTCAGCTCAGGGTTGTCGATGAGCGCCAGGCAACCGTCGATGACTTCACCGAGGTTGTGTGGCGGGATGTTGGTCGCCATGCCCACGGCGATACCGCTGGAGCCGTTGACCAACAGGTTGGGAATACGGGTCGGCATGACCGCCGGGATCATTTCGGTGCCGTCGTAGTTCGGCACCCAGTCCACGGTTTCCTTGTGCAGGTCAGCCAGCAGCTCGTGTGCCAGCTTGGTCATGCGCACTTCGGTGTATCGCATGGCCGCGGCGTTGTCGCCGTCCACCGAACCGAAGTTGCCCTGGCCGTCTACCAGCAGGTAGCGCAGGGAGAATGGCTGCGCCATCCGAACGATGGTGTCGTACACCGCGGTATCACCGTGCGGGTGATACTTACCGATCACGTCACCGACAACACGGGCAGATTTCTTGTACGGCTTGTTGAAGTCGTTGCCCAGCTCGCTCATCGCGAACAGCACACGCCGGTGCACGGGCTTCAAGCCATCGCGCGCATCCGGCAGTGCCCGCCCGACAATTACGCTCATCGCGTAGTCGAGGTAGGACTGCTTCAGCTCGTCTTCGATATTGACCGGGAGGATTTCTTTGGCCAGTTCGCCCATGAGAAGCCTGATTCCTTTTTCTGGTGAAACTTCGTCATATCCATATGGGACCAACGAAGCTCGCCGCTGCCGGCTGAGTGCCATGCACCGACTTACGACAAATCAACGAGTTATGCCACGGATCTGCGCAGTAAAGGTCACCCCGCGGGGCAACCCTGGAAACCGCCGGATGTTATCACAAGAGCCGCCACGCACCTATCCCCCAGATGCGCATGGAGAGTAGTTAGTTGACCGGTGACAGGCTTGAAGGGGACGAGAGAGGCTTAGAGCTTCTTTGTATGCAGATTTGAGGCCTGGCTTGCGGTTGTTTATTGACTTTTAAGGCCCCATCGCTGGCAAGCCAGCTCCCACAGGATTAATGGCGGGCGCAAACCCTGTGGGAGCTGGCTTGCCAGCGATGGCGACCTTTCAGGCACAACAATCCTTTAATGCAGACGCTTGCGGCACATCAGCTGCGCTATTTTCGCGGTATCCGGGCGTTCGACGATGCCTTTTTCAGTGACGATGGCGTCGATCAGATCCGCCGGGGTCACGTCGAACACCGGGTTGAACGCATCCACTCCCGCACCGAGGCGCTTGCCGCCGACTTCCAGCAATTCGCGACCGTCACGCTCTTCAAGCGGAATGTCATCACCACTGGCCAAATGCATGTCGATGGTCGAACTCGGCGCCACCACCATGAAGCGCACGCCGTGGTGCATGGCATTGACCGCCAGTTGATAAGTACCGATTTTGTTGGCCACGTCACCGTTGGCGGTGATCCGGTCGGCGCCGACGATGACCCAGGTAGGCCCCTTGGTCTTCATGATGTGGGCCGCGGCGGAATCGACATTCAGGGTTACGGGAATGCCCTCGTTGGCCAGCTCCCACGCGGTCAACCGCGAACCTTGCAGCCAGGGACGGGTTTCGTCGACATACACACGCTCGACCATGCCTTCGATGAACGCACCGCGAATCACCCCCAGCGCGGTGCCGAAGCCGCCGGTGGCCAGCGCGCCGGTATTGCAGTGGGTCAGGATCGCCTGGGCATTGCCCTGGTGTTTGCGGATCAGGTCCACGCCCAGTTGCGCCATGGTCAGGTTGGCTTCGCGATCACTTTCGTGAATGGCGATCGCCTCGGCTTCCAGCGCCACCAGCGGGTCGGCATTTTCTTTCAGGCGATCAAGCCGATCGTGCATGCGGCCCAGCGCCCAGAACAGGTTTACGCCAGTGGGACGGGCGTCGGAGAGCAGTGCGAAATCCTCTTCCAGCGCCGCATACCAGTCGCCGCCTTCGGCAATCCGGGTGCGGGCCGCCAGCACGATGCCATAGGCGGCGCTGATGCCGATCGCCGGCGCACCGCGCACCACTCTGGTACGAATGGCTTCGGCCACGCCGGCCGCGCTGGTATAGGCGATCCAGGTTTCCTCGAACGGCAAAACACGCTGATCAAGCAGATAGAGGGCGCCATCACGCCAATCGATGGCTTTCACCTTCTCCGCAGCCAACAGTCGATCGCGCATCCCACACCCCGCACTCATGAACACAAAAGCCGCCGATTATAGCGATCCCCCCGCGAAGACGCTCGGGTATACTTCGCCATCCTTTACAAAAGCACTGGACCTTCGATGCCGAACACTGCCGCTGCGCTCGACCTGTTGTTGCTGCCGACCTGGCTGGTACCCGTCGAACCTGCCGGCGTTGTCCTCAAGGATCATGCCCTGGGCATCCGCGACGGGCGCATCGTTTTTATCGGCCCACGCACAATTGCACTGAAGCTTGTTGCACGCGAAGTCCGCGAGTTGCCGGGCATGTTGCTCAGCCCGGGCCTGATCAACGCCCACGGGCACGCGGCAATGACTTTGTTCCGCGGTATGGCCGATGACTTGCCGTTGATGACCTGGCTGGAAAACCACATCTGGCCCGCCGAGGCCAAATGGGTCGATGAAGCATTCGTACGCGATGGCACCGATCTGGCTATCGCCGAACAGCTCAAAGGTGGCGTCACCTGCTTCTCTGACATGTACTTCTTCCCGAAGGTTGCCAGCGAGTGCGTCCACAACAGCGGTATTCGTGCGCAAATCGCGATTCCGATCCTCGACTTCCCGATCCCCGGCGCCAGCAGCGCGGACGAAGCCATTCGTCAGGGCATCGAACTGTTTGGCGATCTCAAGCATCACGATCGCATCAAAATCACCTTCGGACCCCATGCACCCTACACCGTGGGCGATGAAAACCTGGAAAAAATCCGCGTGATCGCCGAAGAGCTCGACGCGTCGATCCACATGCACGTGCATGAAACCGCCTTCGAAGTGCAGCAAGCGCTCGAACAGCGCGGCGAACGCCCCTTGGCCCGTCTCGCTCGCCTGGGCTTGCTGGGGCCGCGCTTCCAGGCCGTTCACATGACCCAGATCAGCGAAGAAGACCTGGCGCTGCTGGTAGAAAGCAACACCCATGTGATTCATTGCCCGGAGTCGAACCTGAAACTGGCCAGCGGTTTTTGCCCGGTGGAGCGTTTGTGGCAGGCCGGGGTCAATGTTGCCGTGGGCACCGACGGCGCCGCCAGCAATAATGACCTCGACCTGCTGGGCGAAACCCGCACCGCTGCGCTGCTGGCCAAGGCCGTCGCCGGTTCGGCCACCGCGCTGGACGCTCATCGCGCCCTGCGCATGGCCACGCTCAATGGCGCCCGCGCCCTGGGGATCGAAGCCGACACCGGCTCGCTGGAAGTCGGCAAAGCCGCGGACATCGTCGCGTTCGATCTCTCCGGCCTGGCCCAGCAACCGATCTATGACCCGGTTTCACAGCTTATATATGCCACCGGCCGGGACTGCGTGAAACATGTCTGGGTCGCCGGCAAGCAACTGCTCGACGACCGTCGCCTGACACGCCTGGATGAACAGCAACTGGTCACCACTGCCAAGGCCTGGGGCCAACGCATCAGCGGCCGTACCGAATCGTAAGCACCCCGGACTCAACCCCGAGGCAACAGGATTTTTCAAGTTTTAGAGGACTTAACCCATGAGCAACGTCGACTACGCCGAAATCGCCAAATTCGAAGCCCTGGCCCATCGCTGGTGGGACCGCGAAAGCGAATTCAAACCTCTGCACGACATCAACCCGTTGCGGGTCAACTGGATTGACGAACGCGTCAGCCTGGCCGGCAAGAAAGTCCTCGACGTCGGTTGCGGCGGCGGCATTCTCAGCGAAGCCATGGCTCAACGCGGCGCCACCGTGATGGGCATCGACATGGGCGAAGCGCCGCTGGCGGTCGCGCAGTTGCATCAACTGGAATCCGGCGTGAGCGTCGAATACCGGCAGATCACCGCCGAAGCCCTGGCCGAAGAAATGCCGGAACAGTTCGATGTGGTCACGTGCCTTGAAATGCTCGAGCACGTGCCGGACCCGTCTTCGGTGATCCGCGCCTGCTTCCGCATGGTCAAGCCGGGGGGCCAGGTGTTTTTCTCCACCATCAACCGCAACCCGAAGGCGTACCTGTTCGCCATCGTCGGCGCCGAATACATCATGAAGCTGCTGCCGCGCGGCACCCACGACTTCAAGAAATTCATTCGCCCATCCGAGCTGGGTGCCTGGAGCCGCATGGCCGGGCTGACCGTCAAGGACATCATCGGCCTGACGTACAACCCGCTGACCAAGCATTACAAACTGGCGTCCGACGTGGACGTCAATTACATGATCCAGACTCTGCGCGAGGAGTAAGCCGATGCGTATCAGAGCAGTTCTTTTCGACATGGACGGCACCCTGCTCGACACCGCGCCGGACTTCATTGCGATCTGCCAGGCGATGCGTGCCGACCGTGGCTTGCCACCGATCAACGATAAACACATCCGCGACGAGATCTCCGGCGGCGCCAAGGCGATGGTCGCGGTAACGTTCTCGATGGACCCGGAATCGCCGGGTTTCGAGGCGTTGCGTCTGGAGTTCCTGGAGCGCTACCTCGTCGGTTGTGCGGTGCACAGCAAACTGTTCGATGGCATGGGCGAACTGCTCGCGGACATCGAGAAGGCCAACCTGATCTGGGGCGTGGTCACCAACAAGCCGCTGCGCTTCGCCGAACCGATCATGCAACAACTGGGGCTGGCCGAACGCTCGGCCTTGCTGATCTGCCCGGACCATGTGAAGAACAGCAAACCGGACCCGGAACCGTTGATCCTGGCCTGCAAGATGCTCGATCTGGATCCGGCCAGCGTGCTGTTCGTGGGCGATGACCTGCGCGATATCGAATCGGGTCGCGATGCCGGGACCAAGACTGCGGCAGTGACGTTCGGCTATATCCACCCGGACGACAACCCGCGGCACTGGGGAGCGGATGTGGTGGTCGATCATCCACTGGAGTTGCGCAAAGTGCTTGATAGCGCTTTGTGTAGCTGCTGAGTAGAGATGCTTTTGTGGCGAGGGAGCTTGCTCCCGCTGGGCTGCGAAGCGGCCCTTTAATCTGCCACTGCAATCTATCAGGCACACTGAATTTGCAGGTTTACGACTGCTTCGCAGCCGAGCGAGAGCAAGCTCCCTCGCCACAGGTTCAGTGCCGGCCTTATTGTTGAATTGTCGTGAGGTTTTTTATGTTCGATTATTCCGCCCGCCCCGACTTGCTCAAGGATCGGGTCATTCTGGTCACCGGCGCTGGCCGTGGCATCGGCGCTGCCGCCGCTAAAACCTATGCGGCTCACGGCGCAACCGTGCTGTTGCTGGGCAAGACCGAAGCCAACCTGACTCAGGTCTACGACGAAATCGAAGCCGCAGGTCACCCGCAACCGGCGGTGATTCCGTTCAATCTGGAAACCGCCCTGCCCCATCAATACGATGAGCTGGCGGCGATGATTGAAACCGAATTCGGTCACCTCGACGGCCTGCTGCATAACGCATCGATCATTGGCCCGCGCACGCCGATTGAACAACTGTCAGGCGAAAACTTCATGCGGGTCATGCAAGTCAACGTCAACGCCATGTTCATGCTCACAAGCACTTTGTTGCCGCTGCTCAAGCTGTCCAAGGACGCCTCGGTGGTATTCACGTCCAGCAGCGTTGGACGCAAGGGCCGCGCTTACTGGGGCGCCTATGGCGTTTCCAAGTTTGCCACTGAAGGCTTGATGCAAACCCTGGCAGACGAAGTCGACACCGTGGCGCCCGTGCGCTCCAACAGCATCAACCCGGGCGCCACCCGCACGAGCATGCGCGCCCAGGCCTATCCGGGAGAAAATCCACTCAACAATCCGACGCCCGAGGAGATCATGCCGGTCTACCTGTATTTGATGGGTCCGGACAGCACAGGCATCAACGGGCAAGCTTTTAACGCCCAGTAATGCCGTACGTCGCTTTTGTGCCGCGGCGAATTTCCGTCGCGGCACCGAGGCCGAAGTGAAACTCCAGTCAAACTTATGTCAGCGTATGCACCATAACCGTTCTTAAATCTTCTAAACAATTGATTTATAAGAATTTATCAACACCCCCTGATTTGGCACGACTTTCGCTCTGCACTTGCTCACATACGCCGTGTGAACGCGAACCGGGCGGAGCTGCAGTCGACAGGCTCCAAATCTTCTACAAAGCCGATTAAACTTGTACGAAATGTCCTACGGGGCTGACGGACCAGTACTGACGCGCAGCCTAAAGCCGCTCTCACCCAGCTTGTAAGACACAGCCTTACTGCTCAAGGGCGCACGCCATATGAAATCACCTTCCCAGACCAACGCAATTGACTTCGATAGCGCCAAATTGCAGCGCCTGGGTTTTGGTCAGCAGCAACCCTCTCCAGAAAGACCTGCCAGCCTTGCGAAACTGCGCCAGCAGTTGAGCTTGCAACTGCAAACCAGTCTTGAACCCCAACGCATTCTCGGCCTGTTCTTTGTTGAAGTTCAGCGCCTGGTCCCGCTGGATGCCTTGAGCTACGAGCACAAGAGCAGCGACCTGCGCCTTGAGTTCGGTCAACGCGGCCACCACTCGATCAGCTACAGCCTCAGCCATGAGGGTGAACATCTGGGTGAATTGGTGTTTCGCCGCAACCAGCGCTTCAGCGAGCAGGAACAGGGCAACCTGGAATCGCTGTTGGCGACGTTGCTGTATCCGATGCGCAATACCCTGCTGTACCGCGCAGCCACTCAAAGCGCGTTACGCGACCCGTTGACCGGCACCGGCAACCGCATCGCGATGGATCAGACGTTGCAGCGGGAAATCGATCTGTCACGGCGCCATCTGCAACCGTTGTCGTTGTTGATGCTGGACATCGATCATTTCAAGCAGATCAACGATACCCATGGTCATAGTGCGGGTGATGACGTGCTCAAGGCAGTTGCTGCTTCGATCAAACATCAGTTGCGCAACGTCGACATGGTGTTTCGTTTCGGCGGCGAGGAGTTTTTGATTCTGCTGTCGAACACCAGCCGGGAAGCTGCTGCCCTGGTCGGTGAACGCCTGCGGTTTGCCGCTCAGAGCGAGGAATACATCGCCGATGGGCGCTCGATTCAACTGACTGTAAGCCTCGGTTGCTCGACCCTGCTGCCTGGCGAGTCTGCCGAAAGCCTGGTGCGACGGGCTGATAATGCGCTGTATGTGGCCAAGCGCGAGGGGCGTAATCGGTTGGCGATGGCAGGCTGAGCCGTTGCTCGCTACACAAAAGACTGTGGGAGCCAGCAAGCTGGCTCCCACAGTTCTACAGCGGCTTCTCGGGATCAGCTTTCGGCCAATTCCAGTCGCTCACGGGTTACCGGTGCCTTCTCTGCGTGCTCAAGCTGCATGCAGCGCTCCAGGAACAGGTACATGTAGTCGTAGCTCTTGCACACTGCCTGACGCAGCTCCACCTGCAGGGCTTTGCTCGGATTCATCCCCGCCAGGGTGCAAATGATTTCCAACGCTTCCCAAGGATGGGCATCGTCGTACTGGGCATGCATTTTCAGCCACTTCATCGCACGCTTGCGCTCTTCCTCAGGGAAAGAAGCGGCGTACACGCCGTTGGAGCAAACCACCGCCGACCACTCGCCGGTCGCACCTTCAATGGCATAGTTGGTGGCGGCAATGGCAACGATCAGCGAATCCGAAGAACTGGTGTGCCAGCACCAATGGCTGAGGGCGTGAAGTTCCGGGGCAACCTGTTGTGCCTGCAGATCTTCCAGGCTGACGCCGTGTGCACGGCTCCAGTTCACCCAATAATCGGCGTGGTTCAATTCGACCCGAATGTTGCGCATCAGCCAGCGACGCGCCATGTCTTCGCCCGGATGGCGGGCAAATCGGGTCTTGGTCAGGTTTTGGGCCATGTATAACGCGAACTGTTCGACCACCGGCCAACCACCGATCAGGTATTGGCGCATGGTCTTCGCACTGAGTTTGTTATCTCGCATGCGTTGATACAGTTCGTGTTCGACCACCCGGCGCTTGCTCTCGCTGCAGTCCTTGATCAGGCGCTGAGCCCATTCAGGGTAACTCGCAGCTTCCATGAGCGGTCCGGTTCGGTTGAATGTGTCGATCACTGTCGAGCTCCTTTTGATTGTGATTATTAGATCAGCGAGAGATTTCAACGGAACGTGCCAGGGGCCTTGAACAACAAAGGCTGAGGCCTGGCCGGACGACTCTGGAGACTATCGCAGGTAAACAACTGCGGGCGTTCAATGACATACCCTTGAGCATAATCTACACCAATCTCCAGCAAAGCCTGTTCGATCTGAGTCGTTTCGACAAACTCGGCAATTGTGCGCTTACCCATGACATGCCCGATGTGGTTGATCACCTCGACCATGGCGCGGTTAATCGGGTCGTCCAGCATGTCCTTTACGAAACTCCCGTCAATCTTCAGGAAGTCTACAGGCAAATGTTTCAGATACGCGAATGAGGACATACCGGCGCAAAAATCGTCGAGCGAAAACAGACAACCTAAGCCTTTGAGTTCATTGATGAATCTGATTGCACTGCCAAGATTTGAAATGGCGCTGGTTTCGGTGATTTCAAAACAAATCATTTCAGCGGGAATTGAATACGTCACGAACTGTTCGCGCAGGAAGTCGAGAAACGCCTCATCTCCGATGGTTGTGCCTGACAGATTGATCGCACACATGGCCAACGGCCCGCAATGCGGCTCGGCCCGGCATTGGGCAATGATCTTGAATACGTTCTGCACGACCCAGCGATCGATCGAACTCATCAGGCCGTAACGTTCCGCCGCCGGAATAAAGCTGTCGGGCAGAATCATGCGCCCGGCTTCATCATGCAGACGCAGCAGAATCTCTATGTGCCCGCCGCCCGAGTCGACGCCCAGGGGCGCGATTTCCTGTGCGTACAGACAGAAGCGGTCCTCTTCCAGCGCCATGTGCAGGCGCTGCACCCAGGCCATTTCACCGAAGCGCAGGGACAATTCCGAATCATCGGGGTGATAGACCTGAACCCGATTGCGGCCCTTCTCCTTGGCCATGTAGCACGCCATGTCGGCAGCGCGCAGCGAGGCTTCAAGCGTGGTCGGATTCTGCGAAACGTGCACCAGACCGATACTCACGGTGGTCACGAATGGCCGGCCCTTCCAGACGAAGTGCAAATTCTGCACGGTCTGGCGCAGCGACTCGGCGATTTTCTCCGCGGCCTCTGGCCCGCAGTTTTCCAGCAGGATGCCGAACTCGTCCCCCCCCAGCCGGGCCAGGGTATCGCCTTCACGCAAACCCGATTGCAGCAGCGCGCAGATATGCCGCAGCAACTCGTCACCCGCGGCGTGGCCGCAGGTATCGTTGACCAGTTTGAACTGGTCCAGATCGAGAAACATCAAGGCATG
Source organism: Pseudomonas sp. Sample_22 (assembly GCF_004307635.1). Classification (NCBI taxonomy): domain Bacteria; kingdom Pseudomonadati; phylum Pseudomonadota; class Gammaproteobacteria; order Pseudomonadales; family Pseudomonadaceae; genus Pseudomonas; species Pseudomonas sp. Sample_22. Next base: position 209,722 of record NZ_RCNY01000031.1, read on the forward strand.
CCGCCCTGATTGGCGCGTCAGGTTATGCAGCGCCTGCTCCAGGCGATATTCGAATTCACGGCGATTGGCGAGGCCGGTCAAGGCGTCATGAGTCGCCTGCCAGGACAGATTGGCGATGTATTGCCGCTCCTGAGTCATGTCGTGCAACACCAGCACCGTGCCGCTGACCTTGCCGGCATTGCTGATCGGCGCCCCCACCAGCGTCACCGAAACCGTGCTGCCATCGAGGCGTTGAATCAGTTTTGAATGCTCGCTGCCACCGCTGAGTTGCCCACTGAGAATATGTTCGATCAAGGTAAAACCATCGGACTGGGCGTTTTCATCCAATAGATTGAACAACGCCGCGAGCGGCAATCCTGCGGCCTGCTCGGCCTTCCAGTGAGTCAACGCCTCGGCGGCCGGATTCATGTAGGCGATGGCGCCATCCACATCCGTGGTGATCACCCCGTCGCCAATCGATTGCAGGGTGATTTGCGCCCGGTCCTTTTCCAGCTGCAAGGCATCGGCAAATTCATGGCGCTGCTTGAGCAGTTTGTGAGTACGCATCAACGCCAGCACGATCAAGCCCAGGGCGGTGGCGAGGTTGGTCAGCAGCAACAAGCGAAGAATCATCCGCGAGCCTTCGCCCAGCGCGTCACTGAAGGCTTTCGCCGCCGGTGTCACTTCATCATTGATGGCAAAGATCTGCGCCTTCCAGCGCTGGATGTCCGCCGCCGAAGTCGGGTGGGCGGTGATGTGCTCGTGCATGTCACGTGCAACGTCGTCGAGCTTGACCAAATAGTCGTCACCCACCGTCCACAGGTCGATGGCTTTCTCCAGATAACTGAAATGACGGAAATTGAGGTACAGCCAGATCAGACTGGAGACGTCGTCCGGGTGGTTACCGCCCTTGAGAATGGCCAGCCGCGCTGCTTCGATATCGGGCGGTTGCTGATCCAGCGCCACGCGCAATTCATGCCCGCCCTGAGGAACGGAAATGGCCTGCTGATACTTGCGGAAAATGTCCTGATCGCCGTTGTCGGCATAGAGATTGAGGTAATAGATGGCGTCTTTCTGGCCCTTGGACCAAAGGCTTTCGCCGGCAACATAGCCGCGAACCGCCGACAGCACGTACAGGCTAACGCCGCCCAACAAGGCTTGGAACAGCACAACGGCGATAAAAGGCCAGACGATGCCCAACAGCCGTGGCGATCCGAGTGTCCGCGTTTGATTCATGTGTTCCCTTGTAATAGCACTGCTTGACCGTCATCCGGACGAATTCGCTGTAGCTAGACTAGGGTGAGTTCAAGGTTCCGGCAAGCGGAGGATCAGCCTCGGTCACTCTAAACACTGCCATAAATATGTACAGCCACAGCAGATTTCGAGATCGATTTACTGGGCACTCGAGAATTCCCCTACGTGTTGTTGCGGGAATTGATTTCACGAGGAGTGCCACATGACATCGACACCTTTAGCTAAACCCGACACACCGGCTGCCAAAGAAGTTCGTGCCAGACAAGAGTTGGGACTGGATGACGGTCCGGATATCGATTATTTCATTGCCCGCCCTACAGCTCAGGATCAACAACGCTTCAAGACCTTGCAACGCAACGCCCCCACGCTTGCACAGTCTCTGACCATCAACCAGTACAAGACAAAACTCATCAATGCTCAAATCGTCGATACCGTTAAAACCTTTATCAGCAGTGAATCGTCGCTGATCCGTCATTTGGGCGGCGATGTACTGCGTCTGGCCTCCGAAGAGCAATTGCGTACAACGCCCTCGGTAATTCTCCAGGAAATCTTGAGCGCGCCCCGAACACAGGAACTTGCAGACCAACTGCTGAAAAAGCTCAAGTGGTATGGCGCGCACCCCGGCGAACAGACGTCGACGTCCGTACGCAATCAACTGATTTGCAAAGCCATATGCCTCTATTTTCAGGAGTCGTCGGCTGACGACTCGCAAGTACTCGCCGGCTTCCGCTGGCAAGATCCGGCACGTTGGGGCAAAAGCTACCAGAGCGTGCGCAGCGAATTCGAACAGCACTTGCTGCACACCCGGCGGCTCACCAATATCAAGGATGCGATATTACTGGCGCGCGTGTACGAGACCCGCCTCTCGAAGGACTTCGCTGTGCGCGACATCCCGCCCGATCTTCCCTACAAAAGTTCGGTGGTGTGGGTGAACTTCATGCACGGCGTGCTGCTGGCAGATGAACTCGGCCTGAATCGATCGCAAACCCTGTCCTTTCAACAGCTCGTCGACCTGCCCCTGTCCCGGAGCGCCGACGCCTCGTCCGAACAACTTGAGCAGATTACCCGACTGAGGATGGGACCGGCACTGGAATGGGCGATCTGCTGTGGCATCGTTCAATCGCGCGCAAACTCGGATTACGACGAGAACGATATGACGCGGGCGACGGCCGCCCTGGAAAGCCACAGCGAGAGCCTGAACAAAGCTGTCATGACCCTCGATTTGCCACCCCCTGAAAGGCTGAAAATGGCCAAGCAGGCGAAAGATGATGTGTTTGGCGAAGCAATGTTCGAATCGGACGGGCGCAAGTTGTTGCGCGATGATCCACCAAGCAGCCTGGGCTCCAAGGATATGCCCTCGTTGAACCTGCCAGGCGATGCATTCCTCGATGTCTATGCCGATGGTCAGCTCGATGACGGCAGAAAATTTTTTGTCACCCAATCCGATGGCAAGACACGAACCAGTCTCTGGATCAAAATCGACGACATGCGAACCGTGCATCATGAGCCGTTTCGCAAAGACCACAGGGGCATCGAAAGGCCTGTGCTAACCCGATACGGGGGCAAGACGCTGCCTGATATCAACCAGCAGTTTGCAACGGACTTTGCACACTACCTCTCGAAAATCAGGACGGCCTATCAGACTCTGATCGCCAGTCTGCTGACCTCGCTGCCACTGGCCGACCGCCAGGCCCTCGTAGAAGGTGACGTCCGCCTGCTGAGCCTGCACCTGGAGCAGGCACGCATCGAAGCAAGCGGCGATATCCGGCCACGAAAAGGTTTCGTTCTACAGGTGACCCACAATCATGAAATCACCTATTACGAACTGATACCCAGCGCCGGCATGATTCGTCGCAGAGACCACTTGAGGTTTTCAACCGTCGAAGGCGTCCGCACCACGTACCCCTTGCACGCCTCAATTCCTGGACAAACATACTCTGCTGAAATCAGCACCTCGCTGCTTCTTGACTGGTCTGCGCACTTGAACGGCACCAGGCCCGCTGACAAGGCGTATTGCATAGCGATCCTCGGCGTGGTCGGTGACGTGCCTGCCACCGCCAATACCGAAGGAACGGCACAGGTCATCACCCGTTTGAATGCAGTGGCCCAATACATTGCAACAAACTTTCTGTACGTCGATGAAAGCCAATTACGTGCCCAGGCACGTGGCATGACAACATTCGACACTATCAGGGCCAGGAACGAACAACGGCGCAATACTTTCGTAGAGATTGCCAAAGCGTTCGTACCCTTCTGGGGCAGTATTGACGATCTTCTGTCAGGCCAGATACTCACAGGCGTGATCGGACTCGCCATGGACCTGGCTTCTTTCGTCAGTCCCATCGGAAAATTCATGGCGGGGTCGGTGCGTTTGATCAGGGCCGCGACCACAGCCTCGCGCATGGCCGTCAAAGCAAGTCTGCCTTCCTTTTCGACCTTGACCCGAAAACTGCTGGTCGCGTCGCTGCGCAACCTGAACCCGTTGGACGGGGTTCCGTCATTGCTCAAGGCAATCGGCAGCGGTACGTGGAAAGGGCTGTATACGGCGGGCCGCTTTGGTGTCAGTGGACTGAGAAAACTGGCAGGAAACACCGACAGCTACCGACTGGTTCACAACCTGCCCCAAGCAACCGACCCCGGGCGCTGGAAACCTCTGACATCGAGTGATCGACTGGCAACGATCGACGGTGTCGATGATGTACTCGTGCGCAACACCAGCCCGTCGGACCTGACCCGATTCCACCCGGTCGACCCGGTAACGTCATTGCCCTATGGTCCCCGCCTGCACAATCACAGCGACAACCTCATACATGGCCGGTCAACCTTCAAAACGTTAGCCCCCACCGATACGCACACCCTGGTAGAACTTCCGGAGCAAGCCCGTATCCGTGAAGTACTCGAAGTCGATGGTCGTACCACTCTGTTCGTGGATGACATCCCCTATCGACTGGACAACGACCAACTGCGTCGTGCCGACTTGATCGATGACCAGGCGATGTTCAAATCCTTGCCTTGCCGGGTACGCCGCCATCCGGGTGCCGATGTCTGCAAGACCACATTCGTCACCGTCGATCCGGCACCGACGCCGGCCATTGGCAGTTTCGACGAGACTAAAGGCTGGGCGCCGTGGTTCGGAGACAGTATCTATACGCCGGCCACTGCGGATCGGGCGATGTTGCTTAAAACCCTGAAGTCTAAAAGATCGCTCCCGGCTACGGTGGAGTTCCAGAAAGGGATCTATGGCAGGATCAAGGTAGACATCCCCTACGGCAAACAGGGTCAGTTCGACACCTTCGAAGCCGGTGCCATCATCATCCCGGCGATAGACGAATCCAAGCGCTACGTGTTTACCCGCCTGGATGCCGGACACTTTTATGTCGCCGAACTGGCACAAGGTCAAAACCTGACGGACAAACTGAATCTCAGGAAAGCTTCGAGATTGCCGGAAGATCTCAATCAAGAACTGCTCACGGTCTACACCGGTTCATTGAATGCCAACAATGTGGCAAGGATTCACGGCACGCCGGCAGTGGAGCGAGCGTTGCAAACCATGGAAGAGATTGCCATTCCGATTGGCGGCCACGTGAACCCGCCGGACACGCTCAAGCTGCTCAAAGTCGATACCAGTCCAGGCGAAGCGGTGCTGTTCGATCACTCGACCCGAATGATTGTCACGCAGTTGCCCAAAGGGGCAACCAGTTGGTCGCGAAGCAAGGTCGCATCAGAAGATTTCCGGAAAAGAACCGTGGAAATCTTCGATACATTGTTCCTTGAGCCGAGCACCGTGCTGAACAATGCCGACAGCGCATTGAATATCAAGAAAACGATGATGAAGCTGCACAAGCTTATCCCTTACAACCAGCGTTCATTCAATCCCAGAAACATCGCCTACGCGGAAGTCGTCACTGCCACTGGGAAGCGCGAGGTTTATGTCAGTGTTTCGGGGGCGCAGGGGGCGACCGGGCACCTGCCTTTGTTCAAACAGAATCTTGGCGCAGATCAGATCAGGGTCGGTGAAACGACTTACTTCAATGTCGATATGAATCAGGAATTTCCCAACACATCACTGCTCGTGTCGAATGAAGGAAAACTGCTCGCTGTGCCGGCAACCATAAAGGAAATTGATAACTATCACCCGGCACTGACGCGCAGGCCCACATCACTGGACAGTGAAAGCAAGTTGATCAGCGCCATTCGCGAAAAATACCCCGATGCCGGATCGATCGAAACCGTGAACGTCGCTACCACCATGCCACCTTGCGAATCGTGTTCGGTGGTGGTCAAGGAGTTCGGTTTCGACGGCGGTGAAAATGCTTTGAACGTCCTGTGGAACTGATCTAGTGCTGCTGCAAATGCCCATACAACTTGGCATACAAGCCGCCGTCGGCAATCAACTGCTGGTGATCGCCATCCTCGGCAATCTGCCCACCGTCGAACACCAGCACACGGTCTGCCTGTTTTACCGCCGATAGCCGGTGGGCAATGATCAGCGTGGTGCGGTTGCTGAGGAACCGCGCCAATGCCTGGTGCAGGTTGTATTCGGTGGCGGCGTCCAGCGCTGAGGTGGCTTCGTCCAGAATGACCACTTTCGGTTCAGCCAGGACCATCCGCGCGATGGCCAGGCGCTGGCGCTGACCGCCGGACAAACGCACGCCGGACCGCCCGACGATGCTGTCCAGGCCGTTGGGCAGTTCATGGATGGTGGCGTGCAATTGGGCGATTTCCAAGGCCTGCCAGCAGGCCTCGTCGCTGCGTTCGCGGCCCATGGTCAGGTTGGCGCGCACCGTGTCATTGAACAACGCCGGATGCTGCAGGACCACCGCGACGTTTTCCCGCACCGTTTCCAGGCCGATTTCCTGCTGGGTCGAGCCGCCGAAGCGAATGGTCCCGGCCAGCGGCGTGTACAGGCCCAGCAACAACTGCACCAGCGTGCTCTTGCCGCCACCGCTGGCACCGACGATGGCCACTTTTTCACCGGGGGCGATAGACAGGTTCATCTGGTTCAACACCAGCTCGTCGCCATAACCGAAACTCAAGCCCTGGACCTCGATACCGACAGTTTCGCGTCCGGTGAACGGGTCGACGCCCTTGGGGTATTGCGGCTCATCGGCGCGCGACAGCAGCTCGTTGATGCGCGACAGCGCACCGCCCGCCGCGTAGAAGGCGTATTGCAGGTTCAGCAGTTGTTCGACCGGACCGATCATGAACCACAAGTAGCTGAACACCGCGAGCATCTGGCCGATCGACAGGTCGGAAAACAGCACCGTGAGCATGGCGGCGGCGCGAAAGATATCGATGCCGAACTGGAACAACAGACCGCTGGCCCGGTTCGAGGCGTCGGTTTTCCATTGGGAATTGACCGCGTAATCGCGAACTTCCCTGGCCCGCAGCCCCAATCGACCGAGGAAGAAGCCCTGACGGTTGCCGGCGCGCACTTCCTGGATGGCATCCAGGGTTTCGGTCAGCGCCTGGGTGAATCGCGAGGTGCTGTCGTTCTCGAGTTTCTTCAGGTGTTTGACCCGTTTGCCCAACTGCACCGTGGCGTAGATCACCAACGGGTTGAACAGCAAAATCAACAGCGCCAGTTTCCAATGCATCCACATCAGAATCCCGGCGGTGCCGACCAGGGTCAGCATGGCCACGAGGAAGCGGCTGAGGGTTTCGCCGACAAACTTGTCCACCGTGTCCAGGTCGGTGACCAGATGAGTGGTGACGGTGCCACTGCCCAGGCTTTCGTATTCACCCAGTGAAATACGCTTGAGGCGTTCGATCAGGCGGATGCGAATGCGGTAGACGATGTCTTTGGCCAGGGCAGCGAACAACCGCGCCTGAAGCACGTTGAACAGCAACGCCGCGCAACGCAGGGCCAGAGTCACCACCAGCATCAGGCCAATGTAACCGGCGGCTTTTTGCCAAACCTCAGGCAGCGCGAGGTTCATGATTTTCAGCGCGGCGTCACCATGACCCAACAGCACTTCATCGACCAGCAACGGCAGCAGCAACGGGATCGGCACACTGCACAGCGTCGCCAGTACGGCAACGCCGTTGGCGATCCAGAGCGATTTTTTGTGATGAAGCGCCAGACGACGGATTTCCGCCCAGCTCAAGCGGTCGACACGTTTAGCGGTTACGGCTTCGTCGGGCAGGTCATGCACAGGCAGCGCGCTCCAGCCAGCGGCCGAGCAGCGGGGACAAAACGCTCAAAGGCTGATAGCCATTGGTCAGCAACGCCAATTGCCCGTTTCGCTCAGCCAGCAACGTGGGGAAACCGGCGATGCCCAGGTCCTGGACCCAGGTGAAGTCGGCAGCCGTCGCGGCATGCGTATCGGCACGGTCGAATGCTGCTGCGAATTCGATGCGCGGCAGACCGGCCTGTTCTGCCAGCTCCACCAGGACACTGGCGCGCGTGACATCGCGACCTTCAGCGTAAAAGGCATGTTGAATCAGGCCGAGCAGTTTCCAGGCACAATCTGGCGCCAGGTTGCGAGCCGTCACCAGCGCACGGCAGGCAGGTTCGGTGTCGTAGACAAAACCGTCAGGCAACGCGCCCTCACGCTTGAACGGCTGGCCGGTAGCCTCGGTGACCGCCTGCCAGTGCTCAAGGATATAGCGCCGGGTGGTCGGTTCCAGCGCGGCGCCACTGCCGGTGCGCAAACCGCCCACTACCAGATGCACCTCCACTCCGGCGGCCGCCGCCTGCTCTACCAATGCGTTTGCAACCGGAGCAAAGCCCCAGCACCAGGAGCACATCGGGTCCATCACATAGAGCAGGCGCGCAGACATGGTTCAGGCCTCGGAAGATGATGCTTGCTTGTAGTTGTAGCCGATCGGGTGAGGCATGTTGCGGGCCTTGGCCAGTTCGATCTGCTTTTGCCGATCGATGGCGCTGCGCCGGGTTTTCTCGCTCAGTTTGTCCCAGCAATGCGGGCAGCTGATACCGGCTACGTAGTGCTCGGAGGCGCGATCCTCGATGCTTACCGGCGTGCGACAGGCATGACATTGATCGTAATCACCTTCGCTCAGGTCATGGCGAACGGTCACGCGGTTATCGAACACAAAGCAGTCACCCTGCCACTTGGTTTCTTCCTGTGGCACCTCTTCGAGGTACTTCAGGATGCCACCCTTGAGGTGATAGACCTCATCGAAGCCTTCGCTGAGCATGTAGCTCGAAGCCTTTTCGCAGCGAATGCCGCCGGTACAGAACATGGCGACCTTCTTGTGCACGGCCGGGTCGAAGTTGGCTTTGATGTAGTCGGGGAATTCGCGAAAACTGGTGGTTTTCGGATCGATGGCGCCTTCGAAGGTTCCGATCGAGACTTCGTAATCGTTGCGCGTGTCGATGAGCAGCACTTCGGGATCGCTGATCAGTGCGTTCCAGTCCTGCGGATCAACGTAGGTGCCGACCTTTTTGTTCGGGTCCACGCCTTCGACGCCGAGGGTGACGATTTCTTTCTTGAGTTTGACTTTGGTGCGGTAGAACGGCTGTTCGTCGCAGTACGACTCTTTGTGGTCGATGTCGTCCATGCGCGGGTCGTTCTTGAGCCAGGCCATCAGCCCGTCGATGCCTTCGCGGCTACCGGACACGGTACCGTTGATGCCTTCTTCGGCGATCAGCAGAGTGCCTTTGATGCCGTTGTCGACCATTGCCTTGAGCAGTGGCTCGCGCAGGTCGACGTAATCTTCCAGGGTGACGAACTTATACAGTGCCGCCACGACAATCTGTTGTGTCATGGATGAATCTCCAGGTGGCTACCCTCGTAAGGGGTGAACCGGATGCGAAAAAAAACGCGCCGGGTGAGCGGCGCGTTGGGCATTCTAACAAAAAACCGTGCTGTTTAGGACGACGATGTGGCGAGGGAGCTTGCTCCTGCTCGGCTGCGAAGCAGTCGTAATGCTGGCGACTGCACTCTTTCAGACAAAACGCCGTTGCAGGTTCCGGGACTGCTTCGCAGTCCAGCGGGAGCAAGCTCCCTCGCCACAGTTCTTCAGCCCATCACATCAATGGCTGCCGCCAGCACAGGTCGGCGAGGCCGGCGCCGCGTCGATCTGTGCCCATTCTTCAGGCGTGTAGGTATGCAGCGCCAACGCATGAAACTCGCCCATCAGCTCGCCGAGCGTGCCGTAGACTTTCTGGTGGCGCTTGACCCGGTTCAGCCCTTCGAATTGCTGGCTGACAACTACAGCCTTGAAGTGCGTCTGTAACCCGCGACTGTGCATGTGGCTTTCATCGAGCACCTGCAGATGCTGGGGCTGAAGCAGTCCCAGCGTCGATTCGATGCGTTGTTGCATGGTCATACAGAACTCCGCTTAAGGCTTGGCCTTGGCTGGCGCAGCGGCGCCTTTGGGCTCCAGCTCGGCAGTCATGTCGGCCAGCAGTTTGTTGACGACAGGTACCGCGCTTTCCAGCTTGGCCTGGGTCATCTGGGCCGATTGCTGGGTCAGTTGCGGCATTTTTTCCAGGACTTTCTTGCCCAATGGCGATTTGTAGAAGGCCACCAGGTCCTTGAGTTCCGACTCAGTGAAGTTGGTGGTGTAGAGCTTGACCATGTCCGGCTTCAGCTTGTTCCAGCCAATGGCCTGGTCCAGGGCGGCGTTGGCCTTGGCCTGGTAGGTTTCCAGTACCGCTTTTTTCGAGTCCGGGGCTTTGGTTTGCTGGAAGCGTTGAGCAAACATTTGCTGCACTTGCATGTACACCGGAGTGCCCAATTTGTCAGCATGCGCCAGGGTCAGGAAGGCCTCGGCACTGGCGTTGTGGCTGGCGGTGTCGGCAAAAACCTGGCCGCTGGCACAAACCAATGCAACCGCGGTACAGATGGCACGAAGACGAGTCATCGAGTTTCCTTTTCTAGCAGGCGAGGTAAAACCCCAAGGACGTCCATTCTGCGCCTAAAAAACGCTGTCACTCAACCCCAAGCCTTGTCGCGCCTGATTTAGAGGGGTTCAATGGTTGCAAGCGAGACAGATGGAACCCCGGCCGGCGATCACGGCCTAAACTGCGCAATCAGACTTACAGGAGTGTGACCGATGAGCCGTATCGAAACCGACAGCCTTGGACAGGTTGAAGTCCCGGAGGAGGCCTACTGGGGCGCACAGACACAACGCTCGCTGGTCAACTTTGCCATTGGCAACGAACAGATGCCGCTGGCCGTGCTGCACGGTCTGGCGCTGATCAAGAAAGCGGCGGCACGGGTCAACGACCGCAACGGCGACCTGCCCGCCGACATCGCCCGGCTGATCGAACAAGCGGCGGATGAGGTACTCGCCGGCCAGCATGACGATCAGTTTCCGCTGGTGGTGTGGCAAACCGGCAGCGGCACCCAGAGCAACATGAACGTCAATGAGGTGATTGCGGGCCGGGCCAACGAACTGGCGGGCAATCCACGCGGCGGCAAATCGCCGGTGCACCCCAACGATCACGTCAACCGCTCCCAGAGTTCCAACGACTGCTTCCCCACCGCCATGCACATCGCCACCGTGCAGGCAGTGCAGCACCATTTGCTGCCGGCGATCAGCGAACTGTCGGGCGGGCTGGCCGAACTGTCAGCGCGTCACATGAAGCTGGTGAAAACCGGTCGCACGCACATGATGGATGCCACACCCATCACCTTCGGCCAGGAAGTTTCGGCTTTTATAGCGCAACTCGATTACGCCGAGCGGGCCATTCGCAGCGCGCTGCCAGCGGTTTGTGAACTGGCCCAGGGCGGTACGGCGGTCGGTACCGGGCTGAACTCACCGCACGGTTTCGGTGAAGCCATCGCTGCTGAGCTGGCGGCGCTTTCCGGCCTGCCGTTCGTTACCGCACCGAACAAATTTGCCGCCCTGGCCGGGCACGAGCCGCTGACGACCCTGTCCGGGGCACTGAAAACCCTCGCCGTGACGCTGATGAAGATCGCCAACGACTTGCGCCTGCTCGGTTCCGGACCGCGTGCCGGTTTTGCCGAAGTGAAGCTACCGGCCAACGAGCCGGGCAGCTCGATCATGCCCGGCAAGGTCAACCCGACCCAGTGCGAAGCGCTGTCGATGCTGGCCTGTCAGGTGTTGGGCAACGACGTTGCCATCGGATTTGCCGCGAGTCAGGGTCACTTGCAATTGAACGTGTTCAAACCGGTGATCATTCACAACCTGCTGCAATCGATCCGCTTGCTCGGCGATGGCTGCAGCAACTTCCAGCAGCATTGCATAGCAGGCCTTGAGCCGGATGCCGAGAAAATGGCAGAACACCTTGAGCAAGGCTTGATGCTGGTGACGGCGCTGAACCCGCACATCGGTTATGACAAATCGGCGGAGATTGCCAAGAAGGCTTACGCCGAAGGGTTGACCTTGCGCGAGGCGGCACTGGAATTGGGGTATCTGACCGATGAAGAGTTTGATGCGTGGGTAAGGCCGGAGAATATGCTGGAGGCCGGGGCCAAGGGCTGAGATTGGTAGCGCCTGCAAGTCCGTCATCGCGGGCAAGCCTGCTCCCACAGGGTTTTGTGTCGTTCACTGATATTGTGATCGCCTTGATCCTGTGGGAGCGTGGCTTGCCCGCGATGAACGATAACGCGGTCTAACCGGCCGCCATCCGCATTTTCCGCGCCTTCAGCCCGGCAATCAACGAAGGCCCTAACGCCACCAACGCCGAGCCCAACACCACCAGCACTGCCCCGCCATACCCCAGACCATTGATGGTCTCGGCATGCACATAGTCCGGCCACCACCAGGCGGCCAGGGCAACCGCCGCAAACGTCACCAACGGTGTAATCGCCAGCGTGGCACTGACCCGCGATGCTTCCCAATGCGCCAGTGCTTCGGCAAACGCGCCGTAGGCAATCAGGGTGTTCATGCAGCATGCCAGCAGCAACCAGCCTTGCAACGGGCTCAATTGCAGTGCTTCGAGTGGATGCACCCACGGCGTCAGCAACAGCCCGCAGAACAGATAGATCACCATCATCACCTGCAGCGAGTTCCACACCGTCAGCAACTGCTTCTGCCCCAAGGCATAAAAGGTCCAGACCGTGGACGCCAGCAGCACCAGCAACACACCGGCGGTGTAATCGCTCAGCGACGTGAGCAACTCAGAGAGACGCTGATTGAAAAACAGCACGAAGCCAATCAGCAGCACGAGCAAGCCAATGCCCTGCCCCAGGCTGAAACGCTCCTTGAAGACAAACAGGCTGGCGATCAACAGCATGATCGGCCCCATCTGCACCACCAGTTGCGCGGTGCCGGGGCTGAGCAGGTTGAGCCCCATCAGATACAGCACGTAGTTGCCCACCAGCCCCAGTACCGCCATCAACACCAGCCAGCCGCCGCGTGGCCCGAGCACTTTCCGGCTCGGCAGGCGTTTGGTCGCCGCCAGATACAGGAACAGGCAGCTGCCGGACACCATCAAGCGAAACCAGGTGACCGTCACCGGGTCCATCACCAGCAAGACCTGCTTGAGTTTGATGGGAAGGATTCCCCACAGCAACGCAGTCAGCAGGGCCAGAAACAAACCGTAGACCCAGCGACCCGATGAAATGTGCATGCAAACCCCGAAACCCGATGACAAGTAACCGGCATTCTAGGCGCACCGGCGCGCAGTACACAGGCACAGTTGGCGTCTGGCCGCGAATGAAACTGTGCAGGTCGCAACGTTTGATTGACGAACTGCCGCTGATCGGATCGACAGGCGCCGCAAGTAGTTCTTGCATAAGCTGATTGGATCCACAGGACACTTTCAGGAGATTCGCCATGTATGGCATGCGCGCCCAGGACAACGATCCCCGCCTGCACTTTCGCAGTGATCGGTTATGTCGAGTGAATGGGGAGTTGTATTTCAGCACCCGGGAAAACACCCTCGAGGGGCCATTTGCCAATGTCGAGGCGGCTGCGCGGGAGATTCATGCTTATATAGAGCGGATGAAAAATATGGCGACGAATGGATAAACCGAGTCGCCTTCATCGCCAGCAGGCTAGCTCCCACAGGATCTGTGTCGCCCATCAGATCCTGTGGGAGCTAGCCTGCTGGCGATAGCTATTTAACAGTCATGACAAAATCCGAGGCGTTTACCGAACCGCCTCAAACAACCCAGTCGCCCCCATCCCGCCACCCACGCACATGGTCACCACGCCGTAACGCAGATTGCGCCGCTGCAACTCGCGAACGATGTGCCCGACCTGACGCGAACCGGTCATGCCAAACGGGTGGCCGATGGAGATTGAGCCGCCGTTGACGTTGTACTTGTCGTTCTCGATCTCCAGCCGATTGCGCGCGTAAAGGCATTGCGAGGCAAACGCTTCGTTGAGTTCCCAAAGATCGATATCGGCAACCTGCAAGCCCTTGGCCTTGAGCAGTTTCGGCACCGAAAACACCGGGCCGATGCCCATTTCATCCGGTTCGCAGCCGGCCACGGCGAATCCTCGGAAAAACGCTTTTGGCTTCAAGCCAAGCGCCAGGGCTTTCTCCAGGCTCATCACCAACGTCATGGACGCGCCGTCCGACAATTGCGACGAGTTGCCCGCCGTCACCGAACCATCTTCAGCGAACACCGGATTCAATCCGGCGAGGCTTTGCAGCGTAGTGTCGGGACGGTTGCAGTCATCGCGGTCGACGACACCGTCGAGAATCTGCACCTGCCCGGTGGCTTTGTCTTCAACGCGATACTTCACCGCCATCGGCACGATTTCATCATCGAACAACCCGGCAGCCTGTGCCTGGGCGGTGCGTTGCTGACTTTGCAGGGCGTACAGATCCTGCTCTTCACGGCTGACGTTGTAGCGGCGGGCGACGATTTCGGCGGTCTGGCCCATCGGGAAATAAATACCCGGCACCTGTTCCTTGAGCAGCGGGTTGATCAGGTTATCGGTGTTGACGCTTTTCATGGTCAGGCTGATCGACTCGACCCCACCGGCGACGATGATGTCGCTGCAACCGGAAGCGATCTGGTTGGCAGCGATGGCAATCGCCTGCAAGCCTGACGAGCAGAAGCGATTCAAGGTCATGCCGGCGGTGCCGATGCCCAGACGCGACAACACCGCGACGTTGCGCCCGATGTTGTAACCCTGGGCGCCTTCATTGGAGCCGGCGCCGACGATGCAATCCTCGACGCTGGCCGGGTCGATGCCGGTGCGTGCCAGCAAGGCATTGACGCAGTGCGCTGCCATGTCGTCCGGACGGGTCTGGTTGAACTTGCCGCGAAAGGATTTGGCCAGGCCGGTCCGCACGCTGTCGACGATCACCACTTCACGCATGGCATTACCTCATTGTTGTTGTCGGTTGAGAGTGGCCCGAGCATAAGCCCACCCAATTACCAACCGCGACAATCATTCACCCCGCGTATGCGCAACCATCGCCTCACTTCTTGCCCTTGTTGGCCTTCCTGGCGTGTTTATCGGATTTCTTGAACGCTTCTTCCAGTGCCTGATTGATCGTGCGCAACACCTTGACCCGTGCCCAGCGCTTGTCGTTGGCTTCAATCAACGTCCACGGCGAGATTTCGGTGCTGGTGCGGTCGACCATGTCGCCGACAGCGGCGCGATAGTCGTCCCACTTTTCCCGATTGCGCCAGTCATCCTCGGTGATCTTGAAACGCTTGAAAGGAATTTCTTCGCGCTCCTGAAAGCGTTCCATTTGTGTCTGTTTGTCGATGGCCAGCCAGAACTTGACGACGACCACCCCGGCATCGCCAATCTGTTCTTCGAAATCGTTGATTTCACTGTAGGCGCGCAACCAGTCCGCCGGGCTGCAAAAACCCTCGATACGTTCCACCAGCACCCGGCCATACCATGAGCGGTCGAACACGGTGAATTTGCCCCGTGCCGGCAGGTGTCGCCAGAAGCGCCAAAGGTATGGCTGTGCACGCTCTTCTTCAGTGGGCGCGGCAATCGGCACGATGTTGTATTGACGTGGATCGAGCGCCGCCGCCACTCGCCTGATCGCCCCGCCCTTGCCCGCTGCGTCGTTGCCTTCGAACACCGCGACCAGGGCGTGCCGGCGCATGCGTTTGTCCCGCATCAACCCGGAAAGCCGCGCCTGCTCGGTCACCAACTGTTCCTCGTAATCGTCTTTTTCCAGGTGCAGGGTCAGGTCCAGGCTGTCGAGCAGGTTGACTTGATCGACGCTGGGCAACACCGGCGCAGCGCTGACTTTGTCCGGATGGATCTGCGGCCGCTGCAAGGCACCTCGCAGGCTTTCGAGCAGAATCTTGCCCACTACCAGGCTGCGATAGCGTGCATCCATACCAGCGATGACGTGCCACGGCGCATAGTCACGGCTGGTGCGACGCAAGACACGCTCACCGAACTTGACGAAACGGTCGTAGGTCTGCGATTGCTGCCAGTCCAGTGGGCTGATGCGCCAACTGTGCAAGGGATCGTCGGCCAACGCCTTGAGGCGCGCCTTCATCTGTTTCTTGGAGAGGTGGAACCAGAATTTGACGATCACTGCGCCTTCATCGCAGAGCATCTTTTCCAGGCGCTCGGCGCCATTGATGGCTTGATCCAGGCGCGGGTCCTTGAACTCGCCATGTACCCTGCCCTGCAGCATCTGGCTGTACCAATTGCCGAAGAAAACCCCCATGCGCCCCTTGGCCGGCAGCATCCGCCAATAGCGCCACGCCGGGGGCCGTGCCAGTTCTTCATCGGTTTGCTGATCGAACGTGCGGACCTCGATCAAGCGCGGGTCCATCCACTCGTTGAGCAATTTGACCGTCTCGCCCTTACCGGCGCCTTCGATGCCGTTGATCAGGATGATCACCGGAAAACGTTTTTGCTGCTGAAGCTCGAATTGCGCTTCGAGCAAGGCTTCGCGCAGCGCCGGCACTTCGGCGTCGTAGGTTTCTTTGTCGATGGCGTGGTCGATTTCAGCGGATTCGAACATGAACGGCTCCCTTGCAGATTTGAGCAAGACTAGCGGATGGACCTCTCTTGCGTGAGACAAATCCAATTTTCGCAGCCGCGAGAAACCTGTGGCGAGGGAGCTTGCTTGCGCTGGACAGCGAAGCAGCCGCCAAAAACATTGGCGGCTGCTTCGCACCCGAGCGGGAGCAAGCTCCCTCGCCACAAAGGCGTAGCAAGCTCCCTCGCCACAAAGGCGGATCAAGCGCCACGCCCGTGATCGGCTAGAATGGCCACCTTGCCGTTGCCGAGCCTGCCATGAAACCTGTATTGCCCCACGCCCAGCTCGACTGGGATGATCAAGGTCGTCCGTATTCGCGTGTGTTCGACGATGTGTATTTCTCCGATCAGTCGGGGCTGGACGAAACCCGCTACGTGTTCATCGAACAGAACCGCCTGGCAGAACGTTTTGCCGCGTTGCCACCCGGTGGCCGGTTGGTGATTGGCGAAACGGGGTTTGGTACCGGACTGAATTTTCTCTGTGCCTGGCAGGTGTTCGAGCAACATGCGGTACCCGGGGCGCGGCTGCATTTTGTCAGCGTCGAAAAATATCCATTGAGCCTCGCCGACCTGCAGCGCGCCCTGGCACTGTGGCCGCAGCTCAAGGTATTTGCCGATCAACTGCTGGCGCAGTACGTGGCCATCCATCAAGGCTTTCAGCGCCTGACACTGGCCAACGGCCGGGTCACGCTGACCTTGCTGATCGGCGATGCACTGGAGCAACTGCCGCAACTGGACGGGCCAATCGACGCCTGGTTTCTCGACGGTTTTGCCCCGGCGAAAAACCCTGACATGTGGACCGCCGAACTGTTCGTCGAACTGGCACGATTGGCTGCTCCCGGCTCGACCATCAGTACCTTCACCAGTACCGGTTGGGTTCGGCGACTGCTGAACGCCGCGGGCTTCAAGATGAAACGCACGCCGGGCATCGGCCATAAATGGGAAATCCTGCGTGGAGAATTCCTCGGGTGGCCGCAGGAGGTTGCTGCGCCAATCCCGGCCAAACCCTGGTTTGCCCGCCCTGCACCGCTGACGGGTGAACGCCAGGCACTGGTGATCGGCGCCGGGCTGGCCGGTTGCGCCAGCGCCGCCAGTCTTGCAGCGCGAGGCTGGCAAGTGAGCGTGCTGGAGCGCCACGCCGACATTGCCCAGGAGGCCTCCGGCAATCCACAGGGTGTGCTTTACCTGAAGTTATCGGCGCACGGCACCGCGCTGTCGCAAATGATCGTCAGCGGTTTCGGCTACACCCGACGACTGCTGGAGCACTTGCAACGTGGCACTGACTGGGACGATTGCGGCGTGCTGCAACTGGCGTTCAATGCCAGGGAAGCCGAACGACAGGCGCAATTGGCCGAGGCGTTTCCCGCAGACCTGCTGCACCTGATCGATCAGCCCCAGGCCCAGGCGCTGGCGGGGATCGGTCTGGCGCACGGCGGCATGTACTTTCCCGAAGGTGGCTGGGTGCATCCTCCGGCGCTGTGCCAATCGCAGGTTGCACAGCACAACATTCAAATACTGACACACCACGATGCCGTGCAACTGCGCAAGGTCGACGGCCAGTGGCAAGCGTGGGACGGCGAGCGATTGCTCGCCAGCGCCCCCGTGGTCGTGCTGGCCGGTGCCGCCGAGATTCAACGCTTCGCCGAAAGCGCAGAATTGCCGCTCAAACGCATTCGCGGGCAAATCACCCGCCTGGCGCAAACCCCGCAAAGCCAGGCCTTGAGCACGGTGGTCTGTGCCGAAGGCTATGTCGCCCCCGCGCGTCACGGCGAACACACCCTCGGCGCCAGTTTCGATTTCAAGAGCGACGACCTGACTCCGACCATCGCCGAACACCAGGGCAACCTGGCCATGCTCGAAGAGATTTCCCACGATCTGGTTACGCGACTGGAGGCCGACACGCTTGCCCCGGAAAGCCTCCAGGGTCGGGCGGCGTTTCGCTGCACCAGCCCCGACTACCTGCCGATTGTCGGCCCGTTGGCCGACAGTCAGGCTTTCGCCCAGGCCTATGCGGCACTCGCCAAGGATGCCCGGCAAGTGCCGGACATCGAATGCCCATGGCTCGACGGCTTGTACGTCAACAGCGGTCACGGCTCACGTGGTTTGATCACCGCGCCGCTGTCCGGCGAATTGCTCGCCGCCTGGCTGGATAACGAACCGCTGCCTCTGCCCAGGGCGGTGGCCGAAGCCTGCCACCCGAACCGTTTTGCCTTGCGCCGATTGATTCGCGGCAAGGCCTGAGACGCTCAATCGAGGATAAAACAGGTTTTCGTCTCGTCCGCCGCCAGCGCCTGTGTGGTCAGTTCCTCCAGCAACGTGATCTCGGCCTGCTGCAACTGATTCATGATGCCATCGACATGGGCGCGATAGCGCGTGCCCAGCGTCGCCTCGCCTTCGAAGGCCGCCTGCATTCGCACGTGAAAGGGTGCGGCGAGGCGATTCAAACGTTGAGCGTGATGCTTACGCAAGAAGTCGACCCAGAATGAACGCGTGCTCAGATCCCGCAGCAACGCCGGTGACAATAATGCCGTGGTCACTCGGGCGTAAGCAGTGTCCAGGTTTGCCTGCGTCACACCGCTGAGCGATGCGTAACGCATATGCCGAGGTTGGCCGACCAGCTCCAGCCGCTCGGCCAAACCGGTTCGGTAGGCCAATTCCACTTCCACGGGATCAAGCCTGGGGTTGGCCCGCGCATGTTCCTCGGCAATCCCGGCTAGGGTGTCCTGGCAGAACAAAGCTCGCCCAAGGCTCAACAGTCGAGCGGCTTCATCGTGAGCATTGGCAGACGCCTTCACCACCTTGTCGATTTCGACCGCCACTTCAAGGTGACTGAAAATCAATGCCGCGGAATCCGTACAGTTGGCCTTCACCGCCAGCGCCAACAACCGCTCGCGCAACGCCGAATCAGCGGCTGTCGCGTCAATGACGTTCCATACCCGACGAGTCATGTCTTCATGCACAAAACGGCTGTCCGCCGAGTTCCCCACCTCGGCCAGCAACTGGAAGAGTCCCGGCGACGCTGGCTCATTCTTCAGCGCCAGCCATGTGCGGTTGCGCCCGGCGTAATTGGCTTCCCGTGAATCAGGCATCCAGAAGTCCCTGGCGACCTGTTCACTGGTCACCTTGGCATCGTCCGCCATGAACCCCATGCCGATACCGGTCCTGTCACGGTAAGACTGCAGTTTCGCGCGACTGGCTGCGGACAAGGGGTTGTATCGCAGGTTGATGAATTGGGCGAAGCGTTGCGGCACATCAAACAGCCAGTCCGGCAACTCTCGAATCTGGTTACCACGCAAGTCGACTCTGTTGAGGTACGGCAAGCGGTCAAATCCCGCAGGCAGTTCGGTGGCGTGTGTGTCGCTGAGAATCAAGGCCTGCAGGTTGGCCATTTGGCTGACATCCAGCGTGGCTCCCAGACGGTTGCCGCTGAGCGAAAGCGTGCGCAACGTGCGCATGTCGGCCAGTTTGCGCAACGTGTGCTCCGTCAGCGCCACTTGATTGCCGTTCAGGCTCAAATGCTGAAGGTCGGGCATATGCGACAGTATTTCAGGCAACCGCGTCAGCCGATTGCGGTCCAGCTCCAGGGTGACCAACCCTTTGAACGGCCTCAGGAAATAGGCCAACTCATCGCCTGCTTCCATGTCCGTGATAGCGAGGCTGCGTACATGCGCAACGTCCTGTTCGGTCAGCGTCGGCATCTGGCCGACCGGGTTGCGCTGAAGATTGAGCGCTGTGTAGGGCTGATCCTGCGGCCATCTCGGCGGCGCGACCCGGCGCCAGCAGTTTTCGATGGCATCGGCCACCTGACGACGACTGACTCGCAGGTCGTTGAGTTGCCCGGGCAACTTCTTCATTTGTTCGTCATCGGCGCACCAGTTGCGCAGGACCTCGCGCAGTTGCTTGAGCTGCTGCTCGAGCACCTTGATGCGGTTTACCCGCAACGCCTGGGTGCTGCCCGCCGCGTCGAGAAAAGACGAAACCTGGGCATCGCTGAAATACGGATAGAGCTTTCTGACTTTGCGAATCAAGGCTTGTGCATAGACGTTTGCCGCAGGCGGGTCAGCCTGTACGCAGCTGGAAAAATGTTGCGCCAGCTCTGTGCGTTCATTGCGCAGCATCCGTGCGGTGCGTAGCGGATCCCGTGATGTTGCCACCAACAGACGGGTCTGCAACCTTGAAACATCCTGCGCCTCGATCCCGGACAAGCCCATGCGGGTACGCTGGGTTTGCGGCAATGCGCGATAAATCGAATCGAGCAGGCGCTCGCTGCTACGGGTAGTGAGTGCGGTGCCAGTGCCTTGGCTGACTTGATAGCCCGAAGCCGTCTTGACGATCACGCCCTTCGCGGGTGCAGTGGCCTGGCCAACGCTGTCGAGCAAGGTGCCGGTGCTTGATCCCTGGCGTACTTCCAGGCGAAACCCGTCGTCCCAGCCTTGCAGTCGATCCATGAACCTGAGCGCCAGGTTGTCGGTATCGTCATTGGCCAGAGACGGCAGGCGAAACCCGGTGAGGGCACGATCCTGCCTGATCGAAAACTGTGCCTCACTGACCTGTTGCGCCAGATCCAGCCCCAGGATCCTGCGCTCACGAAGAAGGCTACGGTCTCTGCCAGAGGCATTGCTCAACAGCTCCTCGGCCACGCGCACCGGAAGGTCGGTAACCTGGTCGCACAACGTTGCAACGTCGCCAGTGGCAATGCCATCGTAGGTTTTATACAGCTGCTCCATCAGGGGCCGGCGATTGCCTTTCAGCGCCGTGCCGATTTTTTGCGCCAGCAGCGCGGGTTTGGACTCTGTCGTGGCGCCGATGATGCCTTCGACTTCCTTGGAAGACAGGCCGTTGATCACGGTCTCCAGCAACTTTCCTGACTTCAGCTCGGACTCGCTTACAGGCACGCGGTTGGCCTCATCAACCGTCGCCGATTGCGGGTGGCGCGAGACGAACTGCTGTTTATCGTCGACGACCTCGATGAATCGCTCCTTGGGCCAACCGGGCAATGTCGGCAACGTATGCAGTTGTTCCTGCAAATGGGCTGTGCCGGAGAATTCTCCACGCTCCATTCGCCTGATCAGCAGATTGATACCCTGATTCAATTTGAACCGCTCGATGCAGTCCTTGATCCGCGCCGGCAAGGGCAGATTTGCTTCGTGCAATTGGTGCACAAGCGCCGGTGGCAGGTCGGTGATGGCGCCAATGCTCACGATGTCGCTGTGGCTCAGCCCGGTCTGGCCAGGGCTGAGCCGTTTGAGCGCATAACCGCTTGGCCATTCGTATACGTGTTCATGGATATGGCGCCAGCCTCCTTCGACGTGACGTACGAGAGTGGGCTGAAAAGCATCCTGGCGCACGGGATGGTCGACGCGCCACGCTTTCGTTGCAGGATCTTGCGAGACGCGATACGGCGCCCCGTCCATGAGGATCAACGTGCGCTGGCCGTCCTTGTAGAGGCCGTTCGAATCAGGTCGCAGTGTCGCTGCCGGTGGCGTTGCCTGTTTGTAGGCCTTCAGGTCGGGTTTCCATAACCTTGGTTCGCCATGACGACCGGTTACCGCCTCAAAACCGTCGAAAAAGGTCGCCTGTTCGCCTGCGATTCGACTGAATGCAGACGTCACCACCTTGCCGCCCACCACAAACGCGGCCATCTGCGCGACGTTTTCCACGACGTTGAGTAAATGCGACAAGGCCTCGGTGCGCTGACCGTGCGTCCAGTCCTGCACCCCTTCATACACCTCGCCGACAATTTCGACGATGGCCGCCGCGGCCATCAACTCCCCGAGTACAGGAACGAAGAACGACGCTGCGTTGAGCAGGACCAGGCTCGCCTCCATCAGCGTTTTACGTGTTTTCTCCCGTTGTTGTTCATCGACCGATTCTGTCGGCACCGCCAACACTTGCGCATCCTGCTGGGTCTTTTCGATGAAAGCACTGAAGAAAAAATCCGAAGGACAGGTCGCTGGCATGGCCGCCAAAGGACCTAATGCCTTGTCCTTGTCAAAAGCGGTAAAGAACTTCGTCTTATCGTGACCGCAAAGGTATTGCCTGGCGAACTCCGCTCGGTAGCTTTTGGTTTGCAACTTGAGTGTCAGGTAAACCTTGAACTCGTCCAGCGAGGCGTATTCATACAGCGGTCGACGGGGCTCGTTCGGCATGTAGACGATGCATTTCGCCTGTGCGTGGGTATCGATCGACTGATTGCTGAACACCAGCGCACCCGAGATGCAAACGTCATGAATCATCAAGCCCTGCCACATCACCGGTACGCCATCGAACAGCGCGTTTCGGATGCTTGCCACCGGAACATCTTGCGTGATCACGCTGTTCAGGAGGGCATGAGCTGCGGCGCTGATGTCCTTTTTCATGTAGGCGATGTGCACGGCGACCTGCATATCGAGCAATTTCAGGCGCCGAATGTCAGCAGCCGAAGCCGCTGAGTTGGCAGCGCTGTCAACCAGGGTTCTGGGGGGAAGCGCCAATGCTTGGTCAATGTGTTGCTGGTAACGGCCACCGAGGTCCAGTTCGCGGCACAACGTGGCGAAGTGCGCAGGGGTGATGACTGTTGCTGTCTGAGGCTTGCCATTGATGCGAATCAACGATTCTTTGGAAAATCCATTCGTGCCAGCTTCGCCGAGGGTGAAGTTCTCCATGGCGGCGTGGAGCAGGCTGCGGGATTGGGTGGTGACGGTGCCAGTCCAATCGACGGGGAACATGCTTGTCGAAGTAATCGAAGTGGTGCTGACCTCCAGCGTATCGCGCTCGACATCGAACTCGACTGTCCACTTGGCTTTGAGCAAGTCGGTCAATTGTTCCATGCAGAACACATCCAGCGGCTTCAGCCTGTCGAGCGCCTCGCGCGCCCGGGTGTGGCAAACATGCGCCTGCTCAAAGGCTGTTTTCAGCGCTTGCGCCTGGGCCAGGTCGGCGTTGGCCAGCCAGTCCGGAATGGACCTTTGCAAGACCTCGGCCTTGTCCAGGTCAGCGGTGTGTTCCACCAGTGCGTCCAGCCGATGCGCCGGGGTAAATGTCACGGCAGGAGGGTTTGTTTTCGGGAGTGTTGGCAGCATGTGCAATGTCCTTATTGCATTCAGATGCGTTCAGCCTACGGCGCTCAACGGGCAAATGATAATTCGAATATCAGGGCTGATCCCGTGGCGTCCGAGCAAGTATTCCTATGCTTCGTAGCAATATCTATTGCCACTGGCACAAGCCGTTTCAGGTAGGAGCCATTCGTCCGACAGCCGCCACTTATAACGTATCGATCTAAAACTACTGAAATCCGAGCGGGTCAGTTTCTGAGTACCCGCTGTTTTGGCGCGGTAGCGTTTCACCCTCCCCAACGGAAAAACCGGTAAGGAATTTATGTGCGGATTAGCTGGCGAGTTACGTTTTGACAATCAACCTGCAGACCTTGCAGCCGTAGAGCGAATCACCCATCACCTGGCACCACGCGGTCCTGATGCCTGGGGTTTCCATAGCCAAGGGCCGATTGCCCTGGGCCACAGACGCCTGAAAATCATGGACCTGTCGGACGGCTCTGCGCAGCCGATGATCGACAACCAACTGGGCTTGTCGCTGGCCTTCAACGGCGCCATCTACAACTACCCGGAATTGCGTGCGGAGCTGGAAGGCCTTGGTTATGCCTTCTATTCCGGTGGCGACACCGAAGTGCTGCTCAAGGGCTTTCACGCCTGGGGTGAGGCTCTGCTGCCGAAACTCAACGGCATGTTTGCCTTTGCCATCTGGGAGCGCGATGCGCAACGCCTGTTCATTGCCCGCGATCGCCTTGGCGTGAAACCGTTGTATCTGTCGCGCACCGGCCAGCGCCTGCGCTTTGCCTCGGCATTGCCGGCGCTGCTCAAGGGGGGCGACATCAACCCGATCCTTGACCCGGTGGCGCTCAATCATTATTTGAATTTCCACGCGGTGGTCCCGGCGCCACGCACGTTGCTGGCAGGCATCGAAAAACTGCCGCCGGCCAGCTGGATGCGCATCGAACCCGATGGCAGCACCGAGCAGAAAACCTGGTGGACCTTGCCCTACGGCCCACACGCCGATGAGATGAGTCTGACACTCGAAGACTGGCGCGATCGCGTGCTCGACAGCACCCGCGAGGCGGTAGCGATTCGCCAACGGGCAGCGGTGGACGTTGGCGTGCTGCTTTCCGGCGGTGTCGACTCGAGCATGCTGGTGGGCTTGTTGCGCGAAGTCGGGGTAGAAAACCTGTCGACGTTTTCCATCGGTTTCCAGGATGCCGGAGGCGAACGCGGTGACGAATTCCAGTATTCGGACCTGATCGCCAAGCACTACGGCACCCAGCATCATCAACTGCGCATCGACGAAAAAGAGATCATCGAGAAACTGCCCGCCGCGTTCCGCGCGATGAGCGAGCCGATGGTCAGCCACGATTGCATCGCCTTCTACCTGCTGTCCCGGGAAGTGGCCAAGCATTGCAAAGTGGTGCAAAGCGGCCAGGGCGCCGACGAGCTGTTCGCCGGTTATCACTGGTATCCACAGGTGGATGGCGCCAGTGATCCATACGCCGCTTATCGCGAGGCGTTTTTCGATCGCAGTTACGACGACTACGCCGCCACCGTGCAGCCGAAATGGCTGACGGCGAACGACGCTGCCGGCGACTTCGTGAAGCAACATTTCGCACAGCCTGGCGCCGACGCGGCCGTCGACAAAGCCCTGCGTCTGGACAGCACGGTGATGCTGGTGGACGACCCGGTCAAGCGCGTCGACAACATGACCATGGCCTGGGGCCTGGAAGCGCGTACGCCGTTTCTCGACTATCGCCTGGTGGAGTTGTCGGCTCGCGTACCGGGCAAATTCAAATTGCCGGACGGTGGCAAGCAAGTGCTCAAGGAAGCCGCGCGGTTGGTGATCCCCAGTGAAGTGATCGACCGCAAGAAAGGCTACTTCCCGGTGCCGGGTCTCAAGCATTTGCAGGGTGACACGCTGGAATGGGTGCGCGAACTGTTGCTTGATCCCAGCCAGGATCGCGGCCTGTTCAACCCGGCCATGCTCGACCGCCTGCTGACCGACCCGCAAGGGCAACTGACCCCGCTGCGCGGCTCCAAACTGTGGCAACTGGCGGCCCTGAACCTGTGGCTCAGTGAACAAGGAATCTGATCGATGAAACCTCACGCCACGGCTTTCAGCCAACGCTTGTTACGCGGTCAGGCGCCCTCCTACGAACGCTTGCAGGCGCGCCTGGCCGAAGACGGCAGCGCACTGGGCGGCGAGCCGATTGCCGTGCATTGCGGCTGGGGTCGCCTGTTGATCGGCCATACCTTTGCCGATCCGGCCAGCCTCGCCAAAGAACTGCTCAACGAACAGCCCGGCGAGCGCGACATTGCCCTGTACGTTGCCGCACCCCAGCAAATATTGGGGTTGGAACCGACCCAGTTGTTCCTCGACCCGTCCGACACCTTGCGCCTGTGGTTCAGTGACTACCGTCAGGCCACCCGGGTGTTTCGCGGTTTTCGCATCCGCCGTGCGCAGACCGAAGCCGACTGGAATGCAATCAATCAGCTGTATCAGTCACGCGGCATGTTGCCCGTCGATCCGACCTTGCTGACCCCACGGCATGACGGCGGGCCGGTGTATTGGCTGGCTGAAGATGACGACAGCGGTGCGGTGATCGGCAGCGTGATGGGGCTCAATCATCACACGGCTTTCAACGATCCGGAAAACGGCAGCAGCCTATGGTGCCTGGCGGTCGATCCGCGCTGTTCGCGGCCTGGCGTCGGTGAGGTGCTGGTGCGGCATTTGATCGAACACTTCATGAGCCGTGGGCTGAGTTATCTCGATTTGTCGGTATTGCACGACAATCGCCAGGCGAAAAGCCTCTACGCCAAGCTCGGTTTTCGCAACCTGTCGACCTTCGCCATCAAGCGCAAGAACGGCATCAACCAGCCGCTGTTTCTCGGGCCGGGGCCAGAGGTGGCCTTCAATCCGTATGCGCGGATCATTGTCGAGGAAGCGCATCGCCGCGGCATCGATGTGCAAGTGGATGACGCCGATGCCGGGATGTTCACCCTCAGCCACGGCGGGCGTCGGGTTCGCTGCCGGGAATCGCTCAGCGACCTGACCAGCGCCATCAGCATGAGCCTGTGCCAAGACAAAAGCCTGACTCACAAAGTGCTCAAGGCTGCCGGCTTGAACCTGCCGGCTCAGCAACTGGCGGGCAATGCCGATGACAACCTGGCGTTCCTCGACGAACACCATCGAGTGGTGGTCAAGCCGTTGGACGGCGAACAGGGCCAGGGCGTGGCGGTGGATTTGCAGAGCATCGAGGACGTCCAGCAAGCCATCGAGTCAGCGCGCCAGTTCGACAATCGTGTGTTGCTGGAAAGCTTCCATGAGGGTCTTGATCTGCGCATCCTGGTGATCGGCTTTGACGTGGTGGCGGCGGCCATTCGCAGACCGGCGGAAGTGGTGGGCGATGGACAACATTCCATCGGCGAATTGATCGAAGCCCAGAGCCGACGCCGTCAAGCGGCTACCGACGGCGAAAGCAAAATCCCCCTCGACCAGGAAACCCAACGCACGTTGAATGCTGCCGGTTACGACTACAGCAGCATCCTGCCGGCGGGCGAACATCTGTTCGTGCGGCGTACGGCAAATCTGCACACCGGCGGCATTCTCGAGGACGTCACCGCGATTCTGCACCCGACCCTGGTGGACGCTGCCGTACGAGCCGCCCGGGCGCTGGATATTCCGGTGGTCGGCCTGGATCTGCTGGTGACCGCCGCCGATCAGCCTGACTACGTATTTATCGAAGCCAATGAACGCGCCGGGCTGGCCAACCATGAGCCGCAACCGACGGCCGAGCGCTTTGTGGATTTGCTGTTTCCGCATAGTCAGCCGGCAGTCTAGGCCTCGTTCATGATCGTTCCCACGCTCTGCGTGGGAATGCAGCCCGGGACGCTCTGCGTCCCGAAGAGCCGAACGCAGAGCGTCCGTTGAGGCATTCCCACGCAGAGCGTGGGAATGATCAGTGCTCACCCCATCAGGAGTTTCCATGACCATCAAATACCCAGAACCCGACCTGACGTACCTGCAAAAAGTCCTGCTGGAAATGCTCGCCATTCCCAGCCCCACCGGGTTCACCGACACCATCGTGCGCTACGTCGCCGAACGCCTGGAAGAGCTGGGCATTCCCTTCGAAATGACTCGACGCGGCACCATCCGCGCGACCCTCAAGGGCAAGAAAAACAGCCCCGACCGCGCCGTATCCGCGCACCTGGACACCATCGGCGCGGCGGTACGGGCCATCAAGGATAACGGTCGCCTGACCCTTGCCCCGGTCGGGTGCTGGTCCAGCCGTTTTGCCGAAGGCAGCCGGGTCAGCCTGTTCACCGACAACGGCGTGATTCGCGGTAGTGTGTTGCCCTTGATGGCATCCGGGCACGCCTTCAATACGGCCGTGGATGAAATGCCGATCAGTTGGGATCACGTCGAACTGCGCCTCGACGCCTACTGCGCGACGCGTGCCGATTGTGATTCGCTGGGCATCAGCGTCGGCGATTTCGTCGCCTTCGACCCATTGCCGGAATTCACCGAAAGCGGTCACATCAGCGCCCGCCACCTCGATGACAAGGCCGGGGTAGCGGCGCTGCTGGCGGCGTTGAAAGCCATCGTCGACAGCGGTGAAGAATTGCTGATCGACTGTCATCCGCTGTTCACCATCACCGAAGAGACCGGCAGCGGCGCGGCGGCGGCATTGCCGTGGGACGTCAGCGAATTCGTCGGCATCGACATCGCACCGGTCGCCCCGGGCCAGCACTCCAGCGAACACGCCGTGAGCATCGCGATGCAGGATTCGGGCGGACCGTACGACTACCATTTGTCACGACATCTGCTGCGCCTGGCCAGCGATAACGACTTGCCCGTACGCCGTGACCTGTTCCGCTATTACTTCAGCGATGCGCACTCGGCAGTCACCGCGGGGCATGACATCCGCACCGCCCTGCTCGCCTTCGGCTGCGACGCGACCCATGGCTACGAACGCACCCACATCGACAGCCTTGCGGCCCTGAGTCGCCTGCTCGGTGCCTACATCCTCAGCCCACCGGTCTTCGCCAGCGATGCCCAACCCGCCACGGGGTCACTTGACCGCTTCAGTCATCAGATCGAGCACGACACCCAGATGGAAAGCGATACGCGGGTGCCGTCAGTGGACAGCCTGGTGGGACAGCGCAACGACAATTAGCGATCCTGCAGCAGCTCCTGCTGGTGATGTGTTGCCAACCGCCGTAGCATCGCGCCATTGATTGATCCGAGGTGCCTATGCTGATCCCCCACGACCAACTTGAAGTCGACACCCTCACCCGCCTGATCGAGGATTTCGTGACCCGTGACGGCACCGACAATGGTGATGACACGCCCCTGGAGACCCGCGTATTGCGGGTCCGCCAGGCATTGACCAAGGGCCAGGCGCTGATCGTCTTCGACCCGGAAAGCGAGCAATGCCAGCTCATGCTCAAGCACGACGTGCCCAAACATCTATTCGACTGATTTTTTCTGTTTGGGCAGCTTGCGCTTGATGCGCTCGTAAACCTCCGAGCGATGCACATTGACCTCTCTCGGCGCTTCGACACCGAAACGCACGTTATTGCCGTTGACGGCGACGACGCGTATGGAAATGTTGTCGCCGATGGAAATCAATTCGCCCACTACGCGGCTGAGTACAAGCATGGCCTTGGTCCTTTCAGGTTTACCGAACCTTGAAGATGCCCGGCGCAGGCTTGGCCTTCAAGGCAGTAGCGGCAATCCAGACTGAACCTACAGCCAGCGGCCAACACACTGACGGAAACGTCTTACAGTGCAGCGCAAAGCAAGGCCCGTTTCAGGAGGCGGAAAATCGCGGGCCGAACAGGATGATGCTGGCGCCAATCACGCATAACGCCACCCCGAGCCAGTCCGAGCCCAGCGGACGAATCCGTTCAACCACCGCCAGCCAGCCGATCGAGGCGATGATGTAGATGCCACCGTAGGCGGCATAGGCACGACCGGCATAGGTCGATTCAATGCGGGTCAGCAACAGGGCGAACAACGTCAGGCTGAGCAGCGCCGGCACGATCCACCAGGCGCTTTTACCCTGGCGCAACCACATCCAGAAGGCGAAGCAACCGGCGATTTCGAACAGCGCGGCCAGGAAGAACCACAGATAGTTGAGCATGCGAACGTCTCATGAGAGTGGCCGATGGCGGCCACCCTAACGATGCCATCGCTCGCCGGCAAGTTCAGCCTGCGGTTTGCTTGGCCTTGGCGCGCATCTTGTCAGCCATCAGCGTCATTTCGTTGTAGAGCAATTGCGGGTTCTTCTGCTTCAGTGCCCAGGCCATACGACCCTGCTCGTGGGGCAGAATCATGAATTCGCCGGCACCGACTTGCTGATAGATGTAGTCGGCGATGTCAGCGGCGCTGATCGGCGAACTTTCCAGCAACTTGCCAACCTGGGCTTTCATGGCCGGGGTCGGACCTCGGAAAGAGTCCAGCAAGTTGGTCTGGAAGAATGACGGACATACCACGTGCACGCCGACTTCCTGTTGAGCCAGTTCGATCAGCAGACTCTCGGACAATGCCACCACACCCGCCTTGGCCACGTTGTAGTTGCTCATGGCCGGGCCTTGCATCAACGCTGCCATCGACGCGATGTTGATGATCTTGCCTTTGCTTTTTTCCAGCAGTGGCAGGAATGCCTTGCAGCCCTTGACCACACCCATGAGGTTTATCGCGATCTGCCAGTCCCAGTCCTCGAGGGACAGTTCGCTGAAGAACCCACCCGACGCCACGCCTGCGTTGTTGACAATGACATCGATGCCACCGAGTTTCTCTTCGCAAGCCTGGGCGAACGCGGTCAGCTGGCTGTAATCGCGGACATCGCAACGCTGGATGAAACCGTCGCCGCCCGCTTCGCGTACCTGTTTCAGGGTTTCCTGCAGGCCGGGCTCACTGACGTCCGACAAGGCCAGCTGCCAGCCTTCACGCGCCCAGCGCAGCGCGATTTCGCGACCCAGGCCAGAGCCTGCACCAGTGATCATCATGCGATTTTGCATAGCAAACAGCCTTGTTGTTCCGGGGAAGATGCGTCGAGTGTAGCGAAGGATATTGCGCGACCCACGCTCCATCAGATTGCTGAATGGCATGAGCAAACCGTCGGAAGGGCTGCATCAACTAACTAAAAAGAATTGGAATTGGCTTTGTTTCGAAAAACAGCAAAAAAACTTGGAATTTTCTTTCAAGCGCCATGGTCGGAAGTTTTAAGCGGCTCGAATTAATGGCATTCCCGCTGACTGATAACGGCAAAGTCATTCCTGAACTCTTACAGCAAGGAAACAGACATGGGCACAATTCTACTCATCATTCTGATTTTGTTACTGATCGGTGGTCTGCCGGTCTTCCCGCACTCCAGAAGTTGGGGTTATGGCCCGTCCGGTATCATCGGCGTGGTGTTGGTGGTGATCATTATTCTGTTGTTACTCGGCAAGATATGACGATTTAATCGGCAAAAAAAAGAGGCCTTTTCCAAGGCCTCTTTTTTATTGCGTCAGCGTTTAGTCCGGCGTGCCGTCCACCACACCAGCCGTGTTATCGATCAGGCTTTTGGTCGCTGTCTGCAGGAACGCTTCCAGCTTGGTCTTCAACTCGGCGGTGCGTGATGCATCCGGTATAACCTCGGCGCGCGGTTTGGCGCCCAGTTCGTACTGATACATCTTCGGCGCCATGTCCTTGTCCTTCGGCAATACCAGAATCTGGTCAGCCGTGATGATGGCCGTGGTCTGTTCACTGCCGGACGGCTTGATCACGCCAAAACCGGTGTCACCTTCAGGCAGGTTGAGCAGGTCGCGGCCCCAGCACTGATGACGCACTTCGCCACCGAGACGCCCCATGATGGTCGGTACGATGTCGATTTGCGTACCCACTGTGTGGCTCAGCGTGCCGAACTTTTCCTGGATGCCAGGGGCAATCAGCAGCATCGGTACGTTGAAGCGCCCCAGGTCCATCTCGGTGATCTGCCGCTCGTTGCCAAACCCGTGGTCGCCAACGACGACGAACAGGGTTTCCTTGAAGTACGGCTCTTTGCGCGCCTGCTCAAAGAACTGACCCAACGCCCAGTCCGAGTAACGCATGGCGGTCAGGTGCTCGTTCAGGCTGCCACGATCAGTAACGGGTTCGACCGGCAATGGCGTTGGCAAGGCGTAAGGGGTGTGGTTGGACAGGGTTTGCAGCAACGCATAGAACGGCTTCTTGTCCTTGCCGTCCCGGGCTTTCAGTTCAACCAGACCACGGTCGAACATGTCCTGGTCAGACACGCCCCACGTCGGATCGGAGAACACCGGGTTGACGAAGTCGTTACGCCCGATGAAGTTGGTCATGCCCTGGTTGCTGAAGAACCCTGACTGGTTATCCCAGGCGAAGTCACCGTTGTAGACATAAACGTCGTCGTAGTCACGAGCGCTGAGCAACTGCGGCAAGCCCGACAACTTGTGGCTGCCTTCCGGGGTCTGCATCAGGTATTCGAAACCCGGCAGGTTGGGAAAGCACGCCATGGTGGCAAACATGCCCTGGTGAGTGTGGGTACCGTTGGAGAAGAAGCGGTCGAACAACAGGCCTTCCTTCGACAATTTGTCGAGGTAAGGCGTGATGTTGCCAGGGGCGCCCAAGGCACCCACCGAATGACCGGCCATGCTTTCCATCAGGATCACGACGACGTTCTTGATCGGCAGGGTCTTGTCGGTTGGCGGCGTGTAATCACGACGTACGGCGGCGGTTTCGCCATCCACCAGTTTGTCGTCCTTCATCACCAGCATGTCGCGCACGGTCTGCTGCGCCATGGGTTGCGGCAACGTGGCTTTCCAGATGTTGTCGCGATCCTCGGACATGCGGCTCTTCGCCGCCGCCACCAGGGAAAGCGTGCCGTTGAGGCCCAATTGGTTGGCGAAGTTGGAGTCGGTGGTGTACACATCGCCCCAGCGCATCGGCGGGCCTTGGCGCAAGGTGCCACGGGCTGCGACCACGCAGATCAGCAGGCAGACCACGAAGACCATGAGGCGTGCGTACCAAGGTGCAACCTGGCGCGTACTGATGCTGCCGCCGCTGAACGGGCCACGAGGCCGGGTCGCCCGGTCCGCGCCCTTGAACGCCAGGCTCAGGAGCCAGGTGCCAACGGCCCAGGCCAACAGGTAGCGAACCACCGGAAAACCATACCAGAGCATGCTCATCACGGTTTTCGGGTCTTCCTTCACGTACTGGAAGACCAGGCCGTTGAGGCGCTGGTGGAACTCTCGGTAGAAGTCCATCTCCATCAGGCCCAGGAACAACGCAATGCTGGACGCAATGGTCAGCCATAGGCGAAAGAACCCGCGTGCAGCCATGGCCCGCGCACTGAACAGCGCCAGGATCAACGGGATACTGAGGTAGACCACCAGCCGCAGGTCGAAACGCAGACCGTTGGAGAACGCTTCGACAAAGGTCGAGGCCGGTGTATCGAGGATCATTTCGCGGTTGTAGACCAGCAGCGCAAGGCGCAATGCGGAAAACATCACCATCATCACCAAGGCGCACAGCAGCGTGTAGGCCAGATGCGATTTGACGGTCGGTTGCAGCAGGCGACTCGAAGCTCGCTGCTGACTCAGGGCGTCCGGGATTGCCATGTCGTTTTAGGACCCATTGGAAGTTGAAGTTTCAAAGTACAGCGGCGCCTTGCCCTCTTTTGGCCAATTCCTGGCTCCGGGGCTTGCGCGGTGCGCAAATGTTGCACGATCAACGGCGGCAATGCCATTGATTACTCTTCTGTCATTTCGACGCGGGCGAATTGTCTTGGAGGCGTTGTGAAAATTTTGTGCAACGCATATCTGGAAACACAATAAAGGTTTCGAGCTGAATGCAGGCTGCAATGGCGACTGACGGGCTAATGACGTATTTCCTGTAGGAGCACAGCTTGCTGGCGATGACGGAGTGTCAGGCATCATGGATGTTGAACGTGCCGCCGTCATCGCCGGCAAGCCGCGCTCCTACAGGTGTTGAGGTGGCCGCCGTTTTTGGGCTCGGCGCCCCCCTGTAGATCGGCGACAGCAAGCGCCGCGTTTTACTTCTCGGCGCGGGCCTTGAGATTTTTCAGCGTATTGAACGGCGCGTCCACTACGAACTTGTTCGCAACCATTGATGGAACGCTGCCTCCCGGCTCGGTGTGTACCTGGTAGGTCACTTCGATCTGATCACCCTTGGGAACGAATTTCCAGAAACCGTCGATCCTGGCGACGCGCACAAAGCCTTTTTCTTCAGGAAGATAGGTTGGCACGCCCTCGAGCTTGCGGGTCAGGCTGCCATCGGCACCTTCGATGGTGGTGACATGCAACACCGAGTCACGCGGGGTCACCGGCCATGGCGTATTGAATTGGGTGTAGGTCCAGCTCTGATCGCCTTCGTGCTTGAGCAACTTCTGGCTCTTGCACTCGTGAATCCAGGCGCAGGCACCCGGTACGTCTTCCTGCAGCGCGCGCAACTTGGCCATTGTGGTCTTCATCAGGGTCACACCCTGGTAGGCCTTGTAGTCGGAACCCGCCACTTCACTCAGGGAGACCTTGATGCCGTCTTCGTTCTTGGCGACTTCCCAATCTTCGGCCTGTGCAACCGAGGTGGCCAATACAGCCGTCAAACCACACAGCACAGCGATACGATGCAGCGAACCCATAATGTTATTCCTTATTGTTGAAATTCCGTTCGTTGACACATTACGCCGCCGTCATCTGCTCCCACCAGCCAATCAGCCTGATCGCTTCTTCACTGCTGCTGCCACACACCTCGACGTCGGCCTCGAAGGCCGAACACACGGCCGGGCGCTCCGGTTTGCCGAAAATATTGCACAGATTGTCGGCAGACAATTGCAGGCAGCGCTCCCCCGCGGCTTTGCCTTGTGGCATTCCGGGAATCGGCGAACTGATGGAAGGGGCAATGCAACAAGCGCCACAGCCCTCACGGCATTTCATGACGACAAGCACCTCACGACGAGCAATGTATAAAAGGACGGGGCACAGAGTAACCGCTAAAACAGTTGTTTTAAATTACCCGTCCATGGGTTTTTACCCGAACGGAGACGTGACCGCCCAGTCTCCGACAAAGCGTCTGCCCTGCGGGTTGCGAATAGAGTCGACTTATCGCTTGAACTCAAACTCCAGCGCCGCGCCGTCGACTTCATGGCGTACTTCATTACGCAATTGCAACTGCATTTCGTTACTGATCAAACGACCGTTGAGCTGGAACTGGCTGCTTTTGTCACCGAACATTTGTGGTAACACAGGTTCGCGCTTAGGCAACGGCACAGTGCCGACGGGATCAAGCTCCTCAACCATATCCTTGGGCAGGCTTAGATCCAGGTTGGCTGAAGGAAGTTGGGTTTTCACCACTTCACTGGCCTGTTTCGACTTGGATGCAATCGGCGGGCGCTTTTTCACCGCCGCCGTTTTCTTCTGGACCGGTGCAGTTTTTTTCGCGGGCGCCGCTTTTTTCGTTGAAGTGCTCGCTGCCGGCTTTTCTTGAACAGAAGCGGCCAGAACGAATACCGGCTGAGCGCTGATGAACAGGCAGATCAACAAACAGGTGGTAGAAAAAATCGATTTCATGGATCCAACGGCGCACATCGCGCAATCGACAGCGGGGCCATATGCTCTCCTGTTGCAGGCGCCATGACAAGCGTGGGCAGGATTAACCTGCCCGCCACATCAAAAGCCGCCGGCCATCTCCTGGCAAAGCTGTGTGGCCAGCATGCCCAGGGTCATCAATGCGCGCTCGGCCTCGCGGTTCCACGGGATCCCGCAGTTGAGACGGATACAGTGATTGAATTGCTCGGTGTTACTGAAAATCAGCCCCGGCGCGATGCTGATGCCTTGCTGCAACGCACGCACGTGCAATTCCTGGGTGTTGACCCGCCCTGGCAGACTCACCCACAAAATGAAGCCGCCCGTCGGCCGCGTCATTTGCGTGCCCTCGGGGAAGTGCTGCTGCACCGCGAGCTGGAAGGCGCTGAGGTTCTTGCGGTACTCCTGGCGGATGTAGCGCAAATGGCGGTCGTAACCGCCATTTTCCAGATAAGCGGCAATGCCCATCTGCGTGACGCTGCAG
Organism: Pseudomonas sp. Sample_22; assembly: GCF_004307635.1. NCBI lineage: Bacteria > Pseudomonadati > Pseudomonadota > Gammaproteobacteria > Pseudomonadales > Pseudomonadaceae > Pseudomonas > Pseudomonas sp. Sample_22. Next base: position 244,942 of record NZ_RCNY01000031.1, read on the forward strand.
GCCGAGTGGGTGCTGAATGTCTGCAACCGCTGAATTTCCTGTTGGTACTTGCCAGCGATCATCCAGCCAATGCGCACGCCCGGTGACAGGGTCTTGGAGAAACTCGAACAGTAGATCACCCGATCCAGGCGGTCATAGGCCTTGAGGGATTTGGTGCGCCCCTGTTCGAACATCAATTCGCCGTAGATATCATCCTCGACAATCTGGATATCGAAGTCCGACGCCAGGCGCAGCAGCTGCTTCTGCCGCTCCTCGGGCATGGTGCCACCGAGCGGATTACTCAGGCGGGTGGTCAGTACCAGGGCCTTGATCGACCATTGGTTGGCCGCCAGTTGCAGGGCCTCGAGACTCATGCCGGTGGACGGGTCGCTAGGGATTTCGATGACTTTGAGGCCCAGCAGGTCGGCCAATTGCAACAGACCGTAGTAAGTCGGTGACTCGGCGGCAATCAGATCGCCGGGCCGGGTCAGCACCCGCAGAGACATCTGCAAGGCGTCAACGCAACCGTGGGTGATAACCACTTCCGAAGGATCGACCACCACACCGGCATCGCGCATGCGGATTGCCACCTGTCGGCGTAACGGTTCGAAACCGGGACTGAACATGTAGCTGAACGCGCGAGGACTATGGAATCGGGTGACTTTGGCCAATTGCTGATGCAGTGCCCGTACCGGCAGATAATCGACACTCGGCACGGCGGCGCCCAAAGGGAACACACCTTCGCGGCGCGATTCGACCAACACCTGCTGGATGATACTGCTGCGCGTAACCAGACCCGGACGCTCGACCCGGGCGATATCCGGGGTTGGCGCGGTCAGGGCCGGCGTCTGGTGCACGTAGTAACCGGACTGCGGTCGGGCGCGGATCAGGCCCTGATCCTCGAGATTGGCGTACGCCTGCAAAACCGTGGCATGGCTGACATTGAGCTGCGAGCTCATCTTGCGCACCGAAGGCACGCGCTCGCCGGGTTGATAGACACCACGGCGGATGTCTTCTGCCAGCTGTTGAGCAATACGTTGGTAGAGCAAGAGATTGGTCATGACGCAGCACTCGATTTCACGGGCATTTTATTCTTGTGTGAAACAATACCGGAACAGTTT
>NZ_RCNY01000097.1:0-3698 GCF_004307635.1 Pseudomonas sp. Sample_22
GCCGGAAGTGGGGCGAATTATAGACACCTGAAATCTGCCGTCAAGCGTTGATTTGAGTTTTCTGTCATTCAAGGGCCAAACCCAAGAAAAACCGCCCGCTTCTATATAGAAGAGGTCACGCGCACAGAAGAGACAAGGCAAAACAGACGCCGGCGATTGCCAGGCCAAGGAAGAGAAAGAGGAGATATGGTGTCCCAGGGCAGGTTCGAACTGCCAACCTTCCCCTTAGGAGGGGGATGCTCTATCCAATTGAGCTACTGAGACACTGCTGCCAGCGAAGATACGCAAAGCGATGGACGGCCAGCATGTTAACGACCAAGCCAGACTTTGTCATGTCGTCCTTTTGCTTTTTAAGTGTAGGCATACGCCCTCTAAATAGCAGGAAGCCTTAATTACAGCCCCAACCTCAGACCTCCATAAGCATCGCCATGCCGGCAAAGCAGAGCGGAGCTAGCCATTGCCGTAAAAAGCAGACACCCCTGCCCACCATTAATCAAGCTGCCACCCATCCTAAAAATGCCTAAGAACCGCCCTACCTCTAGTAAATCGGCCATTTGCCACTATCCTTGTTAAGGTAAGGACCAGTGACTGAATTCGCTCGTCATGCCGTCAGGTCATTGCACACCTGCTGATGAGCAGAGGACGCGATCAGCAAAGCGGTGCTGGCAACTTCCAACCAGTCCGCATTTCTGACAATTGGTGCTGGCAGAACGCCTTTATCCAGTTCAATATTTGTCACAGAATTGACGCCAATGATCTGGCTGCTTTGAGGCATGATGCGAGCCTCATCAATTCAGGTTGAACATTTGGCTGCAACGCTTGTCCTAACTGACATCCTGCGGCCAATCCCGAGAACCGCTCCCCTGAACTAACCGGTTAAATATATGCGCCCATTGAAACAGGCAATTTATTCCAGCCGTACGGCTGACAAGTTCGTCGTACGTCTGCCAGACGGAATGCGTGAACGCATTGCCGAAGTGGCTCGCAATCATCATCGCAGTATGAACTCTGAAATCATCGCGCGTCTCGAACAGAGCCTGATTCAGGAAGGCGCGCTGGGCGAAGAATTGAGCATGCGCCTGGACAGCCCAGAGCTTTCTTTGCACGAGCGCGAACTGTTGCAGCGCTTCCGCCAGCTTTCCCACCGCCAGCAAAACGCACTCGTTTCGCTGATTGCTCATGACGCCGAGATGGCTGCAGACGCCTCCTGAGTAATCCTGAATATCCAAGCCAGCTTAGCCGCTGGCTTTTTTTTGCCCGGAATTACAGGCATAAAAAACCCGCCAATTGGCGGGTTTCGAGAGAGAAAAACTAAAGCAGGAATATGGTCGCCAACCCGAGGAAAATGAAGAAGCCGCCACTATCGGTCATGGCGGTGATCATTACGCTGGCACCCATCGCCGGATCGCGCCCAAGTCGCACCAGAGTCATCGGAATCAAAACCCCCATCAGCGCTGCAAGGAGCAGGTTCAGCGTCATGGCGGCCGTCATCACCACCCCCAAGGACCAGCTCCCATAGAGCAGATAAGCAACGACACCAATTACCCCACCCCAGATCACGCCATTGATCAGCGCAACAGCCAATTCCTTGCGCATCAGCCGCGAAGTATTGCCGGTACTCACCTGGTCCAACGCCATCGCGCGAACAATCATGGTGATGGTCTGGTTTCCTGAGTTACCACCGATACCCGCCACAATCGGCATCAACGCCGCCAGCGCTACCAGCTTCTCGATAGACCCCTCGAACAGACCGATCACTCGAGACGCAACGAAAGCGGTAATCAGATTCACTGCCAGCCAGGCCCAGCGGTTGCGCAGAGACTTCCAGACTGACGCAAATATGTCTTCTTCTTCGCGCAGACCCGCCATGTTGAGAACTTCGCTTTCGCTCTCTTCACGAATCAGGTCGACCATTTCATCAATGGTCAGTCGGCCAATGAGCTTGCCGTTCTTGTCAACGACAGGCGCTGAAATCAAGTCGTAGCGCTCGAATGCCTGGGCAGCATCATAAGCATCTTCATCCGGATGAAAGCTCACCGGATCGCTGGCCATGACTTCAGAAACCTGCTTGTCCGGATCATTGACCAGCAAGCGCTTGATAGGCAAAACGCCTTTGAGGACGCCGTCGTAATCAACAACAAACAGTTTGTCGGTGTGGCCTGGCAATTCTTTGAGGCGGCGCAGATAACGCAGTACCACTTCGAGGCTGACATCCTCACGGATCGTCACCATCTCGAAGTCCATCAGCGCACCAACCTGCTCCTCATCATAGGAAAGGGCGGACCGTACACGTTCACGCTGCTGGTTATCCAGGGTCTCCATCAGCTCATGGACGACATCTCGCGGCAGCTCGGAAGCCAGGTCAGCAAGTTCGTCAGCATCCATGTCCTTGGCCGCAGCCAGGAGCTCGTGATCGTCCATGTCGGCGATCAGGGTTTCTCGGACCGAATCGGATACTTCGAGGAGAATGTCGCCGTCGCGATCTGCCTTGACCAGCTGCCATAGCGTCAGGCGATCGTCCAGCGGCAGAGCTTCAAGGATATAGGCGACGTCGGCGGAGTGCAGATCATCGAGCTTGCGTTGCAACTCGACGAGATTTTGCCGGTGAACCAGGTTCTCGACCCGGTCGTGATGCGGGCCTTCCTGGCGGTGGGTCAGATCTTCAACCACTCGCTGACGCTGCAACAGCTCAACGACTTGAGCGAGGCGGTCCTGCAAGCTTTCTTGTGTTTTCTTTACTTCAACTTCAGACATAGGCGAACTCCACTCCCAGCAGCGGGGCGCGCCGGAAGGATCAATCAGTCAATTCATGATTGGAAAAACGGGGTATTGAGTAACTACTGGGTAAGTCCATGGAAGTAATCCAAAAGCCCCGGCGGGGCTGACGGGCGCAATCATACACCGCTTGGCGGATTGAAATGTTAAAAAATCGCGGCTGAAACAAGCGCTTGCAAGACAAACTTGAGCACTGTCCTGACCCTTCAATTTACGACGACGCATCCTGAAAAGAAAACACACCACTCGGCCAAAAGGTGACGGCTACGCTTAAAAGAAATCGTCATGGAGGACGCTTGATGCCAGCCTACGCGCGCCGTTTCTTAATGCTCACCCTGCTCTGCCCCGCACCCTGGATCCCCGCCGCAACCATTCATAGATGCGAAGCAAACGACGGCCGCATCACCTTCACCACCCTAAGCTGCGCAGCCAGCGAACGCCGCTCCATACAGGAAGTCCGTACGCACATACCAACCGACGAGCCAATCGCCCTGCTGCCAGGGCCAGAGACTCGCCGCGTCTCTCGAACCAATAACAAAAGGGGCGAACCAACGATTGTTGGAAAGAGCGAAGACGGATGCGGAAATCTGATCAGTGCCAGAGAGCGACGCGAGGCGATCATCAATCAACGGGTTGTCGCCGGCATGAGCCAGCAGGATGTCGAGAGCGCACTCGGCAAGCCAGACAAGATCAGTATTCGCAATTCGAGCACAAGCTATCGCTACGAAACCAAGCGAGGCCGGAGTGCACATATCGAGTTCGATGAAAGAGGATGTACGAAGGGAAAAGCCAAATCCCAGACGGCAAAAAGCCCGCATTAAATGCGGGCTTTCTGTTGTATGGTGCACTCGACAGGATTCGAACCTGTGACCGCTCGGTTCGTAGCCGAGTACTCTATCCAGCTGAGCTACGAGTGCATTTGT
>NZ_RCNY01000097.1:3708-13811 GCF_004307635.1 Pseudomonas sp. Sample_22
GACCGCTCGGTTCGTAGCCGAGTACTCTATCCAGCTGAGCTACGAGTGCATTTGTGTTTTTATACCAGATCACAACTGGTTGAAGCCAAGTTATTCACATCACTGCAAACAACCCTTAAATGGTGCACTCGACAGGATTCGAACCTGTGACCGCTCGGTTCGTAGCCGAGTACTCTATCCAGCTGAGCTACGAGTGCATTTGTTGCCGCGCATTATAGGCCGTTCAATCTGTTTGTAAAGCGCTTTTTTCTAGTAATTTCAACAACTTACCGAAGAAGCCAGATTACAACGTACTACGCAAATAATGGCGGAGAACGGGGGATTCGAACCCCCGACACCCTTTTGAGGTGTACTCCCTTAGCAGGGGAGCGCCTTCGGCCACTCGGCCAGCTCTCCGCAACACGGGGCGTATATTAACCAGCTTCTTCCCCGTTTGCAAACATAAAAAACGATAAAAATTAATGGCTTGGTTCTTCGTCCTTCTCTTTCTTGATGCGCAGGTAGATTTCCTCACGGTGGACGGCTACCTCTTTCGGGGCGTTGACCCCAATACGCACTTGATTTCCTTTGACGCCGAGCACGGTCACGGTGATTTCGCCATCACCAATAATCAGGCTTTCTGCGCACCGACGAGTCAGAATCAACATACCTTTCTCCTCACGCCTTACATTTCAGGGACAACAGTCTGCAAAAAAAAGGCACTCGACCTACAACCCAAAACGGTCGTGGCCTACATGCCTGAGTATTGACTAGCGCGAGCAAAAGAACAGCCTCGGGGTCACGCCATTCAAAAAACAAAAGGCGCGGTCAGACCGCGCCTTTTGGCAAACGCATCACTCGCCCTGGCGGGCCGGTGCGTCCAGTTCGAAAGCCGTGTGCAGAGCGCGCACAGCCAGTTCCAGGTATTTCTCTTCGATCACTACGGAGACTTTGATTTCCGAAGTCGAGATCATCTGGATGTTGATGCTTTCCTTGGCCAGAGCTTCGAACATGCGACTGGCGACGCCCGCATGAGAGCGCATGCCAACGCCGACAATCGACACCTTGGCGATCTTGGTGTCGCCGATGACTTCACGGGCACCGATCTCGGCAGCGGTCTTTTCCAGTACGGTTTGCGCCGCCTGGTAGTCGTTGCGGTGTACGGTGAAGGTGAAGTCGGTGGTGTTATCGTGCGCTACGTTCTGCACGATCATGTCGACTTCGATGTTCGCGGCGCTGATCGGGCCGAGAATCTTGAATGCTACGCCCGGGGTGTCTGGCACGCCACGGATGGTCAGCTTGGCTTCATCGCGGTTGAAAGCGATGCCGGAAATGATCGGCTGTTCCATGGTTTCCTCTTCATCAATAGTAATGAGGGTGCCCGGACCCTCCTTGAAGCTGTGCAGTACGCGCAGCGGAACGTTGTACTTGCCAGCGAATTCCACCGCCCGGATCTGCAGCACCTTGGAGCCGAGGCTGGCCATTTCCAGCATCTCTTCAAAGGTGATCTTGTCCAGGCGCTGAGCCACGGAGACCACGCGCGGATCGGTGGTGTAGACGCCGTCGACGTCGGTGTAGATCTGGCATTCGTCAGCCTTCAAGGCTGCTGCCAGTGCCACGCCGGTGGTATCGGAACCGCCACGACCGAGGGTGGTAATGTTGCCGTGCTCATCGACGCCCTGGAAACCGGCGACAACCACCACACGACCGGCTTTCAGATCACCGCGGATCTTCTGGTCATCAATCTGCAAGATACGCGCTTTGTTGTGCGCGCTATCCGTGAGAATCCGCACCTGGTTGCCGGTATAGGACACCGCAGGCACACCGCGCTTGATCAATGCCATGGCCAACAGGGCAATCGTCACCTGCTCACCGGTGGAAACGATCACATCCAGCTCGCGCGGAACCGGTTGATCGCCGCCACTGATTTGCTTGGCCAGATCGATCAGACGGTTGGTTTCGCCGCTCATTGCAGACAGCACAACCACCAGGTCATCGCCGGCATCGCGGAATTTTTTAACCTTGTCGGCGACCTGCTCGATTCTCTCGACAGTACCGACCGAGGTGCCTCCAAATTTCTGTACGATCAAAGCCATTTCAAAGCCGCCTCTGCCCATGAAGGGCGCCCAAATAATCACTCAAACAGCGTTCCGGCCCGCCACTAGACTGCGAGCCAGGCGCTGCCTTATAGACCCTGCTCTACAAACGGAACGGTCAGAGCCAGTGCCGCATCCAGAGCGCCGGCGTCGGTACCGCCGCCTTGCGCCATATCCGGACGACCACCACCCTTCCCGCCCACTGCCGCAGCGGCTTGCTTCATCAAATCACCGGCTTTGAGTTGGCCAGTCAGGTCTTTGGTTACGCCTGCAACCAGAACGACCTTTTCCTCATGGACACTGCCGAGCAGGATCACTGCGCGGCCGAGTTTGTTTTTCAGCTGATCGACCAGCGCCAGCAGCGCTTTGCCGTCCTGACCGTCCAAACGCACGGACAGCACCTTCACGCCTTTGACATCCAGAGCCGAAGCCGACAGATCGTCGCCTGCCGCGCTGGCTGCCTTGGCCTGCAACTGCTCGAGTTGCTTTTCCAGCTGACGGTTGCGCTCCAGCACAGCCGACAGCTTGTCGATCAGGTTGTCGCGGCTGCCCTTGACCAGGTTGGCCGCTTCCTTGAGTTGTTCTTCTGCCGCGTTCAAGTAGGCCAGCGCCGCAGCACCGGTGACTGCCTCGATACGACGTACACCAGACGCAACACCGCCCTCGCTGATGATTTTCAGCAGGCCGATGTCGCCGGTACGGTTGGCGTGGATACCGCCGCACAGCTCGACGGAGAAATCACCCATGCTCAGCACGCGAACGTTGTCGCCGTACTTCTCGCCGAACAACGCCATGGCGCCTTTCTGCTTGGCGGTTTCGATGTCGGTTTCTTCGGTTTCAACGGCGGAGTTCTTGCGAATCTCGGCGTTGACGATTTCTTCCAGCGCTTTCAGCTGTTCAGGCTTGATCGCTTCGAAGTGGCTGAAGTCGAAGCGCAGGCGCTGACTGTCGACCAACGAACCTTTCTGCTGAACGTGATCGCCCAGCACTTGACGCAGCGCGGCGTGCAGCAAGTGAGTGGCCGAGTGGTTCAGCGAAGTCGCGTGACGCACTTCGGCGTCGACATGAGTCTCCACCGGAGCGCCCACGATCAGGCTGCCCGAATCCAGCACGCCGTGGTGCAGGAACGCACCACCGGTCTTGGTGGTGTCGCGCACGTCGAAACGTGCAGCACCGGCTTGCAGGAAGCCGCAATCGCCAATCTGACCACCGGACTCCGCATAGAACGGCGTCTGATCGAGGACGATCACGCCCTCCTGGCCTTCGTTCAGTACGTCAACCGATTGCCCGTCTTTATAGATAGCAACGATTTTGGCGGAACCGCTGTGAGCGGTATAACCGGTGAACTCGGTATCGACATCAACCTTGACCAGGCTGTTGTAGTCCATGCCGAAGGAACTGGCGGAACGCGCACGCACGCGCTGGGCTTCCATTTCACGCTCGAAACCTGCCTCGTCGAGGGTCAGATTGCGCTCACGGGCGATGTCGCCGGTCAGGTCCATCGGGAAACCGTAGGTGTCATAGAGTTTGAACACCACATCGCCCGGCACCACGTCGCCTTTGAGTTCAGCCAGATCCTGTTCAAGGATTTTCAGGCCCTGCTCCAGGGTCTTGGCGAATTGCTCTTCTTCGGCTTTCAGCACGCGCTCGATGTGCGCCTGCTGGGATTTCAGTTCCGGGAACGCTTCGCCCATCTCGGCGACCAGGGCCGCAACGATCTGGTAGAAGAAGCTGCCCTTGGCGCCCAGTTTGTTGCCGTGACGGCAAGCGCGACGGATGATCCGGCGAAGTACATAGCCGCGACCTTCGTTGGACGGCAATACGCCATCAGCGATCAGGAAACCGCAGGAACGGATGTGGTCAGCCACCACTTTCAACGAAGCCTGGGCGTCGTTGGTGCAGCCGATGGCCTTGGCCGAAGCGCTCAGCAGGCTCTGGAACAGGTCGATTTCATAGTTCGAGTGAACGTGCTGCAGTACGGCACTGATCCGCTCCAGGCCCATGCCGGTGTCCACCGACGGTGCTGGCAGCGGGTGCAACACACCATCGGCGGTGCGGTTGAACTGCATGAACACGTTGTTCCAGATTTCAATGTAGCGGTCGCCGTCTTCTTCCGGCGAACCCGGTGGGCCGCCCCAGATGTCGGCGCCGTGATCGTAGAAAATCTCGGTGCAAGGTCCGCACGGGCCGGTATCGCCCATGGTCCAGAAGTTGTCGGAAGCGTACGGCGCGCCCTTGTTGTCGCCGATGCGCACCATGCGCTCGGCCGGAACGCCGATTTCCTTGGTCCAGATGTCGTACGCCTCGTCATCGCTGGCGTAGACGGTGACCCAAAGCTTTTCCTTGGGCAGGTTCAGCCATTTGTCGGATGTCAGGAAGTTCCAGGCGTAAGTGATGGCGTCACGCTTGAAGTAGTCACCGAAGCTGAAGTTGCCCAGCATTTCGAAGAAGGTGTGGTGACGGGCGGTATAACCGACGTTTTCCAGGTCGTTGTGCTTGCCGCCGGCGCGCACGCATTTCTGGCTGGATACCGCGCGGGTGTACGCACGTTTTTCCTGGCCCAGGAAGCAGTCCTTGAACTGGTTCATCCCCGCGTTAGTGAACAGCAGGGTTGGGTCGTTGCCCGGAATCAAAGAGCTGGAGGCTACACGGGTGTGGCCTTGCTCTTCGAAGAAGCGAAGGAAGGCTTCACGGATTTCTGCGCTTTTCATTAGGTTCTTCCACGGAGGCTGCGGCCAAAGGCCTGTTCGAAACGTCAACAGACGAAGCGACGGCAAAGGGCCGCATTATATCGGCCCTGCGCGCGGGGTACAGCGTGTTTATACGATAGAAACAGTCAATTGGAGCGGTAACGCTATCACTTACGGGAAAAGTCGACGAATGTCGCGACGACCTGCTCGATTTGCGCCTGGCTGATATCCATGTGCGTGACCATGCGCAGACGTGCGGCGGCACTGAGCTTGATACCTCGCTCAGCAGCAAAAGACTTGATCACCTCGGCCTTGTCGCCCATCGATACGTAAACCATGTTGGTCTGAACCGGCTCGACTTCGTAACCTGCCGCGCGCAGGCCTTCGGCCAGCCATTGCGCATTGGCGTGATCGTCAGCCAAGCGCTGAACGTTGTGATCCAGGGCATACAGGCCTGCTGCCGCCAGAATCCCGGCCTGACGCATCCCGCCACCGACCATCTTGCGCAGGCGCCGGGCCTTGCCGACCAACTCGACCGAGCCGCACAACACCGAACCGACCGGCGCCCCCAAGCCTTTGGACAGGCAGACGGAGACGGAGTCGAAATGCTGAGCGATTTCCCGGGCGTCGACGCCGAGTTTGACCGCTGCGTTGTACAACCGCGCTCCGTCCAGATGCAGTTGCAGCCCATGCTCACGGGTAAAACGGCGAGCCCGAGCCAGATACTCCAGAGGCAGCACCTTGCCCTGCATGGTGTTTTCCAGCGCCAGCAAGCGAGTACGGGCGAAGTGGAAATCATCGGGTTTGATGGCGGCGGCGACCTGATTCAGATCCAGCGAGCCATCGGCCTGCACTTCCAGCGGTTGCGGCTGGATCGAACCGAGAACGGCTGCACCGCCTCCTTCGTACTTATAGGTATGGGCCTGCTGTCCGACGATGTATTCGTCGCCGCGCTCGCAATGGGCCATCAGGCCCAACAGATTGCTCATGGTGCCGGTCGGCACAAACAGGGCTGCGGCAAAACCGAGGCGCTGGGCCAGTTCGGCTTCAAGACGGTTGACGGTCGGATCTTCACCATAAACGTCATCCCCCGTGGCGGCAGTGGCCATCGCGTCGAGCATGCCGGCGGTGGGTTGGGTGACTGTGTCGCTGCGAAGATCGATAACGCTCATGAATCTGGCCTCGGTAAGCAGGGGAAATCCCTTTCAGAAAGAATTACTGCGGTCATGCCAATGAATATTCAACCCTGGCGCAAGGATATTGCCCACTAATACAGCGAAATACTCGATAACAATCATCCAAAAGCACCGATGCGCACGCAGGAAATATGTGTTAAAAACGCTGCGCCGCCAAACTTTACGGCGGCAAAAACGTTCTCAGGGCGGGGTGCAACTCCCCACCGGCGGTAATTGCGCGCAATGCGCATAGCCCGCGAGCGCTTGATGGCAGCACGGCTTCGGCGGTGCCTGACAGCAAGGTCAGCAGACCCGGTGTGATCCCGGGGCCGACGGTCATAGTCCGGATGAAGAGAGAACGGGATTGGCGCCAAAGGGCTGCCCGCAGACACTCACGTCGGCGCGCATACCCTTAAATCCCATTCGATTCATATGCCCTGTTTTTTACACAAACAGGAGTCAGAACATGCAACCCACCGCAATCGATAGCAAGAGCAAACACCATCAGGGCGAGCGCGTAGCGTTCATCCAGGCCTGCTGGCACAAGGATATTGTTGATCAGAGCCGTAAAGGCTTCGTCGCCGAAATGATTGCCCAGGGTTATCAGGAATCCGATATCGACTTCTTCGAAGTCGGCGGTGCGTTTGAAATGCCCCTGCACGCCAAATTGCTGGCCAAGACCGGTCGTTATGCAGGCATCGTTGCCGCAGCCCTGGTGGTCGATGGCGGGATCTATCGCCACGAGTTCGTTGCCCAGTCGGTGGTCAGCGGCCTGATGCAGGTTCAACTGGAAACCGAAGTGCCAGTATTCTCGGTGTCTTTGACCCCGCATCACTTCCATGCCGGTGAAGAACTGCATCACAAGTTCTTCTTCGAGCATTTTGTGCACAAAGGCCAGGAAGCGGCGAAGACGTGTGCCGACACGTTGAGCAAGATCCGTGCGTTGCGTCGTACTGAGCCGCGTGCGGTAGCTGTTTAAAGGCTAAATTGATCGTTCCTGCGCTCTGCGTGGGAATGCAGCCCGTGACGCTCCGCGTCACATGCAATGGCGGACGCAGAGCGTCCATTGAGGCATTCCCACGCGGGAGCGTGGGAACGATCATTTTGCGAACGTCAGGCGAGGTTTTCGTCGCTGGTCGGCACGATCAGGATGCCCGCACGCAAGCCATTCTTCACCTTGGGGTTCGGGAAGATGATCCGGGCGCCCTCTTCTTCGATGATCCAGCGGGTGTTGGCGATGTCTTCGGCCAACAGGTAACCCACTTCCAGTTCCGAAAAATTCTCGATATCCGCTGGCAGGTTAAGCCGGAAGCTGTCGCTGTGCTTGATGATTTCCCGTGCCACGCTGAACAGCTGCAAACCGTCCAGCACCTGCCCCGCCAAATCAGGCTCGGTGCCTTCGATGATCTGTTTGAGACGGGTTTCCAGCCGGGAGACGTTCACCCCGTCGTTCTGCCCGAACGGCCGAGCCTTGCCCAGTTCAAGGGTGAAGGACTCGGCACCGAGTTTGTCGTAGGTATAGGAGCTGAAGACGATGGACGGCTTGTTCTGCAACAGCACAGCTTCCATGCCGGCGGCACGCAGCCGGGCCAGTTCCTGGCGCGAATGCTGGCGATCTTCCTTCCACGGATACAAGGCGAACTGCTCGATTTTCGAACCGCGAATCGCAGTGTGCAGGTCGTAGTGCAGACGCTGGCGATCCGGCAGGCTGAAGAAACTTGCCGCCAGCCGTTCGAGCTCACAGGCGCGCAGCGCTTCGGAGCCGCTGCTTTGTTCGTGACGACCGTTGAACAGTCGATTGACGTCCTGCTCGACGAAACGCTCGCCCTTGCGAATCGCTTCCGGGTTGCCGAACAGGAACAGAATTCTTGCACGCGGCTTGAGGTCGCCGCGGGCAATGTCGTGCAACAGGCGATCGAGCAACTCGATCGGCGCTGTTTCGTTGCCATGGATCCCCGCCGACAGCAGCAGGTCCAGGCCGTTGTCGCGAGCTTCAGGGGGCCGGACTTCCAGCGCCCCTTCGCTCAGCCAGCGCATGCGCACGCCTTCGACAGTCAGTTGAGTCTTCTCCGCCGGTTCGCGGCCGGCGAGGGTCAGTTCAAGCAGTTTGCCGAGGGCGAGCATAGAGCTGTTTCCTTAGTGGTCGTGATTGCAATCCGGGCCGTGAACATGATCCTCGTCGTCGCCAGGTTCAGCCGGTTCCATTTCCAGTTGCAGACTTACCAGATTAGTCGCCAATGGGCGCAGCAGCAGGTTGGCGTATTCGGCGTCACCTTCTTCAACGTCCACGCCGATCAGCAATTGGCCGCGGCCGTCTTGCTGGATCCACAGCTCTTTGCCTTGCCACAGGACCGCAACGCGGGTGCAGGAAGTTTCCAGTTGCGTGCCGTCGGTGTCTTCAAGGATCAGCTGCAGGGTATCGCTCATGTGTTTACGCTCTCGTTTGAGATGAAGCGGCGCGCTGTCATGCGCGGCAGCGCGCCGTCGATCAATTGATCTGGAATGGATAAACCGCGCCCAGTTTAAGGATTTGCGTCAGTTCATCCAGTGCCGTCCGGCACTCAAGCAGCAATTGCGGGTCCGCCAGATCGTTTTCGGTCATGCGGTCGCGGTAGTGCTTCTCGACCCATTCGGTCAGAGTGCCGTACAACGGTGCCGTCATGATAACGCCTGGATTGACCGCCGCCAGTTCGGTTTCGTTGAGCGCGACACGCAACCTCAGGCAAGCAGGGCCACCACCGTTCTGCATGCTTTGCTTGAGATCGAAGACTTTTACTTCGCGGATCAGGCCGCCGGAGCTGGTCAAACCCTGCAAGTACTGCCAGACGCGCTCATTGCCACGGCATTCTTCCGGCACGATCAACAGCATCGAGCCGTCAGGTCGCGACAGCAGTTGGCTATTGAACAGGTAGGACCGAACGGCGTCTTCCACGCTTACCGCGGAACGCGGAACACACACGGACTGAAATTTCCCACCGACTTTGGCGAGTTTGCTCTGCAATTCAGCGAGCATCGTTTCGGTCTCGAGAAACGCGTCCTCGTGATAGAACAACACCTCACCATTACCCACGGCGATCACGTCATTGTGGAACACGCCCTGGTCGATCACCGATGGATTCTGCTGGGCATACACCACGCCGTCGTCGCTCAAACCGTGCAGCCGGGCAACGGCCTGGGAGGCCTCAAGGGTCTGGCGCGCCGGGTACTTCTGCGGCGCCGGGTAGCGGGTATCGAACGCACTGCGGCCGAACACGAAGAACTCGACGCCGGCTTCGCCGTACTCGCGGCAGAAACGCGTGTGGTTGGCCGCGCCTTCGTCACCGAACTGCGCCACGGCCGGCAACGCAGCGTGATGAGCGAAGTGGTTCTGGTCGGCGAACATCGCACCCAGCACGCGGCTGGTGGTCGGGTGTTCGATGCTGCGGTGATATTTGCAGTTGAGGTTGGCGGCGGTGAAATGCACACGACCGTCAGCCGTGTCGGCGCTCGGGCTGACGGTGGCGGCGTTGGCTACCCACATGCTCGACGCCGAGCAACTGGCGACCAGCAATGGCATGGCTTCCTTCGCAGCACGCTCAATGACCTGGGCGTCGGTACCGGCAAAACCCAGGCGACGCAATGCCGCCACGTCCGGGCGCTCTTGTGGCGCCAGCACGCCCTGCTGGAAACCCATTTCCATCAGCGCTTTCATCTTCGCCAGGCCTTGCAACGCGGCTTCCTTGGGATTGGAAGACTGCTGGCTGTTGCTCTGGGACGCGACGTTGCCGTAGGACAGGCCGCCGTAGTTATGGGTCGGCCCCACTAGACCGTCAAAATTGACTTCATAGGATTTCATCAGCGAGGCTCCACGAGAATCTGTTGTTATGGCTTCAGTACATTCTTTGAGACCGAGGTGTGGCCATCGCTGGCAAGCCAGCTCCCACAGTGACTGCGTCGTACACAAGATGTGTGAACGCCACCGAACTTGTGGGAGCGGGCTTGCCCGCGATTGGGCGTTACACCATCTTCACGCCAGGCGTGAGAGCGGCAGGCAACACCAGGCTCGGGGTTTCCAGCGAGGCCACCGGGTACGCGCAGTAATCCGCCGCGTAATAGGCGCTCGCGCGGTGGTTGCCCGAGGCGCCGACGCCGCCGAATGGCGCGCTGCTCGCGGCGCCGGTCAG
>NZ_RCNY01000026.1:0-11192 GCF_004307635.1 Pseudomonas sp. Sample_22
AACGCGGAGCGTCCGTTGAGGCGTTACCACGCAGAGCGTGGGAACGATCATTCGCAGAGCTTTCAGATTTCGCGCCACATATGGATCTTGTCGAAGTACTCCTCGCCGACCCGCACAGCCATTGGCTCAAGGCCGAACTGGATGAAGCCGCAGCGTTGGTACAAATTGAACGCCGCCTCGTTGCCGGCCGTGACCGTCAGTTTGATCAGCCTGAGTTCGCGATGGCATCGCCCCTCGGCCAGAACCGCCTCCACCAATTGCATGCCGAGCCCTCGCCGGCGCACATTGGCGGACACGTACATGCCAAACAGCGTCGCCTTGTGCCGGGCCTTTTCCCGTGGTTCGAACGCCAGCCCGACAATGCCCGCCAACTTGCCCTCTTCGAACGCCCCCAGCACCACATCGAGCTTGCTGGTCAGACGCGATTCCCACCAGCTCAATGGCATCGCCGCACGTTCGCGTACGCTTGAAGTGAAGGCTTGCGGATGCAGGTCATAGGCTTCGAGCATCAACGCCCGATAGTCCAGTGCGTGGCTGGTATCCAGCCGTTCGATCCACATGTTCAGGCCATCCGCTTTTGCTCAAGTATCAAGCGCAGCGCCAGTGCCGACAGCACGAAGCCCATGAAGTAACGTTGCATCGCCAGCCATGTCGGGTTGTTGACAAACCACGAGGCAATGCCCGCCGCGAACACGGCGATCATCAGGTTGACGCAGAAACTGACGCTGATCTGGGTCAGGCCCAGGACGATGCTTTGGGTGAACACAGAACCGTGTTCCGGGGTGATGAACTGAGGAAAAACCGACAGATAAAAAACCGCGATCTTCGGATTCAGCGCGCTGGTCAGAAACCCCATGGTGATCAGTTTGCGCGCAGAGTCCGGCGGCAACTGCCGGGCCTCGAACGGCGAGCGCGCACCGGGTTTGACCGCCTGCCAGGCCAGCCATAACAGGTACAGCGCGCCGGCCCACTTCAGCACTTCATAAGCCATCGGCACCGCGAGGAACACGGCGGTCAGACCGGCCGCCGCCGCAAACAGATGGACGAAAAAACCCGCGACCACGCCGAGCAACGACGTCACCCCCGCCGCGCGTCCCTGGCAGATCGAGCGGGAGATCAGATAGATCATGTTGGGCCCCGGCGTCAGCACCATCAACAGAGCGGCGGCGGCAAAGATCAGCAAGTCCTGAAGCGGGATCATGGGCGAAGTCCTTTGCGTAAATGATCAGGCGATCGCGGTCAGCGAAGCTCGATAAAACGGCAGGATCAGGTCCCGTGTCAATGGCGCCAGGATGACATCGCCGTCGGTGGCCGGATCGATCCAGAGCACTTCTTCGATCTCGGCCGCCGGGGTGACCTCTGCATCGATGGTCAGCAGAAATATCTCAGCCTTTACGACACATCCCGGTTCATTGGCGGCAGGCGCCGAGAACTGCCCGAGGAACGTGGCGTGCGCCGGATCGATGAGCAGACCCAGTTCTTCTTCCAGTTCACGGGCCAGCGCGTTGACGGGTTGCTCTTGGGCTTCGATCTTGCCCCCCGGTTGCATGAACGCCTGGGTACCGCGCTTGCGCACCAGAAGGGTTCGACCGTCGGGACCGATCAGCAGGGCGGCGGCGATGTGGATAAGTGTCGACATGAACAAAAGGCCTTTGACTCAAAAACGGCAAGGATCACATGTCCGCCATTCGTGAGCAAAGGCCTCGCCTTATGCGGCTTCCTGGAAATCCATCTCCGGCGGCTGTCGACGGAACCCACCGGTCAGTACCGCCAGGTACACCACACCGATCGCCAGCCAGCTCAGCCCCAGGTAGATGGCGAGGTGATCGAGGCTGACCATCAGCCACAAATCCGCTGCCAGGCCGATGAACGGGAACAGCAGGAACAACACGAATTGGCGCAGGCCTTTTTTCTCGCCGCCGATCCAGTAATGGAAAATCACCGACAGGTTTACCAGGCTGAACGCCAGGAATGCGCCGAAGTTGATGAAGGAAGTCGAGGTGGTAACGTCCAGCTTCAATGCCAGCAAAGCCACCACTGCGCAGAGCAGGATGCTGTTGATCGGTGTGCCGAAGCGCTGGTGCAAGGTGCCGAAAAACGACTTGGGCAACACGCCGTCACGGCCCATGGCATACAGCAGGCGCGAACCACTGGCTTGCGCCGACAGGCCCGAGGCGAACTGGCCGACGATCAGGCCGATCAGGAAGATCGACACGAACAGGTCGCCGCCGATATTGCGGGCGATCTCGTAGGCAGCCGAGTCGACACTGTTGAACTGGAACGACGGATGGGCGATCTGCACGAAGTACGACACGCCGACGAAAATCAGGCCGCCGATCAGGGTGATCAGCATGATTGCCCGCGGGATGGTGCGGCGTGGGTCACGGGTTTCTTCGGTCAGGGTGCTGACCGCGTCGAAACCGAGGAACGAATAACAGGCGATGGCCGCGCCACTCATGATCAACGGCATTTGCATGTCGCCATTGAAGAACGGCTTGATCGACCACAACGGTGTGCTCGCATCGCCACCGACGTAGTGCACACACAGTGCGACGAAAGCGATCAGCACCAGAAACTGCACCAGCATCAGCAAGGCGTTAATGCCGTTGGCCAGCTTCAGGCCGACGATGTTGATGGCGCTGGTGATGCCGATGAATGCAAGCACCCAGAGCCACTGCGGCACCGCCGGGAACGCGGAATTGAGGTAGGCCGCGCCGATCAGCCAGATCGCCATCGGCAAGAACAGATAATCGAGCAGCACCGCCCAACCGGCGATGAACCCGAGTTTCGGGCTGATGGCCTTGCGCACATAGCTGTAGGCCGAGCCAGCCACCGGGAACGCCGAGGCCATGCGCCCGTAGCTCATGGCGGTGAAAAACATCGCCACCAGCGCCGCGAGGTACGCGGCCGGTACCATGCCGGCGGTGGATTGAGCGAGGATGCCAAAGGTGCCGAGCACAATGATCGGCGTCATGTAGGCGATGCCAAACAGCACCACCGACCCTAATGACAGGGTGCGTTGCAAACGAGCCATGAGCGACTACTCCGGAATTTTATTGGATTTATGGCAGAGCCGAATTCGGCGCAATGATCGTTCCCACGCTCCGCGTGGGAATGCAGCCCGGGACGCTCCGCGCGCCCTTCACAGCCGAACGCGGAGCGTCCGTTGATGCATTCCCACGCAGAGCGTGGGAACGATCGGGTTAACGGTTATTGAGAAGGAATCAGCAGCTCGCGCAATCCGCAAGCATGCTCGACCATTTCCCCCGGCAACTTCAGCCGCTGATCATCCAGGTAGCGGTAATCCTGCCGCGCCGCCGTCAAGCGGTTCAGGTCCAGCTCAACCGCAAACTGCCCTTCCTCACGGCCAGCTTCGAACAACAGCGTGCCCAGGGGATCGACCAGCGCGCTGCCACCGGCGAACAGCAAGCCGCCATCGCCCTCTTCCACACGGTTGACCATCAGCGCGAACGCCTGGTTTTCCTGGGCGCGAGCCATGATGGCGGTGCGGTGCGTCGGGCCGTAGGGGTCCATGTTGCCGTTGGTCACCAGCAGCAACTCGGCACCGAGTTGCGCCAGGGCGCGGGCGCTTTCAGGGAACTCAATGTCGTAGCAAATCAGCAGGCCAACGCGCACACCGTTCCACAGGCAAGTGGCGTAGCGGTCGCCGGCCTCGAACACGCCGCGATCCGACGCCCACAGGTGCGTCTTGCGGTACTTCAAGGCAATGCCTTCGGGGGTGATCAGCAGCGTGGTGTTGTAGAAACGACCGTTGTCGCGCTCGGCGGTACCGACGACCACAGCAATATTGCGTTCACGGGCGGCGGCGACAATGGCGCTGACGGTGGGGCCGTCCAAGGGTTCGGCAACTTGAGCCACGGACTCGGCCGATGGAAAGCCCATCAAGTGGCTTTCAGGGAACATGATCAGTTGCGTGTCGGCGGCACAGGCGTTGATTGCCGTCAGGGCGCGTTCGAGGTTGTAAGCCGTGTCGTTGTCACGGCCCGCCAGTTGGGCGAGTTCGACCTTCATGGGTAGTCCTTGTTCTAAGGCCGGGCTGGGAGAAAGATTGCCCGGTCGCTGTCTGTGCGCCAGTATGCGCAGCAAGCGAGCGGCCGGGAAATCACGCCGCTGGGGTAACACGATAGGGGTAGATGCATGGCACTCTCGTTGGACGACATCGCCTGGCACCGCTCGGTGGGGCAATTGATCGACGCCCTGGACAAGCCCAATTTCTGGACGCAGCTGGTCCGCTTGCTGGATCAGTACGTGCCCTGCGACAGCTGGGTCGCGCTGCTGTTCAGCGCCGACCGGCATCCACAAGTGTTCGCCGAATCGCCGGGTGTCGATGGTGGCCCCGACCCGTTGTTCCAGGATTACCTGCGCGGTTTGTACCTGCTCGATCCGTTCTACATCGCCTGCCGCGAACAATCGCGCACCGGTTTGTATCGCCTGTCGGAAGTGGCGCCGGAGCATTTCGAACTCACCGAGTACTATCAACGATACTTTCGTGTGAATGTCGTGGCCGACGAAATACAGTTTAATTGCCAGCTCGAAGGCGACCGCACGCTGTGCCTGTCACTGGGCAGCCAGCAACGTTTCAGCGCCGGACAGATTGCCTTGCTGTCGTTGATCCAGCCGTGGGTGCTCGGGTTGTTGCGTCAGCGCCTGCCCTACGAGATCAACGAAACGGTGGCTCTCGCCCCGACGCCGGTACAGGGCGATTGGCGGGTGCAGCTCGAAGCGTCGGTGCAGCAACTCAAGGGCGCGCAACTGACCGCCCGGGAGCTGGATGTCGGACGCTTGATGCTCAGTGGCTGCTCCAGCAAGGAAATCGCGCGCAAACTGGAAATTTCCATCGAGACCGTGAAAGTCCATAAGAAACACATGTACAGCAAGCTGGGGATCAAGTCCCAGTCCGAGCTGTTTTCGATTTTTCTCCAGGCACAAAATGCCTGATAACCCCTGCATTGCAGGACACCTGTGGCGAGGGAGCTTGCTCCCGCTGGACCGCGAAGCGGTCCCAAAACCAACACCGCAATCAGTCAGACAAAATCCATCAACAGGTTTTGCGGCTGCTGCGCAACCGAGCGGGAGCGAGCTCCCTCGCCACAAATGCGCTGTTGCCACCGAATAATTGAGTCCGAACCCAAGGAAACCGTATGAGCCTGTCACTCCTGAGCCGCTACGCCTTCTTTGCCGTCTGCGTGATCTTCACCCTCGCCAGCCTGCCTTTCCTCGAACACGACTGGCTCTGGCCGATCACTGCGGTCACGGGCGTGCTCAGCCTGATCGGCCTGTTCGACCTGCTGCAAAGCCCCCATGCAGTGCGCCGCAATTACCCGATCCTCGGCAATATCCGCTATCTGGTCGAAGGCATTCGCCCGGAAATCCGCCAGTACCTGCTCGAATCCGACAGCGATGCCCTGCCCTTCTCCCGCGCCCAGCGTTCGCTGGTCTATTCCCGGGCCAAGGACGAAAGCGCCGACAAACCGTTCGGCACCCTGATCGACGTCTATCAATCGGGCTTCGAGTTCATCGGCCACTCCATGCGCCCGGCACCGTTGAGCGACCCGAGCGGTTTTCGCGTGACCGTCGGCGGCCCGCAGTGCACCCAGCCGTATTCCGCGTCGGTGTTCAACATCTCGGCCATGAGTTTCGGTTCGCTCAGCGCCAACGCCATCCGTGCGTTGAACCAGGGCGCCAAACTCGGCAACTTCGCCCATGACACCGGTGAAGGCAGCATCAGCCCCTATCATCGCGAACACGGCGGCGACCTGACCTGGGAACTGGGCAGCGGCTACTTCGGTTGCCGCACCAGCGACGGCCGCTTCGACCCGCAACGCTTCGCCGCACAGGCGCAAACACCGCAAGTACGGATGATCGAAATCAAGATGAGCCAGGGCGCCAAACCCGGTCACGGCGGAATCTTGCCCAAGCACAAGGTCACCCGGGAAATCGCCGAGACCCGCGGCATCCTGATGGGTGAAGACTGCATCTCGCCGTCTCGCCACAGTGCGTTTTCCACGCCGATCGAATTGATGCATTTCATCCAGCAATTGCGTGAGCTGTCCGGCGGCAAACCGGTGGGCTTCAAGTTCTGCCTGGGGCATCCGTGGGAGTTCATGGGTATTGCCAAGGCGATGCTGGAAACCGGCATTCTCCCGGACTTCATCGTCGTCGATGGCAAGGAAGGCGGCACCGGCGCGGCGCCCGTGGAATTCACCGATCACATCGGCGTGCCGATGCGTGAAGGTCTGCTGTTCGTACACAACACGCTGGTCGGCCTGAATCTGCGGGACAAGATCAAACTCGGCGCCAGCGGCAAGATCGTCAGCGCTTTCGACATCGCCAGCGTGTTGGCCATCGGTGCCGACTGGGCCAACTCGGCACGCGGTTTCATGTTCGCCATCGGCTGCATCCAGTCGCAAAGCTGCCATACCAACAAATGCCCAACCGGTGTCGCGACTCAGGACGCCCTGCGTCAGCGCGCGCTGGTGGTGCCGGACAAGGCCCAGCGCGTCTACAACTTCCACCGCAACACCCTCAAGGGCCTGGCCGAAATGCTCGCTGCGGCCGGTCTCGAACATCCGTCGCAATTGTCGGCCAAGCACCTGGTGCGGCGCATGTCGGCGACCGAAATCAAGTTGTTCTCGCAACTGCATGTGTTCCTCAAACCCGGTGAGTTGCTGACCGGCGAAGTGAATGGCGAGTTCTATTCGCGGATGTGGCAGATGGCGCGGGCGGACAGTTTCGAGCCCAATGAGATTGCGGCGGCCTGACGCCGATAGTGCGGCGCTGAAGATTTGGGATGACTTCAGCGTCCGCCGTCCAGAATGAACAGGTGAGCTTCGGCTTCATTCCCTTTGACCGTCAGCGTCTGCTTCCAGTCCTTGGGGAATGTCACTACGTCCTCGGGCCTGGGCTTGCCCGTCACCCACCAGATTCTTTTGGCGACGGGTTTCAAGGTCGATACATTGCTGAAAAAAATCCAGTCCAGACGCTGCGGAATGAGGCGCCAGCCGCCATAGTCGTAAGGCCCCTGCGGCGTCCCGTCCGGCGAACGGGAGATGTAGAGCCTTGGCTGGATACCTGTGGCGTTGTAGTAAGTGAAAGGCAGATACCAGAACAGACCATCGACCACGATCTCATCGCCCGCCTGGGCCTGGCGATTGATGCCCTCTGCCACCGAATCCAGCCAGGCCAACTTGCGAACGTCGGTACCATTCAAACCGTCCTCCTGTGCATAGACCTTCAGTGCGCCATGCACCTCGGCGGCTAGAAACAGACTCAGACAGAGGTAAGCCATCAGCGGCCGCTGTTTTGCCAGTCCATCCAGGGCGAGCGCCGCAAGCAGAGGCAAGCCGAGTGCGGCAAACACCAGGTAACGCGTGACGAACACCGGAATGATCAAGGACACCAGAAAAACCGCGATGGCCGGCACAAAGAAATAAGCCATCAACAGGAACGTCGAGCGACGATCAGCACGCCCGTACCGCAATGCCAGGACACAACAGGCGAGCATCAATGCCGTGATCAGCAGCGCCCACCACAACCCGCCACCGGTCGCCGACACCATCATGATGCAGCGCGAAACAAGCCCCGGCAGCATCTCCCAGGTTGTGGGTGCCACCCACTCGAGCCCATCCATACGTCTGAGCTGATCAATGAGATTGGGCAACCAGGGCAGGTAGAGCGCGACTATCGCGACATTGGCCATCAGCCATTTTCGAATGGGCAACGCCGCCGGCTCACCATCCCCAAATCCCGACCAGTACAGCCAATGTACTAACACACACAGCGCGGCAAAGTAGTGGGTGTAAAACGCCGCAGCCATCAGCAGGACATAGGCAATCGCGTAGAGCCGCGCTTGCGGCTGCCGGCTCCAGCACACCAAAGCGACCGTCGCCGCCATCAGCCAAAAGCCGAGCAAGGTGTACATGCGCACTTCCTGGCTATAGCGAAGCGAGAGCGGCAACAGCACCAGCATCAGTCCGGCAAAGATCGTCGCTCTGCGCGTCGCGACGAGGCTCATCAGTTTGAGGCAAAGCATCAGCGCCCCCACGTCCGCCACCGCACTCAGCCCGCGCAAGGAAATCACGCTGTGACCAAACAACAGCACCCAGTAATGCAGAATCACATAATAGAGCGGCGGGTGAACGTCACGGGCCGTTGCGGCCCAGATCAGCGCCGGCGAGCGCTCACTCAGCAACACACTAAAGGCTTCGTCATACCAGATCACCGGAACAGACATCCCGTGGAACCTGAGCAACAGCGCCAGCATAACCAACGCCATCAATCCCGTACGGTACAGCCGCTGCTGGCTCACAGGCATCTCAGCCACCTGCGTTATCGTGCTCACAGGCTTTTGGTCATCGCGGGTTTTTCTGTCGTCTTGTGGGTACTTTTTACGATGTCCTTGATGACATACCGCGGCCGATGCTTGGCCTCGATGTAGATCCGCCCGATGTACTCGCCGAGGATGCCGATGCCGATCAGTTGCACGCCTCCAAGGAACAGAATGGCGGTCATCAAAGAGGGGTAACCGGGGACGCTGTTGCCGTAGACAATCTTGTCCAGCACCATGTACACCGCGTACAGCACAGCGAACAATGACACAAGACCACCGACATAGGTCCAGAGCCGCAACGGCACGGTGCTGAACGACGTGACCCCTTCCAGCGCCAGGTTCCACAGTTTCCAGCCATTGAATTTACTGTTGCCCGCTACTCGCGGGGCGCGCTCGTAGCTGACTACAACGGTGTTGAAGCCGGCCCAGGACAGCACGCCTTTCATGAACAATTGATGCTCGGGCAACGCGCGAATCACATCGACCACCTTGCGGTCCATGAGGCGGAAATCTCCGACGTTCTCTTCGATGCGCGTGTACGAAATGCGATTCAACAGGTGGTAGAACAGCGACGCACTGTGCCGCTTCAGGTAGCTGTCAGACCGTCGATCGCGACGCTTGGCCAACACCACATCGGCGCCTTTTTGCCATCGTTCGATGAGCAACGGGATCACGCTGATCGGGTCCTGCAGGTCGACGTCCATCGGGATCACCGCATCACCGGTGGCATGCTCCAGTCCGGCGAACAGTGCCGGCTCCTTGCCGAAGTTGCGGGAGAAATTGATCAGCATCACCTGATCATCCGACTCTGCCAGGGCTGCGGCCTGCTCAGCAGTGCGGTCGGAACTGCCATCGTTGATGAAGACGATTTCGACGTCGATATCGCCCAGTCTCAATTCACGGCGCACCGCCTGATAAAACAGGTTGATCGACTGCTCTTCGTTGAACACCGGGACGATCAGCGAGACCTTCATACGCCACGCTCGCTGAACACCACGTACTTGGAAAACAGGAAACCGAGCACCAGGCTCAACGCGGAAAACAGCGCCACGGTCAGCAAACCATGCAGTCGCCACACATCACCGGCATGACCGACGCCGTAACTCAACGCGCCCATCGCTGCCATGAACAGCAGATAACCGCCAACCGACAGCTTGCTGTCAAAGGTGTAGAGCCCATTCATGTAAAAGGAAAACGAGGCGGCCACGCAAAACGCCACCAGATTGCTGACCGCCTGGCTGAACCCGGCAGCCACGCTGAGCAGGAAAAAGATCTGCCAGTGAATCAGGGTGTTGGCGACCCCGATCACCGTGTAGCTGGAAAACCCACGCCACAGACGTCTCATGCTGACGATCCTTTGCTGGAACCCGTTGCGACTCATATGTATTGGAGCTTGTCTACTGTCAGAATTCGCAGGTTGTCGCACCTTTCAGACCAGCGGTTACCCCCTCGGCCCCGGCCAGGAGACATTCCGAAATACCCCGACTTTGCAATTGAGGGCGAATCAGTCCACCCTGCGCGCCGCCGATGAGCGGCAGTTAAACTCTGTCGCCCCGACCACTCCTTTGTTCAACACCCCGTTTACGAGCCTGCCGTCATGACGTTAGTGCGCGATCACCGGATCGACTTTTTTCGCGGTCTGGCACTGATCTTCATCTTTTGGGATCACGTGCCCCACAACCCTTTGGGTCAAATTACCCTGCGCAACTTCGGCTTCAGCGATGCCGCCGAGGTCTTCGTGTTTCTCGCTGGTTACGCGGCGGTGCTGGCCTACGGCAAAATCCTGGCGCGCGAAGGCTTTTTGATTGCCTGCGTGAAAATCCTGCGCCGTGCCTGGGTGCTGTACGTGGTGCATATTTTTTTGCTGGCGATGCTGATGGGCATCGTGTTCTTCGCCAACAGCCACGTGGAAACCCGCGACCTGGTCGAAGAAATGGGCATGCACCACTTCATCAGCGACCCGCAGCAGGCCCTGATCGATGAACTGCTGTTGCGCTTCAAACCGAACCTGATGGACCCGTTGCCGCTGTACATTGTGCTGCTGGCGGGTTTGCCACTGGTCCTGCCGATACTGGTGCGCAAGACCTGGGTGGTGGTGGCGATGTCAGTCGCGTTGTACCTGATGGTGCCGTTGGCAGACTGGAACCTGGCTGCCATCAAGGATGGGGTGTGGTACTTCAACCCTGTTGCCTGGCAATTGCTGTTTGTCCTCGGTGGCGCCGCGGCCATTCACTCCCAACGCCAGCGCGAGCCCGACAGCCGACCGCTGTGGCGCCAGCCGGTGTTCATGAGCGCGGCGCTGTACGTAATGGCCGCCGGGGTGCTGACCGTCCTGTGGCGCTGGCCGTACCTCCACGACGCCTTGCTGCCGTCGAGCTTGAGCAATCTGCTGTACCCGATCAGCAAGACCAACCTGTCGCCCCAGCGTTTGGTGCACTTCCTGGCGCTGGCGTATGTCACCGCGAAACTGCTGCCCGACACGGGATGGACGCAAAACTGGCTGGCGCAGCAAAGCTGTCGCATGGGCCGTTTTTCATTGGAGATTTTCTGCCTGGGCGTATTGCTCGCGCCGCTGGCGGACATGATCAATGCGCTGACGGACGACGCGTTCGCCATGCAGATTTTCACCGCGCTGGCGGGTGCCGGGTTGATGGCTTTGCTGGCGGTTTGGCTGGAGTTCAACAAACGGCTGAATCAGACGCTTGCTCCCGCTGGGCTGCGCAGCAGTCCCCTTTAGGGCCGCTTCGCAGCCCAGCGGGACGGTGCGGCGATCCGACGAGCTCCCTAGCCAAAGGTTTGCAGATGCCCCGACGCGAGTCGGCTTTACCCACCTGAGCTGAAT
>NZ_RCNY01000091.1:0-8704 GCF_004307635.1 Pseudomonas sp. Sample_22
CCTGGCTGAGTATGAAACTCATGAAATTGAAGGCGTTAGAATGCACGGAAGTTGAGGTTGACATAGCTCTCATCCTGAAATTCAAAGTAATTGAAGAGTGCGATCCAGAACAGATCGCACCCGAATAAAAAGACCCTACTTACGAACCGAGAATTTGCAGTTTATTTCGAGTACCACCGAAGCTGATGGAAGTACGGTGCTTATTGCCATAATCATCCGTAACAATCACCTCAAGGGGCCTCTCGAAATCCGACTTCGCATATTTGTCATACGTCCAGTATTGACGGCGATGCAGGCTGAACAGAACTTGACCTTCTGGTACGGCATACCCACTTTCCACAACGGGAGCTGGTACTTCGGTATTGGAACTCAATCGCCGTAACAGGACCTCGTCAATGTGCAGAATCTGTTCGCCGTTGGGATCTTTACGATGGGGCAATGCATAGCCCGTGATACTGTAAATATCCTCAAGCTGGGTATTACTTTCCCATTTAACCATACTGCAATTTCCGGGCAGGTCTTTGCAGTTATCGCCGTTAGAGTCGCAGATTCTATGGACAAACTCGATATCTTTTATTCCTACCTGCGTACTATTGACCAACAACTTCAAATAATAGTAATCCGTTGTGTTTAGGTCTCTATCGTCTGCAAGGCCCTCTACCCGCACCGGCGGTTTGTCACCGAAAGTAAGCACATTCTTGCCAGCCCCCCCTCCCTTTGGCGGTTCGACTGCAATAAGGTGACGGGTATAGGGCTCGCCATGATCGGCGCTGGGGTTGGAGTAAAACGTCTCGTAATTATCACTGCGAATGGTGGCGGATATCCGCAGATCCTCGACACTATGGCACTGAACATAGAAGTCCTTGGTGTACATCTTCGCCTCCAGTGGTCGCCCGGAGTCCGTTAATTGAGAAGTACTTGCAAGTTCAGGATTGTACGGTAAATATCCATTTTTTTCCCCGACATGCCATTTCCCGTCTTTTGGTACACCATCCTTCCCAACTTGCGGTAACGGATCTTTATTGTCTGCCGAAACCAGACGAATACTGTTCAATTCAGCCTCAGAAATTTCCAACGGATCAGGTGCCCCATCGTAGCTGGAGGGCTTGAACCGGACCACCACCTTGGCCTGTTGCAGACCATTGGCCCAGACTTTGGTCGGCTTGGTATTGGCCTCCACTGCAAAATCGAATATATCCGTGGCGAACCAGTTTGACTGCCGGGCGTGGTCGGACAAATGAATGATGCTGTAGCCGGATACCACTCCTTCTAATGTACCTTTAACCACACTGTAGGGCTGTGATATGACGCTTGGCGCCGTGAACACGCCAGTATCAGGATCGACATTCCCCTCTCCTGCAACCAGTGACCACTTTAATGAAGTACCTTCCGGACCATTCATAAACGCTCGGGCATTTGCCCGCAGGCCGGGATGGAATGCTGGCGTGACCACAAGGGAAAAGGTTCCGTTAAGCAACAACACGGTAGCGATGGCTTTCTCACCCAGACTGTCTTCGACATCAATCAGCACTGCCTCCAGGGTGCTCTCCGATGGCGTCTGTGGCCGTGTGTAGATCACCTCGCTGCCTTGGGTAGAGCTCAAAGTCCCCCGATTGCCACGCACCGACCACGTCAACGTCCCGCCACCCAGCGTCGTTGCCTTGAGCTTGACGGTTGTCGCGTCATCGTCCCTCATGTCAATCTGCAGCATCGACGGGGTCACCACCACACCGGCCAGCGCTACGGTCACCAATGCCGAAGCGGTCACTTCATTACCGGTAGCGGGGTCTATGTAAGAAGCGGTCACCACGTTGCGCGCCGCAGTGCCTTCGAGTAACTGAACGGCCGGCGCCGTGTACTCACCATTGTCAATCGTCCCCGTCGCCCTTGCGCCGTCGACGCTGCGCACACTCCAGGTGACATCCGTCGCTTTAATACCCAGTTGGCGGATAGTGAAGGTTTGTTTCGCCCCGGCCTTGACCACTGGCACCAGTGGATCGAGGGTAAAAGTGGTTTCTTTCGGGTCGATATGACCGAACAGCGCCAGGTCGCCAGGCAGTCGGGCTTCAGTCAGTTGCAAGGCGTTGCGTTCGGGAAAGAGCAGGTTGCTGATGGCCAAGACGTTGACTTCAGGAAGCTCGATCTTATGAAAGTTTCCGAATGCCTCATTGATATAACTAACGATTGGTTCGCGAAAGTCGGGCTCAAAGTGTCCGGGGATTTCACCGGGCAAAGCGTGGAATTCACTAAAATCAATCGGGCAACTAGCAACCGAGCCCGGCGCGCGCTCTAAAACAACGGTATTGTCAGACGGATCAACCATTGCCTTAAGAATAATATTTACTTCCGGCGATGGGTAAATTTTAAAGTAGATGTGCCTGTTTGGAGGAATAGCCCACGGATTATGCATATGAAAATCAAAAGACTGCTCTTGAGTGGTTTTCCATCGAATTACGCACCTGGCTTGATCATCACTAGATACATCAAGCGCACCACCTGGAGTCGCACCTGAAAATTCAATCCCAAGAGGGCCGATATTGGTTATTTTATAGGTGTCCATAGGGCCATCCTCCCATTCGAGATGAACACCTGGAATATCAAACCCTCCTGATATAGCCCTCAACGAACGGGCTATATAATCAGACTCAGATAACCGTTCAAAACGAAGATCATTGCCAATTTGTTTCTCCAGGCTGGCCTGAATATACCAATCAAACATCGCCCGACTGGCCAATACCAACGATGCCGAATATATCGCCTTCCCCTGTGGGTCCCGATCATTGGGAATCAAATAGTCAAGCGCTCCCTCCGCCGGATCCGCCCCCTCCTCGTTATTCCCCTTCGTCCTGACCAGCAGCACCACCGCGCCGTCACCGTAGTCGTCAGACGTGCGAATCTTTCCTTCATCGGTGGCCATGGTGCGGATGATGAAAGAGCGCGGCGCCAACAGATCGACGTCGCGCAAGTCCAGCATACCCAGGGTGTAACGCCGGTTTTCGGGTTTTTGTTTGAGGAACAGTTCCTTGAAGAAGTTTCCCAATAATTCCTGGGAATTGTCATCGTTCACCAGGTTGCAGCGGCAGTTATATCCCTCACCGATATCGACAATTACCTGGCCCTGTTCATTGACCGAACCTTTGGTGTCCGCCAGGTTGATATCCATGGTGACGGTGTACCCTTGATGGGCACTCACCACATAGCTGTAGAGAATCACTCCGGGAACTTGACTGGAACTCTTGCGCACATAAGACACCGTGCCAGACACAATATCCATGGTTGCGGTCACTCGGGAACCACGCAACGAGGCTTTTTCGAAGCTTAACCGGGGGTGGCTCAATATCAGCCCGCTTAATTCGAGCACTTCATCGCCGTCAGGCGTCATTGCCGGCGCGCCAAAGATGTGCTCACTAAAACTCTCTTTATTGAAGCGAGTAACATATTGCTGCTCTAACAGGCTATTAACCTTGGTGCGATTCATGAACACCACGGCATCCCAGCCGAGCGTGATCGATTTCCCTTGCATCCTGTTAGTAAGTTCAGCCAATGAATAGTTTGACATGGTTCGTCCGCCTTAAAATAAATGATGTTTTTATCAAGCGCTTCGGACCGTAAAATCTACGGCTTCAATAAGTTCTGCATACGTGCTGAGCGGTAATGGAATTGCGATTTGGCCATGTACCCTATAATGGCCAGAAAAATTGGCAGTGCCCGACAGCACAACGAATTCGCCTGGGGCAACTTCATCCGGCTCCGTATAGATTCCGGTTACCTCATCAAAGTGACCGTTCCCTGAAAGCTTGCTCCAGGTAAGCGTTATTCCGGGACCAGGAGTGATAGGCCCCGTTTCACCCCGCAACTCAAAATGTGCTTTTCCGCCTGGCAAGTCACTGGTTTCCGCGAGCACCATAGGCGCAATGTTCACTACTTTCTCAATTATCAATGAAATATAAGAAACCGCTCCCGATGAATCTTTAAATTCAATTTGATCAATCGGGAAAGGAGTATTAGCGTCCATGTTTGTCCCGGGGGTATAGATATATTTTTTCGGGTCTTCTGGATCAACCGTTAACGTCGACTTCCACTGCGGCGTCATAAACTTCCATTGCAGCTCTCCCGGATCCAATGACTGGACGGACAGTTTGAGCGTTTTCCCTTGTTCACAGCTGGCATACATCGGATTGGCTACGATGGCGCTATGAAGCACGGAAACCAGCGCCGAACTTTTCACGGTTTTTCCGCCAAGGGTTCCCTCGGCGGTCACCATGACCGCAACAAAACCATCAGGCAATTGATTCGCAGAAGGCGCAGTATATTTGCCGGCCGAATCGATCACGCCTGGCTGAGCAATTTTGCCGTCGACATCTTTCACACTCCATTGAACGTTAGCCAACGTGTTCGACAGGGTGAATTCCAGTTCACTGCCCGCCTTTATCGTCGAGTTCTGCGGAGTTAGCACAGTGGAAGTGCGAAGTGGATCGACCGAGCCGACAAGTAAAACATCACCTGGCATATCAGCATTAGACAGTTGCAGGGCATTCTCACCCGGAAATAGCAGATTTCTGACAAGAAAAGTGTCGATTTCAGGAAAGGAAAATCTACTTTCTATTTGACTCAACAAGCGTTCGGTATAGTTTAGTGCCGCATCCAACATATCGGTAGTATTAGGAAGGTGGGAGCCCTCAGGGAAATCCTTGAGCCATTCAGCACCCTTCGGAGCTTCCAGCCGAACGTCAGAACTCAACTTATTAAAAGTTACCTTGCCAGATACCTTGTCAAGTGCAATCTGCGCATGCACATTTAACGTCCCCTCCATTTCCAAACGGACAAGACGTTCATTGGACTCATTCATTACAAAATAGTCGGCCTGCGCTGAGAGCTCCCACTGCAACTTCAAAGTAGAATCGGCAGGATTCACAGAGATCGTGAGCAGGTCCTTGAATGGAAACCTTACATCAGCTTTAAGAGGTATTGGTACAAAGTAACCAGGATTTGGGGGTATGCCTGGCGTCCAAACCTCAAGTCGGACAAAACTCTCTACCTCAACCGCCCCCTCAGATGCCACTAGTACAGTCGCAATATCGGGAGTCGAGGGCAACGGTTTGAAAATCACGCCATTTTCCAGGACGTTGGTAAAATGCGTTCTAAGGATTCTATCCAGCAGGACTTTATTCGAAAGTAAAAGACTTCCGGTGTATGTCTTCCCATTACCATCAGATGGAATCAGATACGTCGAATTCCCATTTGGAAAAGTGGCGCTGTCCAGACCATCTTTCAAAGTAACGAACATCATCACGGCGCCATCACCGTAGTTTTCATCTCCGAGTACCGCAAGTGGGTCGGACTTCATGGTTCTGACTTCAAAACTTTTGGGCGTCAGCACGCCATTCAAGTCTCCCTCCAGGCGCCCCAACGGAAAAAATTTCTGTTCAGGTTTCACCTTTTCTTTAAAGTACTCCTTGAAACGTTCGCCAACCTGGGTCTGGGCAAGGTCGCCGGCGACAAAGTTCGCCATGAATGTATCGGCATTCGCTATGTCAATCACCACATCACCCAGCCCAGTGACCACACCTTTGGTCACGGGTTGATCCATCCATAATTGCGACCCGCCAACCGGGAGTACCTTCAGCATTTTCGACACATAAACCGAGCCGCCCTGATTCCTTTTAGTGCTGACAATCATCCCGCCGATCATGTCCATGGTCAGCCGTGCCCGAGCGCCAAGACTGGGGTCCGAACGTTCAAACGACAGACGTGGCGCACTGAGTTTCAAATTGAATATATGCTCGCTATATGAGTGATCCCCCCATTTCGCCACCATGCTTGCAGGTTCAATATAACCATCCGCGGTATTGAATCTTTCAACATACAGTTGAAACAACAACTCGTTTGCCTTGCGCTGATCGTATAACGTCACGGCATCCCAACCATAGGTCAAAGACTTGTCACGCATTTCGGCTACTAGCTGCGCCAATGTTTTTTTGCTCATGACTCAGTAACTCCAATAAATAAGAAACAATCTGGTCAACATCAATCCAGCAGTTTCAACGACAGGGGTCTATTAAATAAAAGGGTCGAGTGCCCCCCATCAAAACTTACGCTGGCTCTCAGGGTAAGTGTCTCGTTGGTTGCAATACCTGCCAGGTCCGTTTTCAACAGTCGGGCCTTGACCTCTCCGGTAACTTCTTCAGGCTCGACTTCACGTACGGCAATAATGTCCCGCTCGCTAATACCGGGGGCGGTCAACCACAAGCGCACGCGGTGCGCCGTTGAAATGAATGACCAGAGGCCGATACTCAACCCGGCGCCTTCAGGTGGAATGTGCGACAGTTTCAGGGTAGCTGGCGAACCGATCTCGGCTTTGTCGCAAACGATTCCGGGATGATTGGTGAGCTGACGGATATACAACTGTAAAGGAGGCTCAGCGTCCTGGCCGGCTACCCTGTAGGTCACTTCGACGGTTTTACCGAAGTTGGGCGGTAATACCTCGGGCGGTACTTTGAACTTCATTGGATTGAGCTGGCTTGGCGTCTGCGTCTCATACGAACCACTGGCGCCAAAGCCTTTCCAGTACGCCGTGACCTCCTCCCCGTCACCGATCGTGGCCGTAGAAGGAATCGTGATATACGCACCGCCAATGGCCATGATCGGATTGAGCTCGTCGCGTCCGCCCATCTCCACACTGCGATCGACCGTCGGCGTCGGCAATACCAACGGCTGGCGTATGGTCAATGCCAATGAAGCGCCGGAACCCGCGGCATCCGGCCGCGCGTACTGATAGCGCAGGCTTACCGAGCCGCCACGATTGTCCAGCAGCCATTGCGCCTCGATCGGCACCTCGATCTTGCCGCTTTCGATGTTGGAGCTATCGATCTTCAAGTACTTCAGGGTATTTTTATTCGGGCCGGCTCCAGACCCGGTGCGCGTGCCGTACACCAGTACCTCGTCGCCGACACGAATCCCCGGATAAACCGGGATAACCACGCGAATACCGTCAGGAAACCAACCGGGATTGATCTCGGTGCCAGTGAGGTCCTTGACGCTGGCCACAGGTAGCTCAGGCGCGGCAGGTGGTGTCACCAGGATCGTGCGTTCGGCCGACACGGTGTCAGCCAGCGTGGCGGACGACGCATAGGTAATCTCGTAATGCAGGGTGATCTTGCCGCCGCGCAGCTTCGCGGGGTGGATTCTATCTACCGTCCAACTCAGTACCTGCCCTGGGTTGTTGGTCGGGTCGGTGTCGGTATCGCTCAAGGTTTTGGCAGGTAAAGTAACAATTGGGCCCTGAGTGCCATCAGCATGCTCCCCTTTCCAGATAACCTTGACCACATCACCGCTGGACATCACGGTATAGGGCACCAACGCGATCGTCATATTGCGATCAAACGCGTCGAGGTCCAGCTGGAGGTCATGGGACTCCTTTATCTGCGGAGCGGATAACAGGCCATGTTTACCGATACCAAAATGGATTCTCTTGGACTCTTCCCTTGGTTTACCTGGCGGGTCGGTGACGCGGCTCAGAAAAAACGAATAAAACACCTGCCCCTTGTTCAACGCCTGCACAAAGTGATTGGCGACTTCCATCAGGAAGCCAAATTCACCTTCATTGCCTGGGTCGACATCAATCGGAATGTCCGTGATGTCTACCGGCTCACCATCCTCCGAAAGTCCGAGCCAGCTTTGGTAAAGAAAATCGCCAAGCCTGGGATCGGTGTACTTGGCATAGGTTTTGAGTGGCCCGCCGTTCAAGGCTTCCGGATCAATCGTATTGTTGATCAAGAGTGGAATGACCGGCGCCTCTAGATCGCCCGCTGGCATAGTAATATTCCTCACGCTAATGCAGATAAGTGGAACTTGAACCCACCTTGAAATGAATCTCGCATTACGTTTTACGCCTGATGGGCAATGCTGTGTACTAGCAGAACTGCTAGGTTGCCAAACGCGTTGGCGGTGCTAGAGTCGGGCAGAAGCAAACCTTGCTTGTTTTTTCCTGAACTTATTCGAGGCATTCGATAATGAAGTATTCAAAAGCACTATTCGCTGCTACTGCTTGCGCATGGATAACACTTTATGGGGCGAGCGCTCTTGCCGCAGCGCAGGTATTTGATGGCAATCAAGACGAGCCAAAAACAAACTATGGCGATATTATATTCTTCAACTCCAAGGGTGAAAAAATATGCTCCCTATCCGTACCAGAAACCAAAAAAACCTTTGATTTCAGCGAGAGCAGTCAGAGCTGCGAAAACAATAAGGTAGCCAGTTTTACCCTCCAAGGCATCCCCTCGGCAACACTCATTTATTTCCATGAAAACCAAACCTGCTCTGATGGAAAGTACAATAATAACTTCTTTGTAAAACTCAAAACAGTTAAGCAGCCGACAAGCTGGGTAACCCCTCCAAATCCTCCGATGCCTGTGATGAACTTTAATGACTTTAAAAAGAAAAAAGCCGGGGACCTGATTCCAGACAGGAATATTCGTGTAGACGATCAATGGGAAGGCTCTGAATTTGCAAACAAGGATTGGGATGAGCGAATCAGCTGCGTTTATATCGAACGCTCTCAACCGGTTAAATGATCAAGCTTGTTGACTCCGCCGGCACTTGCATCTTTACGCCTTCCGCTCAAGCATCGAGGTTTCTTTCATGAGCATTTCCACTTCGATACAGTCCAACGCCTTCAACTTCATGAATTTCATTCAAAGCCAGA
>NZ_RCNY01000064.1:0-8061 GCF_004307635.1 Pseudomonas sp. Sample_22
CGGCCCCATCGCTGGCAAGCCAGCTCCCACAGGAATTCGGTTCCCACATTGGGAATCGGGTTGTCAGTTACTTCCCGCCACTCCCCGCCACGCTTTCACCACCGCGCGTCAGGTAATAAGCGCCGAGAATCGGCAGCATGGTCACGATCATCACCAGCATCGCCACGACGTTGGTCACCGGTACGTCCCGTGGGCGGCTGAGCTGGTTGAGCAGCCACAGCGGCAAGGTGCGTTCATGGCCGGCGGTGAAGGTGGTGACGATGATTTCGTCGAACGACAGCGCAAACGCCAACATGCCACCGGCCAGCAACGCCGAGCCCAGGTTGGGCAGGATGATGTAGCGGAAGGTCTGCCAGCCGTCGGCGCCGAGGTCCATCGAGGCCTCGATCAAACTGTGCGAAGTGCGGCGCAAGCGGGCGATGACGTTGTTGTAGACGATCACCACACAGAACGTCGCGTGACCGACGATGATGGTGAACATCCCAGGCTCGATGCCCAGCGTCTTGAAGGTCGCCAGCAAGGCGATGCCGGTGATGATCCCCGGCAGGGCAATCGGCAGGATCAGCATCAGCGAAATGCCTTGTTTGCCGAAGAAATCCCGGCGATACAACGCCGCCGACGCCAGCGTGCCGAGGACCATGGCAATCGCCGTGGCGATGGCCGCGATTTGCAGCGACAGCTTGATCGCTTCCAGTACATCGGGCCGCGAAAACGCCACGCCGATCCACTTCAGGGTAAAGCCCTTGGGTGGAAAGCTGAACGCCGCGTCTTCGGTGTTGAAGGCGTACAGGAAGATGATCAGGATCGGGAAGTGCAAGAACACCAACCCACCCCAGGCGGCAATGCGCAGGCCTAATGAGGCTTTTTCAGAGTGCATCGAAGGCCCCCAGACGTTTGACGATGGACAGGTAAATGGCGATCAGCACGATCGGCACCAACGTGAACGCAGCGGCCATCGGCATGTTGCCGATCGCACCTTGCTGGGCGTAGACCATGCTGCCGACAAAATAGCCCGGTGGGCCAACCAGTTGCGGCACGATGAAATCGCCCAGGGTCAGGGAAAACGTGAAGATCGAACCGGCGGCAATCCCCGGAATCGACAGCGGCAGAATCACTTGCATGAAGGTCTGGCGCGGCTTGGCGCCGAGGTCGGCGGAGGCTTGCAGCAATGACGGCGGCAGGCGTTCCAGCGAGGCCTGGATCGGCAGGATCATGAACGGCAGCCAGATGTAGACGAACACCATGAAGCGTCCCAGGTGCGAGGTCGACAAGGTGCTGCCGCCAACACCCGGAATGCCCAGCACGAACTGCAAGACTGGCTCCAGTCCCAGATGCTGCACAAACCACTGCGCCACGCCGCCCTTGGCCAACAGCAGGGTCCAGGCATAGGCCTTGACGATGTAGCTGGCCCACATCGGCATCATCACCGCGATGTAGAAAAACGCCTTGGTCTTGCCGGTGGTGTAGCGTGCCATGTAGTAGGCAATCGGGAACGCGACGATGGCGCTGGCGATCGACACGACAATGGCCATGCTCAGGGTTCGCAGGATGATGTCGAAATTCGAGGGCTGGAACAGCGCGGCGAAGTTCGCCAGGGTCAGGTCGGGGCTGACCGCCATGGTGAAGTCGTCGAAGGTGTAGAAGCCTTGCCACAGCAATGTCAGCAACGAACCGAGGTAGATCGCACCGAACCACAACAGTGGCGGCACCAGCAGCATCGACAGGTACAGGTTGGGCCGGCGATACAACAGGTTGGAAAACCTGCGCAACGGCGAACCTCCCGACTGGGTTTGAGAAATAGCCAAGGTGCTCATTTCACACCCCGCCGACGACGGTGTCGTGCAACTGGACCATGGCTTCCCGCGCCCAGCGCGCACTGAGGCGCTGCCCGGTCTGGTGCTGCGCGCTGCTGTCGATCCACTGATTGTTGGCCTGGCTGATGTTCAGGGTCTGGCCATTCTCCAGTTTCAGTTCATAGCGGGTGGCGCTGCCCTGGTACTGGATATCGTGGAGCAAGCCGGTGACTTCGATTTCGTGGCTGGCCAGCGGGCCTTCGGCGAAACGCACGTGTTCGGGACGAATCGAGAACGGCTGCGGATTGCCACTGATTTGCTTCGCCAGATCACCGCGGATCACGTTGGAGGTGCCGACGAATTCCGCGACGAAGGTGGTGGCCGGTTTCATGTACAGGTTGCGCGGGCTGTCGACTTGTTCGATGCGGCCCTTGTTGAACACTGCCACGCGGTCGGACATCGACAGCGCTTCGGTCTGGTCGTGGGTGACGAAAATGAACGTGATGCCGAGCTGGCGTTGCAGTTTTTTCAGCTCGCCTTGCATCTGCTCGCGCAGCTTCAAATCCAGCGCACCGAGGGGTTCATCGAGCAACAGCACACGCGGACGATTGACCAGTGCGCGGGCCAGGGCCACGCGCTGGCGCTGGCCGCCGGAGAGCTGCACGGGTTTGCGCTCGCCATAGCCGCCGAGGGCGACCATGTCGAGGGCTTCGGCTGCGCGCTTGAGGCGCTCGGCCTTGGCGACCCCTTTGACTTTCAAACCGTAAGCGACGTTGTCGCGAACGTTCATGTGCGGGAACAGCGCGTAATCCTGGAAGACGGTGTTCACGTCACGTTGATACGGCGGCAGCCCGGCGGCTTCTTCGCCATGAATGCGGATCGAGCCTGCGCTGGGTTGTTCAAAACCGGCGATCAGGCGCAAACAGGTAGTTTTGCCCGAGCCGGAAGGCCCCAGCATGGAGAAAAACTCGCCGTCCTGGATGTCGATGGAAACCCGGTCAACGGCTTTCACTTCGCCGAACAGACGGGAAACGTTGGTGAACTGGACTGCAAGCGTCATGGTGCGGTGCTCCAAAAAGGCGAGGGCGGTCGCAGCGGCCCTGCCTGGACTTCTGAAAAAACTGAATCATTGCTTTTTGTGGCGAGGGAGCTAAGCCGCCGCTCCTGTGGCGAGGGAGCTTGCTCCCGCTGGAGGGCGCAGCCCTCCCAAAAGAGTTGATGCGGTTCGTCTGAAAAACCGCATCGACCGGTTTTGGGGCGGCTTCGCCACCCAGCGGGAGCAAGCTCCCTCGCCACAGGGATGGCGGCTTCGCCACCCGGCGGGAGCAAGCTCCCTCGCCACAGGGGGGCGGCTTCGCCACCCAGCGGGAGCAAGCTCCCTCGCCACAGGGGGGGCGGCTTCGCCACCCAGCGGGAGCAAGCTCCCTCGCCACAGGGGGACGGCTTCGCCACCCAGCGGGAGCAAGCTCCCTCGCCACAGGGGGGCGGCCCACCAGCGGGAGCAAGCTCCCTCGCCACAGGGGAGAGCGGCTTACCTGCCGCCCATGATCGCGATGTAGTCCTGGGTCCAGCGGCTGTACGGCACGAATTTGCCGCCTTCGGCTTGCGGGGTTTTCCAGAAGGCGATCTTGTCGAACTGGTCGAAACCGTTGGTCTTGCAACCTTCGGCACCGAGCAATTCACTCTCCTTGCACGCCGCCGGCACGGCTGGCAGCGAACCGAACCACGCCGCCACGTCGCCCTGGACTTTCGGTTGCAACGACCAATCCATCCACTTGTAGGCGCAGTTCGGGTGTTTGGCGTCAGCGTGCAACATGGTGGTGTCCGCCCACCCGGTGGCGCCTTCTTTCGGGATGGTCGACGCGATCGGCTGCTTCTCGTTGATCAGGCCATTGACCTGATACGGCCAGGCGCCGGACGCGACCACGCCTTCGTTCTTGAAGTCACTCATCTGTACGGTGGTGTCGTGCCAGTAACGGTGGATCAACGGCTGCTGGGCGCGCAGCAGATCGAGCACGGCCTTGTACTGCGCTTCGGTCAGTTCGTAGGGGTTCTGGATGCCCAGTTCCGGCTTGGCCGATTTGAGGTACAACGCGGCGTCGGCGATATAAATCGGACCGTCATAGGCCTGAACGCGGCCCTTGTTCGGTTTGCCGTCCGGCAGATTTTCCGCGTTGAACAACACGCCCCAGCTGTCAGGCGCAGTCTTGAACACGTTGGTGTTGTACATCAGCACGTTCGGCCCCCACTGATATGGGGTGCCGTAGGTCTGGTTGTTGACCACGTACCATGGCGCATCCTTGAGGCGAGGATCGAGGTTTTTCCAGTTCGGGATCAGCGCCGTATTGATCGGCTGCACACGCTTGCCACCGATCAGCCGCAGCGAGGCGTCGCCGGAGGCGGTGACCAGGTCATAACCACCCTTGGCCATCAGGCTGACCATTTCATCGGAGGTCGCCGCCGTTTTCACGTTGACCTTGCAGCCGGTTTCCTTCTCGAAACCGGTCACCCAGTCGTAGGCCTTGTCGCTTTCGCCACGTTCGATGTAGCCGGGCCACGCCACGATATCCAGTTGGCCTTCGCCGGCACCGACGGCTTTCAGCGGCTCGGCGGCCTGGAGGCTGGCGCTGGCCAGCAGCGCCGTGGTGATTGCACTGAGCAGTGCGGTCTTGTGCACGAACATGGGTATTCCCTCTTCTTCAAATTATGGTCGGGGCAGTTTTGAACGTGGTGAAGCATGCCGTTGGCGGCTTGTTATTAGCGTAGTCAGAGATGTTGCCCGTGGCGCGCCATGATGTGGCGCACCACGCTGTAGTCCTGGAGCGAATCACTGGACAGGTCTTTGCCGTAACCCGAGCGCTTGAGCCCGCCATGGGGCATTTCGCTGACCAGCATGAAATGGCTGTTGATCCAGGTGCAGCCGTACTGCAACCGCGCGGCGACCTGCATCGCCTTGTCCAGGTTCTGGGTCCAGACCGATGACGCCAGGCCGTATTCGGAATCGTTGGCCCAGTCCACCGCTTGTTCCAGCTCATCGAAACGCGTCACGGTGACCACCGGCCCGAACACTTCGCGCTGGACGATTTCGTCGCTTTGTTTGCAGCCCGCCAGCAACGTCGGCTGATAGAAGAACCCTGCGCCGGAATGTACCGCGGCACCGGTCACCCGTTCGATGTGCGGCTGGCCGAGGGCACGCTCGACGAAACTGGCCACGCGGTCGCGCTGGCGGGTGCTGATCAGCGGGCCGATTTCGTTGTCGGCATCGCGTTTGCCGGCAAACCGCAGGCTGCTGACGGCGGCACCGAGTTCAGCCACCAGGCGGTCGTGAATCCCGGCCTGTGCATAAACCCGGCACGCGGCGGTGCAATCCTGGCCGGCGTTGTAATAGCCATAGGTGCGCACGCCTTCGACCACCGCTTGAATGTCGGCATCGTTGCAGACAATCACCGGGGCTTTGCCGCCGAGTTCGAGGTGGGTGCGTTTGAGGGTTTTGGCGGCGGCCTGGAGAATTTTCTGGCCCGTGACGATATCGCCGGTCAGCGACACCATGCGGATTTTTGGATGGCTGACCAAATGGCTGCCAACCCCTTCGCCGCCACCGCACACGATGTTGATCACACCGCGCGGCAAGATCTCGGCCAGCGCTGGCGCCAGGGCCAGGATCGACAGCGGCGTGTGCTCCGAGGGCTTGAACACCAGCGTATTGCCGGCGGCCAGGGCCGGGGCGATTTTCCACGCGGCCATCATGATCGGGTAATTCCACGGCGCAATGGACGCCACGACACCAATGGGATCGCGCCGCACCATGCTGGTGTAGCCCGGCAGGTATTCGCCGCTGAGCTGGCCGGTCTGGCAGCGCACTGCACCGGCAAAAAAACGGAACACATCGACAGTCGCGCTCAAGTCGTCCTGACGGGCCAGGTGCAGCGGCTTGCCGCAATTCAGGGCTTCGAGACGGGCGAGCTGGTCAGCGTTTTTTTCGATGGCGTTGGCGATGTCCAGCAACAGGTTGGAGCGCTGTTGCGGCGTAGTCCGGGACCAACCGGCAAAGGCGCGGTGGGCGGCGAGGATGGCGGCTTCGACTTGTTCGGTGCTGGCTTCGGAAATCTGCGTGAGGATTTCGCCCGTGGCCGGATTGATGATGGGTTCGGCACAGCCTTGTCCGGCGACCAATTCACCATCGATCAACAATGCGGTGAACAACGGGGTCTGTGCACCAGTCATTCTTCGAGTTCTCTTTTCTTGTGTGGCCATGCGGTTCCCCTGTGACCGGGGGGCCGACCGTCTTATATAGTTGCAGCAAGACTAGTGCGCGGCCCCGAGGTCGACAAATTCTAAATACTGAAGGTGGCATTCGATTAAATAGATGGCTTGCGTCCGCCGTGGGGTTGTTCCCGCGCAACAGTAAGAAACGGGTCGACCAGCGCCGGCCGCGCCGTGCCCCTGCGCCATGCCAGGCCGACATCGAGGGTCTGGCTCAAGTCGGCAATGGGCCGCGCTTCGATGATGTCGCCCTCCAGTGACCACGGGCGATAGGTCATGTCTGGCTGGATCGAAACACCCAGACCCGCGGCCACCAGGCTTCGCACCGCTTCGGTCGAGGCGGTGCGCAAGGTGATACGCGGTTGCAACGAGGCTGCCGTCCACATCCGTTGGGCGTTGCGGTCCATTTCGTCGACGTTCAGTTGAATCAGCGGCTCGCGGGTCACGTCGGCGAGATTGATGCTGTCGTGCTCCAGCAGCGGATGCTGGGCCGGCAGCCACAGTCGATGGGGCGAATGGGTCAGCACTTCGGTCTGCAAGGCGTGGCGATCTTCGAGGTTGGAGAGGATCAAAACGCCGACATCGATCTCACCGCTGACCAGCAAATGCTCGATGTAGGGGCGCTCGTCCTCCATCACGCGGATCTCGACGTTGGGGTAGGCGCGCTGGAAACGGGTCAGCAAATCCGCCAGGTAATAACCGGCCACCAGGCTGGTCACGCCGATGATCAACTGCCCGGCGACCTGGTCGGTGCTCTGTTGCAGGCTGCGTTTGGCGTTGTCGACAGTGGCAAGGATCAAGTGCGCCTGTCGTAAGAACTGGTGGCCCTGATGGGTCAGGGTCATGCCCTTGGCGTGGCGACTGAACAGGCTGACGCCGATCTCTTCCTCCAATTGCTGGATCGCCAGGGTCAGGGTCGATTGGGAAATGAACGCGGTTTGCGCGGCGGCGGAGATCGAACCGGTCTCAGCGACGGCGATGAAATGACGGATCTGACGCAAGGTCATCATGAGAGGAAACCCAGTGGGCGGTTTTTATCGATAGGTTCGAGTGTATATCCATTTTTACGAAAGGCAGGCTGACTTCGAGCAACATCTGGAAGCAC
Source organism: Pseudomonas sp. Sample_22 (assembly GCF_004307635.1). NCBI lineage: Bacteria > Pseudomonadati > Pseudomonadota > Gammaproteobacteria > Pseudomonadales > Pseudomonadaceae > Pseudomonas > Pseudomonas sp. Sample_22. Next base: position 7,162 of record NZ_RCNY01000064.1, read on the forward strand.
TCTCGCAGGTCAGGTTGCGGCACTTTCGATCTAGGCTGGTGGCCTCAAGGTTTGGTCAAACCTTTTAGTGGAGGCAAAAAATGAACACCCGTGGATTGCTCGATCAACTGCTCAAGTCCGGTCAGGACCTGTTGCAGAACAAGGCAGGCGGGGCGCAGGGCAAACCGTCCGGTGGCGCTCTCGGCGGGTTGCTCGGCGGTAACGGCGGTTCGGGCGGCCTCGGCAGTCTGCTTTCCGGTGCGGGTGGCGGTGCCTTGGCGGCAGGTGCAATGGGCTTGTTACTCGGCAACAAGAAGGCGCGCAAGGTCGGCGGCAAGGTTGCGGTCTATGGCGGCCTCGCGGCATTGGGCGTGATTGCCTACAAGGCCTATGGCAATTGGCAGGCTCAGCAGGGCACGGCGCCGAAGACCGAGCCACAGACCCTTGATCGCTTGCCCGCGGCGCAAGTCGAGCAGCACAGCCAGGCGATTCTCAAGGCGCTGGTCGCGGCGGCCAAGGCTGATGGCCACATTGACGCCCGTGAGCGCGAGCTGATCGAAGGCGAGTTCACCAAGCTCGACAACGATCAGGAACTGCAGCACTGGCTGCACGCCGAACTCAACAAACCGTTGGACCCCGCCGATGTCGCCCGCGCCGCCAGCACTCCGGAAATGGCCGCCGAGATGTACATTGCCAGTGTGATGCTGGTGGATGAGGAGAGCTTCATGGAGAAATCCTACCTCGACGAATTGGCGCGCCAGCTCAAGCTTGAGCCGGGTCTGAAGGTCGAGCTGGAGAAACAGGTCCGCCAGGCTGCTGTTTAAATTCTGCAAACGCCATCGCCGGCAAGCCTTGTTTCAGGATCATGATCGTTCCCACGCTCTGCGTGGGAATGCCTCAACGGACGCTCCGCGTTCGGCT
>NZ_RCNY01000067.1:0-1077 GCF_004307635.1 Pseudomonas sp. Sample_22
GTTACCCCCAGTGCTTGTACCGCTTCGATTGTCAATCCCCCTAAATCCTACGTAAGCCGGCCCGGTGCAAGCTATGCTCATGGGATGACCAGTACTCACGGGCAGTAGGGTCTCGCCGGTAGGATTCAAAGCAATTGATGAACCAAAATCAAAATTTGCGTCGGCGATGGCGATGTCGCATGCGGCCGGCGTGATTTTGCCATCCACCCCCATTTCAGTCGAAGTGGCGGCAAAGGTCAAAGGCGTTAAAAGCATGAAGGGTATGACTAAAAATTTTCTCATGGACGTGGTCTCAAGGCGAAAATTAATAACACCGCGATTCAAAGCTACCGGCGCAGCCTGGTGAGCTGAACCTTGGCCTGCGGAAGGTTTTGCCGCTTTACAAACGCTATTCCACTCAACGGGGCTTTGCTGTAGGAAAACCCTCAACTTGAGCGCCCCCCCCCCAACCACCCCTGTATCAATGACTGCATCCGCGTGACAGAAAAATATACACAAGCTATACACGTCTCCTTTAAGCGCGTAACGGCAAATTAAGGATGAATTAAGTTATAACAACTAGCCTTGACCCCCGTATCCGGCATCTCAAGAGAAACCTCATGAAAACCGCGATCGCACTCTCTATGGCTCTGCCCCTCACTGTCGGCTTGGCTCAGGCCGATGACTTGCATTTCGAACAGGTTCCGCAGTTGGTCAAAGAAGGCAAAATCAAGCCTCTGAGCACCTTGAATCAGGCTGTGATGAAATTGCATCCGGGAGCCACAATCACCGACACCGATCTGGATAACCACTTCAACGGTTACACTTATGAAGTTGAAGTGCTCGATACCAACGGTGCTGAGTGGGACGTGGACTTAAATGCCGCAACCGGGGCAGTATTGAAAAACCAGCAAGATAATTGACATGACCTCCATCGAAGCGTCGTGAGTGATGCGCTTTCGGACAGAAGTGCAACACAACGATAGTGTTGCCCAGCTCTGCGCAGCGATGCGGCATGGCGGGAGGACTGTACATGCCCCGGCATCCTGAGCTTGAATTCGATTAGAGATCTTCCCTAGCTCAGGTCTAATCGATGAC
>NZ_RCNY01000037.1:0-7391 GCF_004307635.1 Pseudomonas sp. Sample_22
AATACGTCGCCTTACATCACGTATGTAAACGTCAGTATTTTCTATTAATGCGAGTAACCGCTTCAGTTTGTAGGTGACACCATGAACCGTCATTGTTTTCGTCTGATTTTCAGCAAGTCCTTGGGCTTCCTGATCCCGGTGGCCGAAATCACCACCACCACCGGTAAAGGCCGCCAGGCCGGACAAACCCAGGGCCGCGCCGCGCCGAACGCGCCAGGCTTTCAGTTGCAAACCTTGTTCGCCAGCGTGCTGTCGGTGATCCGACCCGACGCCCGCCGCGGCGGCCTCAAGGGCGCCATGCTGCGGCGCATCCTGGTCACCGCCGCGCTGCTGCCCGCGGCCGTCTACGCCGACATGGTGGTCGACCCCAATGGCGGGGCCAACACCCCGGGCATGTCGTCCTCGGCCAACGGCGTGCCGGTGGTCAACATCGTTGACCCGAACGCCAAAGGCTTGTCCCACAACAAATTCCAAAGTTTTGATGTGGTGCAACCCGGCGTCATCTTCAACAACAGCACCACCGATGGCGTCTCGCAGATTGGCGGGTACACCATGCACAACCCCAACTTGAATCACCAGGCCAACGCTATCCTGGTCGATGTCACCGGCACCAACCCCAGCAGCCTGGCCGGCGCCCTGGAAGTGTTCGGCGGCACCGCGGACCTGATTATTTCCAACCAGAACGGCATCAGCCTCAACGGTGTGTCGACGATCAATGCCAACAGCCTGACCACCACCACCGGTAAGGCCGTGGACTCGCCCGATGGCCTGCAATTTCTGGTCGACGGCGGCAAGGTCAAAATCGAAGCCGGCGGGGTCGACACCAGCGGCCTGACCTATTTTGACGTGGTGGCGCGCAGCATCGAATTGCAAGGCGCGGCGGGCTCCCAAGATCAAAAAACGGACATCAACCTGGTCGCCGGTCTTAACACCTATAACGCGGCGACACGCACCGCCACGGTCAACAGCACCTCCGGTGCCAACACCCCGGAATTTGCCATTGACGGCAGCCTGGCGGGGGCCATGTATGGCCACAATATTTCCCTGACCAGTACTGAAAGTGGTGCCGGCGTGCGTCACCAGGGACTGATCAAGTCCAGTGCCGACATTGCCATTTCGGCCAATGGGGATGTCGGCCTGGCCACGTTGGTGGCTGGCGGCAAAGTCGGCATCGATACCACCGGTTCGATTGCCATCGGCAATGGCACCGCAGGCCAGGGCATCGACGCGCAAAAAGCGGTGACCCTGCACGCCGGTCACGGCATCACGGTCAGCAACGACATCAAAGGCGAGACCCTGCAGATTACCGCCAGTGACCTGTTGGTTCAGAGCGCAAACCTGATTGCCACCCAAGCCGAAGGGGCCGGCCCGGTGAGCGCGATCACGATCAAGGTTGGTAACTTTACCTTGAGCGGCACCTTGGTGGCCGTGAACTCGGCGCACATTCCTTACGGACCGAATCAGCCGCTGGTGTTGCATAACGGCAAGCTGATGGTCAAGGTCAATGGCACGGACTACAGCACCGACTTTACCCTGTCCGCCACGGCGATGATTCTCTCGGCCAACGGCGTGTCGATTGAAGCCGACAACTTCCTCAACGATGGTGGGGTGATTCAGGACACCAGCAAAAGCGGCATTAACATTGCGGCTCAACACCTGGTGAACAAGGGTATCGTCACCACCAAGGGCGACCTGAATTTGGTCGCCGATGTGCTGGAAAACCTGTGCACCGGGATTAACCAAACCCTGTGCGTGGGCTTTCTGGCCGGCGGCGATGCCAATGTCCAGGCCGGGAGCCTGACCAACGATGCCGGTCTGGGCGCGGCCGGCAACATGAACCTGACGTTGAACAGTGACAGCAGCAACGGTGTGCACGGTTCGATCAGCGGCGGGAAAAGTCTGCAGGTGCAGCAGGCGCCAGGCAGCGCGGTGCACCTGAGCTCCGATGGCGAGCTGTACAGCGGCGCTGATTTGCTGATGGTGCTCAACGAGTTGTCATTGGGCGGCGCCTCGATCACCAGCGCGGGTGGCAGTGCCACGATGCAAATCACCGGCACCCTGGAGAGCGCGGGCAAAATTGTTGTGGGCAAGGACCTGAACATCACGGCGACCGACGTCATCGCCAATGTCGGCAGCTCAATGAGCGCGGCTCATGACATCACGATCGCCGCTCAGAAAACCTACAGCTCGACCGACCAGACCCTGGTGCGTGCTGAGAACACGGCGCATATCGAGGCGCAAGAGTCGTTGAGCAACGGCGGTATCATCTACGGCGCAAACCGTGTCGACCTGCTCACCGATGGCCAGTTGACCAACGGCGCGGGCGTGGCCATTGCTGGCCAGACCATCACCCTCAAGGGCGATGCGCTGACCAATGAACGCGGCGCGACCATTGGCGCCTCGGAACTGGTGGACATTGACGTCGCTGGGGACCTGATCAACGACGCCTCGGTGATTACCGCCGGCTCCCAGGTCAACCTCCACGCTGGCGGCACCGTCTCGAACACCAACGGTTCGCAGATCATCGGCGGCGACGTGGCGATCGATGCCGCGCAGGTGATCAACAACGATGCCATGATCGTGGCCAGTGACTTGATCATCAACAGTGCCGGCGACGTGGACTTTTCCGGCCCCTCGTCCATGGTCTATGGCGACTCGATTGCCATCAACAGCCTGGGCAACCTGCACAACAGTGACGGCAGCCAGGTGTATGCCGAGACCGTGGCCTCGCTCAACAGCTTAGGGTCGCTGACCAACGATAGCGATGCGGTCATCTATGGGGCCAATGGGGTCAAGATCTCCACCGACGGTGATGTGACCAATGCCAGCGGGGCGCAGATCAACAGTGACGACAACGTCGACATCACCGCCAGCAACGTGACCAATACCGAGGCCGCGGCGATTAGTGCCGACCACGTGGCCATCAACGCCAGCCAGAATGTGCTCAATGCCCAGGATGCCGCCATCGTGGGTCAGAGCAGCGCGCAAATCAAGGCGCTGAACGGCTCGGTGACCAATACCGACGGTGCAGTGATGTCCGCCTCCGCCCTGGATATCCAGGCGCAAGACATCACCAACCAGAACGCCGGCAAACTGCGTGGCGACGACATCACCCTGACGGCCAGCAACAACTTCAAAAACACCAACGGTGGCTCCATCAAGGCGTCCAACAGCGTCACGATCGACAGCAAGAACTTTGCGGCCTCGGACAGTGAAATCCTCGCCAGCAAAGACATCCACATCGCCACCGACACCTACGCCAACACCGGCAATATTGCCTCCCAGGACACCGCCACCCTGACCATCAAACATGGTGGCGACCTGACCTTGAGCACCACGCAGAAAGCCCCGGTCGCCGCTCAGTTGTTGACCCTCAACGCGCACGACGTCACGGTCAACGACGCGCTGAACAACCCTGGCAGCATTCAGATCAATGCCAGTGGTAAGGTGCAAAACAATGACGCCATCGTGACCGGCAAAAGCCTGTTTGTCGATGCCAGCGAGTCGATCGTCAATAACACCCATGCGCTGATCTGGGCCGCCGATGACATCATGCTCAAGGCCGGGACGGCGATCAACAACCTGGAAGATGCCCTGATCATGGCCGGCGACGCCATCTCGCTGACCGCCCATGACATCCTCAACTATGCCGGGCGCATCAGTGCCGGCGGCGATTTGACCCTGGAAGCCAGCAACATCACCAACCAGGGCATCAGCACCGGTGGCTTGGTGCAGGGCCCATCGACCAGTGCCGACGGCTACTACAAGTGGAACCACGATGCACGTTATGACGAGATGTGGATCTCGATGGAACTGCCTAGTTACAGCTCCAACCGCACCACCAAGCAGGCGGTCATGGAAAGTGGCGGCAATGTCGCGATCAACCAGGGCGAGCACAAGGGCACCGGTTCCAATGTGACCAACCAGGATGGCCTGATGGTCGCCACCGGCAACATGGCGATCGACGGCAACCTGAAAAACATGACCTCGCACGATGACCTGGCGTTGTCGACCTACCTCAAAACCCCGAGCACCGTCACCATCACCGTGAAGGACAAGCTGGCGAAGAAAAATCCCACGACCCAGGTTTACTCGAGCATGTGGGACTTTTTGGACCAGACTTTTGGCCACGATGACAAGCATAAGATCTGGGGCGCGTATTACTACTATGACGGCAACACCGCCGCCGCGTTGAAAAACATCAACGATCCGAAGTTCAACCAGATCATGGCCGCCACTTTGGGGGCCGATTGGCGAACCCAGAACTATGAGACCCTGTCCACACGCTGGAATGCCTATGCCAGCGGGCAGAGCCCGGACCCGGTTAAGTCCTATTACGCCGCCACCCGGTCGGAAATCGCCACCGGTGGCAACTTTGTGCACACCGGCGGTTCCTTTGAAAACGGCGGCGGGGTCGTCCAGCAAAAAACCGTCGACGTCAGCATCGGCAAAAACGACACCACGGCCATTGCCGGTGATTTCGACAGCAGTTATGCCTACAAAAGTGCCTTTGATCCCAAGGCGCCATTGTCTGAGCTCGAAAACGCGATGAACCCGAGCTACGTCCAAGACAACCTGATCAACAATGACATGTTGTTCCAACAAACGACAAAGCCGGCACCTTTTGACCCCGATGCGTTTGCCGCGGCCGGCCTGCAAGGCAAACAAAATGGGGCCAACGGCTCCGCCACGATGACCCCAATCGTGCCGCTGTATGAAACCCGTATCGAATACGTGGACCAGAGTCAGTTTTACGGCTCCTCGTACTTTTTCGAAAGCGTGGGGTACCACGCCGACGCCCCGGTGTCGGTCATCGGTGATGCCTATTTTGACAACATGATGATCACCCAGACCATCCAGGCCACCTCCGGCACCTACATGACCGTGACCTACGGAGTGTCGGGGGCTGACATGAGCAAGCTGCTTATGGACAACGCCGGGGTTGAGGCTGAGCGTTTGGGCCTCACCGTGGGTGTGCCCTTGACCCAGGAGCAATATGACAGCCTGGAATTGGACATCGTCTGGTACGAACCGGAAGTGGTCGATGGCGTGCTGGTCCTGGTACCGAAGGTGTATTACTGCCCGGCCACGCTCGCGGCCATGGACACCACCAAAGAAGCAGATTCGGTGATCCAGGCCGGCGGCACCCTCACCACCGACAACACCGATTTCACCAACGTCAACGGGGTGGTCAAGGGCCACGACGTCACCATCACCAGCAGCGGCGATGTGCAGAACCAGGCCACCGGCGGCAGTCAAGGCGGCATCTATGCCAGCGCCGAAGGCGGCAAGCTGATCGTCGATGCCGCCGGTGACGTCAACAACCAGGGCGCCACGGTCAAAGGCAATCATATACAGGTCAAGGCCGGCGGCGACATCACCGCCTCGACCACCATGACCTATGACCAGGATGGCTCGTTGGTCTCGCGCAGCACCGGCGATATCCTCGGCAGCGGCACCGCCTCCACCGTCCATCTGACCGCGGGCAAGGATGTGGTACTGACCGGGGCCGACGTCGCCGCAGGCCGGGTGGCCGTGGATGCAACCAACCTGATCATGAACGATGTCAAGGAAGTCTCTTCCTCGCACAAAGACACCACCACCAGCGGTTTTGCCTCGCGCAACACCACGATGCAGGAAAGTGCCAGCGCCACCGGCGTGGGCAGTAACATCGTCGCCGGTTCCCTGAACATCAACACCTCCAACGACGTCCTGGTCAACGGCAGCAACATGACCGCGCTGCACTCGCGGATCGATGTCGGCGGCTCGATGATCGCCAAAACCTCGGAAAACCTGAGCTATAATCATGAAACCACTCGTCAAGTCGGCTTGACGGCAGGTGCCAGCGCTTCGGCCGGCGGGTACGTGGCCAGCGCCTCGACCAGCACCGCCCATGGCGGCAAAAGTTACGCCGGGGAGATGGCCGAAGGTGGTTTTTCCACCAAGGGCGGTGTCAATGCCCATGCTGGATTGGAAATCAGCTCGTCCGAACACAGCAACAGCAGCGTGACCCAAAGCAATTCGCAGTTGAACCTGGGGACCGGCAAGGTGACGGTGGAGGACACCTTTGACTTCGGCGGCGCCGACATCAACACCGCGAAAGGCTTTGAAAACGCCAAGCTGCGGGTCAAGGCCGGGGACATCCAGACCACCAAATACGAAAGCGTGAGCGACGACGAATCCAGCGCCAAAGGCATGTTCATCGGCCACACGGCCAGTGCCGACTCGGTGTTTATCGACGTGTCCAACGACATCGGCAAGCTGGCGACCGACGCCTCCGAAGGCATGAGTGTTGCGCCGGGCCTGACCACCCTGGAAATGCTCGGTGATGTGGAGCGCATGGCAGTGGGCTCGTGGGGAATGGTCTCCGGCGGGGTTGCCATTGGCGGCGGCGCGGCGTCCGGACAGACGCTGACCAAAACCGAAAACACCAACCAGGTCGGCGGTAACGTCAGTTTCACCTCCACCAAAGGTGACATCACCCTGACCGGGGTGAAAACCACCAACCCGGATGCGGTGGTCATCCTCAACGCCGGTGACCATGACGTTAACCTTAACGCGTCGAAAAGCACCACCACCAGCACCAGCAAATCCAATGTCGGCGGCATCAACGCTACCGAGACCAACAGCTGGAACCCGATAACCGGCGATACCGTCAGCGGTACGGTCGGCGTGGGCGCCAAACATAATGATTCGAGCCAGGACAACACCCATTACACCAACACCGACATCAGCGGTTCGCACGTGATTGTCAGGGCCAACGACCTGAACATGGTCGGCGCCAATATCTCCGGCAAGGTCAACGCCGACCTGAGCGGTGAACTCAACATCACCAGCGTACAGGACACGCAAAACTACACGCACACCCTGGGGGCTGGTGGCGCTTCCGCCGGTGTGGCGGTAAACAGTCACACCTTGTTCCTGGTGCCGAGTTTTGCTGGCGGCGTCGGCGGCGTCGGCGGGCAGGATTACGACAATTACCAAAAGGTGGAAAAACAGTCCGGGATCAGTGGCACGGCCGACAGCAGCATCCATGTCGGAGGCGATATGAACCTGACGGGCGGTTATGTGGCGGGCGGCGGCAACCTGCAAGTGGATGGTGCGGTGAATGCCAAAGACCTGACTGACAGCCGTAATAAAGACGGCGGTTACGGCGGCGGTGGCGTCGGCTTCAACCCCAACGGCATCGGCGGTATTGGTTTGATGGGCGGCCGTGTGGACCAGGTGCATTACAGCGCCGACAACAAGGCCACGGTGGACATGAACCTGACCGGCAAGGACGGCGGCGCGGCCACCGTCAATGGCAATCTCAACACCGACATGAACAACCGTCTGGTGGTGAACCAGGATCAGAAGATCGCCGGCAACGACATCAAGCTGGGTATCCCGAC
>NZ_RCNY01000059.1:0-6055 GCF_004307635.1 Pseudomonas sp. Sample_22
CGGTGGGCGAAAAATACGATACTCGGCTCATTGTCAAACTAGAGTCAGATCCAGTAACCAATCGGGCGGCGCAACGCATTTACGACAAGCATCCCGACAACAGTGTAATTGTCGAACGTAATGCTCAAGGTGAGCACTCTATCGTCACCGGGAACCCACAAAATGTTGCAGGCAAAACCAAAGTGGAGTTGGTGGGGCATGGCGATGCCGCCCCATCTGAGGCAAAAACTATGGGCGGTCTGGATGCGCATGAACTGGCCAACGAGGTTATTAAGGTCACTGAGAAGGGAGGCATCCATACAGGTGATACGCTGGATGTGCGTAAGGTGACCGCGGTCGGTTGCGATACGGGAGGGTGTGCTGCGAATGGGTCGAATTTGGCCGGTCGAATAGATACCTCGCTGAAGGCGCAAGGTATTGAAATGGCGGTGCCTGTTAAAGGTTATAAGGGGCTGGTTGACGTAACGGAGGATGGTCGAAAGCGGTCTACGGCGGACGGTGGGCTGGGTAAACGTCGAGTCGAAGAACCATTGGCGCCCTCGCTAAAAGAAGACCTTCAGGTCAGCCTACCAAAAGACGACAGCAGCGCTCATCGAGTTCCTTACGCATACAATGAAGTTGATCTTCGTGATTTTAAAAAAGCGGCTCCAGGACAATGGTTATCGGCGTAGTTAATACGTGTGACACGCCAACAGTCTGTGTCTCTCCCGTTAACATATTTGAAGCAAGAGGGACTAAAATGGATGCTGATGTTTTAAACAATAGGTCCGCGCGAGGAATGAATAGATATGCATCGGGCGCACCTGGTGAGCGAGATGGAGTAATGACGCCTTTTGAAAGCTATGAGGAAGGGAATTGGCTGAGCATGAGGCCGGTAGGCCAAACGCATCACACTGCCGTTATGCTAAAGAATAACTTAGATGAAAAGGACTCCTATGGATTTTCGTTGATAAAAGTAAACGACAATTTTGCTCAATTGAAATTTGGGTCGACCTCATTAAACACAAAGGAAGGGGCGTATATATCTCACAGCTTTTCACGGGCTACATTCAATAACAAGCCAGGATTTACGCCAGGCACGACATTGATGCCTGTGAATATCCAAGATCAGGTGACATCGCTATTGAAGAGCCCACCCTACTCAATTTCTCATATCGCGAGGTCACAAGATTAAAATGGCAACCCTTGTGGATATGACTGATACACGCATTAGCCCGCTCGCGGCTTAGTAAGCGTTGGCCGGAGTAGCTGTTTGTTTCTGGCAACTTCGGCCAACGCCAACTTTGAAAGCGACGAGTCAATTCAAAAGCTCAGATACCGCATGCCACACTGATGTCTTCACGGAATTTCAGCGTCACGTAGACCCAAGATGCCGATTGAGTTAATGATGTTACGCTAGCAAACCATCGAAAAATCGGTGTTCTTACACGTTATATTATTAACTGCCTTCCGTTTTTGGAGATTTGTTTACAGTTTTATCCAGTCTGAGTGCCGCTGCAGATAGAACTCAGTCTCTCGGCGCCCGATGGTCTCTTTGTAGTATCTGCAACGAGTCCAATATCACCGCATATTTAACTCTCAGCGTTTATCCAAGGCCTGCTGATTTTCTGAGCACCCTGCCTTGTTGATCGGCAATTAGGTCAAATATAGTTACCACAGCGCGCGCGTGAGATCTGCTTAATAAGTGCTCAAATTTTGCCTTTTTCGAGTCGTCGCGTTTGAAGGATTTACCTACTTACTCCTGCCAATGACTCAGATTTAATTAGACCTGAGAAAGGCAACCGTACAACGCTCCTCCCTCACGTGTACGGGCTATATGGGTCGTTCCTGTATGAACTGTCGTTCTTTGCTCAAGCGATACCACACGGTTTAGCCCGTATCTTCCCTTCAAAGGATACGGGCTTTTTTTCAGGCATGGCGCCATGTATCAAACGTCCGCAGCGCGTAGGGTCAACCCATCAATCTGATTCAAGGGCTGACAAAGGGCAGCTATCTTCGCGATGACTTCAGCGAATTATCACGAGCGTCATTCGAAACTGTTGATCCCAAAAAGGGACATTGAGCCAGAAGTAGTATGATCGAAGGAGATATAGCCCTTGCAGGGCTCATCACCCGAGTGCGGCGGAGCTGGATATGACCGTAACGCGTAAGCCGGCAAGAGCGCGACCCTCATCACCGGCAGCCAGGGCGCTCTATTGGTCCCTCTGTCCTCGCAAGGAGGTTCACGGTTCCTTGTGACTGTACCATTAGAGCGTGACCTGGCATCTGTTTTTAACCAAGCTTATGCAGCAGCTGTTGATGTGTTTTTTTTCGAAACGAAAAGCTCATTCGAGCTAGACATGTCGCTAGAGAGTTTTCTTCCCCCCCTCCTCCACAGCATGGAAGTTTTGGTGACGCCACTAAGAGATCGCTGATGGATAAGCATCTACATTATTGCTAGGCACGGTAGCAGAATCGCAAGAAAAAAGATCATATTGGCATAGAAAATGACTGATTTTCGACTAACGAAATTTCAGGCGGATTCTTATGATCAGTTCCCGCAATTAATAATGAGATAATTTTGTGCATACCATGCTTACTAAAATGACTCTGCCTGTATTGATCCTTTTGTCAACCCCTACCTGGGCGAACTCTTTCACCTTAACTAGTGCTGACATTTCTTCAGGAAAAACCATGAACCGGGCCCAAGAGTTTCAAGGCTTTGGATGTAGCGGAGGCAATGTATCGCCTCAGCTCTCATGGAGTAACGCACCTAAAGATACCGCAGCTTTTGCAGTGTTTGCTTACGATCCCGATGCACCAACGGGGAGCGGATGGTGGCATTGGCAGTTAATCAATATTCCTAAAGATGTAACCACGTTGGCCGCAGGTGTCGGCAATCCCAGCGCAAAGGCAATTCCGGCAGGTAGTATCAGTACCAAGAATGATTATGGCGTCGTTGGCTACGGTGGGGCTTGCCCTCCTCAGGGGCATGGAGCTCATCGCTACCAGTTCACAGTTTATGCCCTATCCAAAAAACTAGAGCTCCCGAAAGATGCTTCCGCTGCACTGACGAGCTATATGGTCCGCGCTAATTCAATTGCCTCAAGCACAATCGAAGCTTTATATGAAAAAAACTAAATTTTGATTTGGGCAACTGCTCATTATTAGCAATTCGTTACAACAATAGCTCCTGGCGTCCATAGCTGGCATGGGGGCACAGAAATACGAATGCTCTTCGAACCATCGAAGAGCATTTATGCTTTGCGTGCTGATAAAGAGTTATCTTTAGTAGTTCAGGCTTGGGTATTTAGCGTCGTACACAGTGCGACATCATACGTATAATTGCATGCGAGACGGGAATGGGTGATTTTGTATATTCAGCACCTTCAAGAATTAGACTTTTGGCCTTGCACGGTCGAGGCAGCAATGCTGATATATCGAATTTGCAGCTAAGAAATCTCGGGCTGTCCGAAGACGAGTTTGATATTTGTTTCATGAACGGCCCCATAGCTGTCGATAAGCCGGGGCCAGGTGTCGAAACTCTCGGGGATCGGATGACCGGGCCTTGGTATTCCTGGCTTCCTACCTACAAAAGTGAGCCCGAGGCTAACGACTTAGCCAATGCGATTTGTGATGCTATTTTGGCGGTCTTATCCACTGTTGAAAAAGAAGGTCCATTTGACGGAGTTTTCGGGTTTAGCCAGGGCGGAGTAATTGCAAGCCTCGTTAATGGTTTACCGGAAGATACCGCGTTGCTGTCTGCATTACAGCGTCGTTCGAAAGGAAGACAATTTTCGGCTTTACAGAATGGCGCGCCCTTTCGCGCAGCTATCATTGCGTGCGCGGCAGCATCAATGCCCCTATCTGAACTTCGGTCAAAAGCGGGACTAGGACCGGCTCCTTGCTGTAACTCTAAAAGTGTTCACCTCATTGGACGTCACGACGAGAATAAAGCTTGGTCTGAATCCCTTGCTCTTTCGATGAATTCGACAGTGACAGCGATTTTTTATTTAGCGAGCGGGCATGAAATCAATCAATCCCAGCGATCTGACGTGGAGCTCATTAATCATATACGTCAGTGTTTTTTGCCCGTTGATCAGAAATCACTAACCAAGCCCCTCACACCCAAGAATGTCGAATGGAGACAGTCAAGTGATCGCAGCTTTCGTGTCATGGCACGCGACGTTCAACTGTCTGCAGTAAAAGTCGAAACACAGGGACTGTCAGAAACCTTCGTTGAAATGCTTGCGTCCCCTCCCTCCAAAGCGCCTTTTCTGCGAACAGCCAGAGAACGCGATCCCAACGTTTACACCACTTATGGCCAGGTGCTTGAATTCTGCCGGCCAGGGGGAGAAGGTGATCTCAGACGCCTCGGCGTTCTGCCAGGTGAAGTCGTGGCCTATCTTGCTCCACCAGGTGGAACCGCGGTTGGCGCTGTCGCGTTTCTCTCTATTGCATCTCAAACGTGTGCTGCCCCGCTTACTCCCCATATGAGCAAAGCAGATGCCCTCGAAGCGCTTGAGCAATTCGGGGCAAAACATGTAGTGTTGTTTGGTGAGCCTACGGCTTCTGAAGTCCGAGCTGCCTGCGTTGATTTTGCAGCAAAAAATGCCGCGGTGCGTATTCACCATGCAGAACACTCCGAAAGCAACTCACCCGGCTTGTTCCGTTACAAAGCATCGATATCAGAATTTCAACATCTTCCCATATTGATCAATTCGCCAATGGCGAATTGCTTGCTGCTTCGCACCTCGGGAACGACGTCTACGCCAAAAGTTGTACCGCTGCGTCAACGAGATATGGCTTGGAATGCTGCGATCTTAGCCGATGGCATCGGGATCAATGGTCAGGATGTTGCATACAGTGTTATGCCCCTGGACCATATCGGAGGACTCAGTGCCTCTATCCTATGTAGCGTTGCGGTAGGCGCATCGGTTACCTGTGAAGGACTGTATAACCCGCAGGCTATGGTAGAAGCGCTCATGCACTCTTCGCCCAAACCTACGTGGTATTCAGCAGTACCGACAATCCACAATGCCACCGTTCGATACCTCCAAGAACACGCCATACATTATCTGGACCAAAACGGTCGATGGCATGGCCATGATCTTCGTATCATCCGGTCCGGAGCGGCAGAGCTCAAAGAGCCTGATCGCCTGGCTATCGAGCAGATTTACGGATGTGAGGTCGTTGCGACTTACAGCATGTCTGAACAGATGCCGATTTCCCAACCAGCCAGAAGTCAAGAAGGAGCGCCTCAGTCACCTGGTTCGGTCGGTGTGCCGGTGATTGCATCTGTTGCAGTCGTGGATCCTATAACATTTCGTCCTTTGCCTTTTGGCGAAGCAGGCGAAGTCGCTATCTGCGGCCCCACCGTTTGCACGGGGTATCTAGATAATCATGAGGCCAACCAACAGTCGCGATTTCTTTTGAAATCATATGAAGATGAACACCTTCATTATTGGTTTTTAACCGGTGATTTAGGGCAACTTGATGCTGACGGGACACTTTCACTGCGGGGCCGCCTAAAAGAACTCATCAAGCGAGGCGGTGAACAGATTTCACCCTTCGAGGTGGAAAGCGCCTTGACCCAGCACCCGTGGGTCAATACGGCCGTATGTTTTCCTGTCCCGTCTGACCTTTATGGTGAAGAAGTGGGGTGTGCATTGGTGCTTGAGTCTACGATCTCTGCGCAAGTCACGCATCATAACGCAGTTAAAGAAATGACTGCATTCCTTAGAACCACCGGGTTAGCTCGTTACAAATCGCCCAAGTATCTCAAACTTGTAGCGGACGAAGAGCTACCAAAAACGGCAAGCCGGAAATACATACGTAATGGTTTGGCGCAAGTACTACAGCTGCCTAATGCGAATTCAGCGAAGCAATCGCCCTCTGTAACTGATGCGAGCACTCAAAGGCAGTCAATAAACAGGGTTGATTCTGCTCATGGAGGCCCGAAAGTTGATTGGGCAACGCTAGCAGGGTTCAGATTCTTGTTAGCATGTTATGTCATGTTTATGCATATTGGCTCCGATGAATCATGGGGCGCCTTTGCAAATCTTAGGCAATTTCC
>NZ_RCNY01000050.1:0-3482 GCF_004307635.1 Pseudomonas sp. Sample_22
AATCTTGACGATGACCTACTCTCACATGGGGAAACCCCACACTACCATCGGCGATGCATCGTTTCACTTCTGAGTTCGGGATGGGATCAGGTGGTTCCAATGCTCTATGGTCGTCAAGAAATTCGGTGTGCCGACTCGTCTTTCAACGCGTCGGCAAATTGGGTATGCGATAGTTTTCGGTGTTTTTGCGATCCGAACTTTCGGTTCATTTCGTCTTCACACACCGCAATCTGGCCTCTCTCGAGTTCGCAAATTGCTTGGGTGTTATATGGTCAAGCCTCACGGGCAATTAGTATTGGTTAGCTCAACGCCTCACAGCGCTTACACACCCAACCTATCAACGTCGTAGTCTTCGACGGCCCTTCAGGGGACTCAAGGTCCCAGTGAGATCTCATCTTGAGGCTAGTTTCCCGCTTAGATGCTTTCAGCGGTTATCTATTCCGAACATAGCTACCCGGCAATGCCACTGGCGTGACAACCGGAACACCAGAGGTTCGTCCACTCCGGTCCTCTCGTACTAGGAGCAGCCCCTCTCAAATCTCAAACGTCCACGGCAGATAGGGACCGAACTGTCTCACGACGTTCTAAACCCAGCTCGCGTACCACTTTAAATGGCGAACAGCCATACCCTTGGGACCGGCTTCAGCCCCAGGATGTGATGAGCCGACATCGAGGTGCCAAACACCGCCGTCGATATGAACTCTTGGGCGGTATCAGCCTGTTATCCCCGGAGTACCTTTTATCCGTTGAGCGATGGCCCTTCCATACAGAACCACCGGATCACTAAGACCTACTTTCGTACCTGCTCGACGTGTCTGTCTCGCAGTCAAGCGCGCTTTTGCCTTTATACTCTACGACCGATTTCCGACCGGTCTGAGCGCACCTTCGTACTCCTCCGTTACTCTTTAGGAGGAGACCGCCCCAGTCAAACTACCCACCATACACTGTCCTCGATCCGGATAACGGACCTGAGTTAGAACCTCAAAGTTGCCAGGGTGGTATTTCAAGGATGGCTCCACGCGAACTGGCGTCCACGCTTCAAAGCCTCCCACCTATCCTACACAAGCAAATTCAAAGTCCAGTGCAAAGCTATAGTAAAGGTTCACGGGGTCTTTCCGTCTAGCCGCGGATACACTGCATCTTCACAGCGATTTCAATTTCACTGAGTCTCGGGTGGAGACAGCGCCGCCATCGTTACGCCATTCGTGCAGGTCGGAACTTACCCGACAAGGAATTTCGCTACCTTAGGACCGTTATAGTTACGGCCGCCGTTTACCGGGGCTTCGATCAAGAGCTTCGCGTTAGCTAACCCCATCAATTAACCTTCCGGCACCGGGCAGGCGTCACACCCTATACGTCCACTTTCGTGTTTGCAGAGTGCTGTGTTTTTAATAAACAGTCGCAGCGGCCTGGTATCTTCGACCGGCGTGGGCTTACGGAGCAAGTCCTTCACCCTCACCGGCGCACCTTCTCCCGAAGTTACGGTGCCATTTTGCCTAGTTCCTTCACCCGAGTTCTCTCAAGCGCCTTGGTATTCTCTACCCAACCACCTGTGTCGGTTTGGGGTACGGTTCCTGGTTACCTGAAGCTTAGAAGCTTTTCTTGGAAGCATGGCATCAACCACTTCGTGTTCTAAAAGAACACTCGTCATCAGCTCTCGGCCTTAGAATCCCGGATTTACCTAAGATTCCAGCCTACCACCTTAAACTTGGACAACCAACGCCAAGCTGGCCTAGCCTTCTCCGTCCCTCCATCGCAATAACCAGAAGTACAGGAATATTAACCTGTTTTCCATCGACTACGCTTTTCAGCCTCGCCTTAGGGACCGACTAACCCTGCGTCGATTAACGTTGCGCAGGAAACCTTGGTCTTTCGGCGTGGGTGTTTTTCACACCCATTGTCGTTACTCATGTCAGCATTCGCACTTCTGATACCTCCAGCAAGCTTCTCAACTCACCTTCACAGGCTTACAGAACGCTCCTCTACCGCATCACCTAAGTGATACCCGTAGCTTCGGTGTATGGTTTGAGCCCCGTTACATCTTCCGCGCAGGCCGACTCGACTAGTGAGCTATTACGCTTTCTTTAAAGGGTGGCTGCTTCTAAGCCAACCTCCTAGCTGTCTAAGCCTTCCCACATCGTTTCCCACTTAACCATAACTTTGGGACCTTAGCTGACGGTCTGGGTTGTTTCCCTTTTCACGACGGACGTTAGCACCCGCCGTGTGTCTCCCATGCTCGGCACTTGTAGGTATTCGGAGTTTGCATCGGTTTGGTAAGTCGGGATGACCCCCTAGCCGAAACAGTGCTCTACCCCCTACAGTGATACATGAGGCGCTACCTAAATAGCTTTCGAGGAGAACCAGCTATCTCCGAGCTTGATTAGCCTTTCACTCCGATCCACAGGTCATCCGCTAACTTTTCAACGGTAGTCGGTTCGGTCCTCCAGTCAGTGTTACCTAACCTTCAACCTGCCCATGGATAGATCGCCCGGTTTCGGGTCTATTCCCAGCGACTAGACGCCCTATTAAGACTCGCTTTCGCTACGCCTCCCCTATTCGGTTAAGCTCGCCACTGAAAATAAGTCGCTGACCCATTATACAAAAGGTACGCAGTCACCCAACAAAGTGGGCTCCCACTGCTTGTACGCATACGGTTTCAGGATCTATTTCACTCCCCTCTCCGGGGTTCTTTTCGCCTTTCCCTCACGGTACTAGTTCACTATCGGTCAGTCAGTAGTATTTAGCCTTGGAGGATGGTCCCCCCATATTCAGACAAAGTTTCTCGTGCTCCGTCCTACTCGATTTCATTGATAAGAGATTTTCGCGTACAGGGCTATCACCCACTATGGCCGCACTTTCCAGAGCGTTCCGCTAATCTCAAATCAACTTAAGGGCTAGTCCCCGTTCGCTCGCCACTACTAAGGGAATCTCGGTTGATTTCTTTTCCTCAGGGTACTTAGATGTTTCAGTTCCCCTGGTTCGCCTCTTGCACCTATGTATTCAGTACAAGATAACCATCTTATGATGGCTGGGTTCCCCCATTCAGACATCTCCGGATCAAAGTCTGTTTGCCGACTCCCCGAAGCTTTTCGCAGGCTACCACGTCTTTCATCGCCTCTGACTGCCAAGGCATCCACCGTATGCGCTTCTTCACTTGACCATATAACCCCAAGCAATCTGGTTATACTGTGAAGACGACATTCGCCGAAAATTCGAATTTCTCAACTAAGAGAACTCACAAATTTTACCTTAGCCTGATCCGTTACCAGTGAAAGTAACGTTCAGTCTATCTTTCTATCACATACCCAAATTTTTAAAGAACGATCTAATCCAAAGACTAGAAATCAACATTCACCATCGTTTGATGGAATGCTCATTTCTAAGCTTTAAACGTCAGAAGCAGTAGTGGTGGAGCCAAGCGGGATCGAACCGCTGACCTCCTGCGTGCAAGGCAGGCGCTCTCCCAGCTGAGCTATGGCCCC
>NZ_RCNY01000058.1:0-4626 GCF_004307635.1 Pseudomonas sp. Sample_22
CAGGCGCAACATCACGTAACTCAAGTTGTTTCTATGTCATAAAAACTACTCAACCATTTAAATTACCTGGGCAGTCTCGACGTTGACTCGATGGCTGGCCTGTTTGTACGAGAAGGAGAGTTTTTAGATGAAGGCATCGCCGATAACCATGCAGGAATTGAAGCATTTAGTGAAAAGGGTATCCCATGAAAATAAACCCTTGCCATTTTCGGTGCTTTCATCGTTCAAAGAACAGCGAATATTAAACGTCCCCATTCTTAAGCCGCTATTAATAGTGGTGCTGACCGGCGTTAAAGTGCTTGGGCAACAGCCCGAAGCCACTTGTGCGTCAGGCAACTTCTTGTTTTTATCGAATTCGTCATGCGCCGACATGAGGAACATTCCTGACGGCGAATACTTTGCCATTCTGATAGAGTTTGAGGTTGAAGACTTTAACCAATTTACGTGCAATGACGCCCCCCGCTTGACTTATTTTACAGGGACCGTGCCGGAGACTTTAGTTAAGGCCCTTAATCAATACGTAGAATGGTCCTCGTTGACCCCAAAAGAGTTATGGCATGCTCGACGAAAAGAAATTCTTAATTTGCTGTACTTAAGCGGCCATGAAGAAATCGCTAAAATTTCGGGCTATCCGAGCTTAAGCCACAAGCTGCATAAAATTATAAGCGAGGACGCTAGTAATGATTGGAGTGTTAATTATCTAGCCAACAAGCTCGCAGTGAGCCAGTCTACGCTGCGCCGGAAATTACGTGCAGAAGGCGGCGATATCAAAACGATTGTGAATCAGGCGAGAATGAGTAAAGCTCTTTTTTTGGTCCAAACGACAATGGAATCAATTGGACACATTGCGGAGCGTTGCGGGTACAAATCGCAATCTCGGTTCACTATGAAGTTTAAAAGTTCTTTTGGTGTAACCCCCACAAGCCTGAGAAATACGCGACTTCGGGGCTAGGTGACATTGATGCGAACCGATAAAGTAACACTACGAAGATTATCGAATATCCCGCTAGCGGTTGGTAACGCTGGCGAGGAGTATTATGTCTCCTTTCTGTGCTTCGCCGGCAGCACAGGGTGAGCGATTCGCTAAAATATTTACAAGCCGCCCAGTATTCAAGACATTCAGCAGCATCAAGTCGTTTAGGGGGATGACGTAACGACGTTGACGTTCCTTGTACATCAAAAAGGAAATGTGAAGGCGGCCGCGTTGAAGTCGCTGCAAGACTTAATTTTAAGGATCAATAATTCGATGCCATGTATGAAAAGAACATTTGATATTCAGCCATTCGCTGCGGACTTCTGCGTATTCATCAACGGTCAATCAATTCCGGCGGCTTCTGGCGAAACTGTTCTGACCGTTATTCAAGCTCTGGGCATTCGCCAATTGGCTCGCAATGACCATGATCAAACTAGCGGTGCCTATTGTGGCATGGGGGTATGCCAATGCTGCCTTGTGAAAATCGATGGCCGCCACAAGAAACGCGCCTGTCAGACGCTGGTGCGTGAAGGCATGTCCGTGCAAACCCTCGTCAATCGCATTGCTGGGCAGGAGATTGTATGAGCTTGCGACCGGTCATTGTCGGGGGAGGCCCCGCAGGCATGGCGGCGGCGATTGAGCTCGCCAAGCATGGCGTACGTACCACATTATTCGAAGAAGCCTCACGACTGGGTGGGGTGGTATATCGGGGGCCGCTTCGCGAAGGTGTGCAAATGGATTATTTGGGGCCGCGCTATACGCAAGCGCTGCTCAAATTGCACCAAGAGTTTCAGGTTTATTCGGATTTTATAGAGGTGCATCTCAACCATCGAGTGGTCGGCGCTGAAGGCAGTCGCTTGTGGGTACTGGATGACGAAGAGCACTTGCGGGAGTACAAGTATCCGCAATTGGTACTTGCAGCTGGCTGCCACGAACGTAGCGTGCCGTTCCCTGGCTGGACATTGCCTGGGGTCATGCTGTTGGGCGGCTTGCAGCTACAAATCAAAAGCAGCGTGGTTAAACCACAAGGACCGGTTGTGATTACTGGGACCGGTCCCTTGTTACCCCTCTTGGCTTGTCAATTGCTCGCTAGTGGAGTCACAGTCGCCGGGGTTTTCGAGGCGTGTTCGTTCGGAAAAATCGCTAAAGAAAGCCTGGCATTTTTGAACAAGCCGCAGCTGTTTCTTGAAGGCTTGAGCATGCTCACTTTTCTCAAAAGGCATGGCATACCTATTCAGTACGGTTGGGGCATCGTGGCGGCCCACGGGGGCAATGAGTTAAGTTCAGTCACCGTGGCACCTTACACCCGCACTTGGGGGGCCGATCTGAACCGCACTCTTCACATTCCCGCCCAAACCCTTGCTGTGGGCTACGGTTTCATTCCACGGACTCAACTTAGTCAGCAAATGAACTTGCGTCATGAGTTTAGTGATGATGGATCCCTGCGTGCCGTGACCAATATTTGGCAGCAAAGCAGCGAACCTCACGCACACCCGGTCGGGGATATGGCAGGTATTCGTGGAGGTGAAGCCGCAATGCTCACGGGAAAAATAGCGGCGGTGTCGATCATGCTTCAACGCGATGTACTCGACTCAGAACTGGCCCTGAAGTTACGTAGCTACTATTTGACCAAACTCGAGGCGATCGTACGGTTTCGCGCCGCTATCGATCGATACACTGCGCGGGGGGCCGGACAAGCTGGACTGCCTGCCAGTGGCACAGTTATTTGTCGCTGCGAAAATACCACCCGGGGTGAAATCGACAAAGCACTTGAGCAAGGTGTTCAAGACCTCCCTAGCTTGAAAATGCGCACGCGTGTTGGCATGGGCGATTGCCAGGGAAGGATGTGCGTCAGCTACTGCACTGACCGCTTGCGTGAAACCACCGGGCGCCAGAACGTGGGCTGGCTGCGCCCGCGCTTTCCAACCGATCCGATTCCCTTCTCAGCATTTAAGTCATTCGACATTGAAGACACATGCCATGAATAAGTTTTATGATGTAATCATTGCTGGAGGTGGAGTGATTGGAGCCTCTTGCGCCTACCAGTTATCCAAACGTAAAAACCTCAAGGTCGCATTGATCGATGCTAAACGACCGGGCAATGCAACCCGCGCGTCGGCAGGCGGTTTATGGGCAATCGGCGAGTCAGTGGGGTTGGGTTGTGGGGTGATTTTTTTTCGTATGATGTCGGCTAATCACAAACGCAAAGCCCTAGGTTCGGCAGTCGTTGTGGATGCCCAGACCCCGCACATTTTACCTCAGGCATTTTTTGAGTTGGCCCTACAGTCCAACGCCATGTATCCGGCTCTGCACAAAGAGTTGCGCGATGATCACGGTATGGATTTCAAGTTCGAGCAGACCGGTCTGAAATTTGTGATCTACGACGATGAAGACCGTCTCTACGCCGAACACATTGTGGCGTGTATCCCCCACCTGGCGGATCAGATTCGGTGGCTGGATCAGGCCACGTTACGCAGAGCCGAGCCGAACATTAGTCACGAGGCCAAAGGTGCATTGGAATTTCTCTGTGACCATCAAGTCAGCCCGTTTCGGCTAGCCGATGCCTACACGGAAGGCGCAAGGCGGAATGGGATAGATCTGTATTTTAACACCAACATCATCGATGTATTGCATGAGGGATCGCGCGTCAGCGGTGTGCAGACCACCGAAGCAGGGGTGTTCCATTGCAGCACCTTGATCAATGCGGCAGGCGCCTGGGCGGCGGATCTGAGTGAAATGGCGACTGGACAACGAATTCCGGTGAACCCCGTGAAAGGACAGATCTTGCTGACGGAGCGTGTGCCGAAGATACTCCAGGGCTGCCTGACCACGAGCGACTGTTACATGGCTCAAAAGGACAATGGCGAGATTTTGATTGGCAGTACCACTGAGGACAAAGGGTTCGACATCACAACTACCTATCCGGAAATCGCAGGCTTGGTCAAAGGCGCAGTGCGTTGTGTTCCCCAGTTGGTCGATATAAACCTTAAACGCACCTGGGCAGGATTGCGTCCAGGATCGCCTGATGAGTTACCAATTCTAGGCCCCATGGTGGGGGCAGAGGGCTATCTCAACGCTTGCGGCCATTTTCGCACCGGAATTCTGACATCGGCGATTACGGGAATACTGCTGGATAAATTAGTTAACGACGAGGCATTGCCAATGGACATAACGCCCTTCTTGGCAAACCGTTTCAATGTTTTCGAGAAACCGGCCTAGCGAGCATTGCGGATTAGCCAACGGCTTCGACTGATGGTCGCGTGTATGTGCCTGCGGCTTAAGACACGCGTGAATTATTCAGCGGTGTGCAATGCCTCGGCGAGGCGCATTAGCAACGAATATCGAACAAACTTTACGTCTTAAACGACGATCCGAATGCCTCATGACTTAACTGCACACAAAATAACGTGCTCAATTCCGCCCCTAAAGCCATACCGGTGAGAAAAAATGCATTACGAGAAGCACGACGATTCACAAACGCCTCATCATAGTCAAATAACTCAGAAATCATAGCGAATGACTAAGACCTTCTATTTTGAAACACCTCCTCCGGTGATTATCCACCCGTGCCGTCTGCATTCAAGCGCGACAGGTACAGGAGCTGCATGCAAAATAAGTGAAACATTTTTCTTATAGATACTGAAAGACAGCGT
>NZ_RCNY01000018.1:0-1051 GCF_004307635.1 Pseudomonas sp. Sample_22
CAGCTTCTGCACAGACGCCCAAACATATACCTGCGCTGTCGGAAGACGCCCAGCAACCGGAGGGGTCGTTGCCAGGGTCCGTTCCTGCGCCAAAGAATCTTCACAAAATGCTTGGCGACGCCTATATGGAAGAAGGCGATTCGGTGCGAAACGTCCCATCGACCACAATCAAGAGATTTTCAGAAACGCCGGTAGATAATCAAACGCGCTTGACCAACGGTGTCGTTGATCGAATTGTGGAATTTAAAACGGATCCGAATGCTCAAACCAAAAAAGTACTTTATATCTATGGAACTAAAGTAGGGTCCGGAGGAATAACGCAAGAGGATGTATCACGCAGCGAAAATCGAATCAAGATGATGGCTGCAAAAGGCCATGAGATGTATTATGCGGGTAGCGAAAGCAAAGAAGATATTATTAACTCATGGAATGACATCGGCACCAAAATACCCGAAATGAACGAAGTGATTTTTGATTTTCATGGCAACCTGAGCCCGTCGCAAAAGTTTACGCCGGCCATACAGTTATTTCCAGGCAATCAATTTAATTTGAGCTCCATTGATCAATTAGAAAAGAAAAATGTGCCTAGCGTTAAATTTTACAACTGCTATGGCGGCTTTATGCATTGCAATAATTTTGCAACAAAAACCTTGGAAAAAATGCCGGGAGTGAATGAAGTTTTTGCATCTGATGGAGTCCGCATTGATAATGGTTCTACTTTCCGCTGGGATCGCTATTATCCAAACTATGTAATCTCTAATGAGGCGCGAGAGATGTACGGCGTGCCCTCCATGAAAGCTCAAGGTAAATTGCGCTATAGCCGAAATTCGGCCGGTGATATCCAGATTGAAAATACTCATACCAATACTCCTATCCGAGTAATTCCTAAAGAAGGAGCAGCCAACCCCCTTAATTCAGACAGCAGGTCTCAACCAATAGATGCTCGCGAATTGTCAGCCGCAGGCCTACTAACGAAAGCGGCTAGTGAAAAGCTCGCGGTGGGCGAAAAATACGATACTCGGCTCATTGTCAAACTAGAGTCAGATCCAGT
>NZ_RCNY01000044.1:0-4120 GCF_004307635.1 Pseudomonas sp. Sample_22
GGCGCGGCGGGGTGGCGAGGTTATACCAGAGCCAGTCGGCCTCGGCCACGTGATGACCGGCCTCCTGGACCTGGACCAGCCAGGGTTCGATGGACAACTGGAAATGGCTGAAGGTGTGCACCAGGCTCGGCAGCGATTGCTGTGCGCCCAGTTCCAGCGAGTGCTGCGAAGCCAAGTGTTGCAGGTCATCGAGGTCGTCGAGTTCCGGCAGGCTCCACAAACCGCCCCACAGACCGGTAGAAGGGCGACGGTAAAGCAGGATCGCGCCTTCGCCGTTGGCGAGCATCGGCATCAGCGTGCGTTTCTGCGGGATGGCTTTGCGTGGCTTGGGTATCGGGTAGCGTGTTTCCAGGCCGAGCATGTGCGCTTCGCAACCTTTCTCCAGTGGACACAGCAGGCAGCTGGGTTTGCTGCGGGTGCAGAGCGTCGCGCCGAGGTCCATCATCGCCTGGGTGTAGGCATTGACCCGATCATGTGGCGTAAAGCGCTCAGCGTTCGCCCAGAGCTGTTTTGCGACCTTCGGCTCGCCCGGGTAACCCTCTTGCGCGGTAAAACGCGCCAGTACGCGTTTGACGTTGCCGTCGAGGATCGGCGCACGCAGGCCCATGCTGATGCTGGCGATTGCGCCGGCAGTGGACAGGCCGATGCCCGGCAGATCAGTGAGTTTTTCCACATCCCGGGGGAATTCGCCGCCGTATTGCTCAACGACGATCTTCGCGGTCTTCTGCAGATTGCGTGCGCGAGTGTAGTAACCCAGGCCCGTCCACAGGTGCAGTACTTCATCTTCCGGCGCAGCGGCCAGGGCTTCGACTGTCGGCAGCGAAGCCATGAACCGGTCGAAGTAGTTGAGCACGGTGCTGACCTGGGTCTGCTGCAGCATGATTTCCGAGACCCACACCCGATACGGGTTGATGTCCTGCTGCCAGGGCAAGTCATGACGGCCGTGGCGGTCGAACCAGTCCAGCACCGCCATTGAAAACTGCTCGGCTCTCATCGCTTGAACAGCCCCTTGAGCGCATCCTTGAGTTCCGGGCTGACTTTGTCGCCCAGCTTCTCGTCGATTTTTTCGCTGATGCGTTCGCCGGCCAGTTTGCTCGCAACCTGTCCCATGCGTTCGTTGTCCAGTCGGCAAGCCTTGGCACCCAGTTCCAGCGGGCCACGGCAGCGCAGCGGCCACTCGATGCCGACGAATTTCTCACCCACCTGGCAAGCCGGGTCCGGCATGTCGCTCTTGTCGCCTTCGACAATGATGCCTACGCGGTAGTCCATGCCCAGCACCCGCAGATCGATATCACCGTCACCGTTGACGGTCATGCCCGGGATGCGCACTTTCAGGTCCGGGTTGCTGGCCACGCCGTTGCGGAAATTCAGGTTGCCCTTGAGCTCCTGGAACGGTGTGTCCTTGCCCCGTGGCTCGCCACTGAGGGATTTGCGGTTGAGCGTGGCGATGCCTTTGCACAATTGCTGCTCGAGGTTGGCATTGAGCAACACCCCATTGTTGATGACGAAACTGGCGTTGCCGTTGAGGGTTTCGATCAGCGCTTTCTGGCTGTTGCCGCTGCCGGTCAGGCTGCTGTTGAGCGTGACCAGGCCTTTGACCGGCGGATTCTTGCCCTGGCTTTCGAGGATTTTTTCCGCCGGAACGCGGCTGATCTGCGTCTGCAAATTCAGCACGGGCGCTTGCTGGCGCACATCGAGGGTGCCCTTGGCGTCGAAGTTACCTTCGTACAAATCACCGCGCAGGCTGGTCAGGGTAAGCAAACCGCCTTGGCCGTTGGCCTTGAGTACGGCGTTGTGGATCGGCAGTTTTTCCAGGGTCAACTGGCCAAAAGTCAGATCGGCGTCCACATCCAGCTTGCTCAGTCGTTCCACCGGCAGCAGGCGCTCGCTGCTCCAGGCTTCTTTGGTCGGCGATGGCGGCAGCGGTGTGCTGCCGGCGCCCGCCATGGCATCGGCTTCGGTGCTGGCGACTTCGGCCTGACGCACTTGCTTGGTGCTGTTGGCTTCGGCCGACTTCGGCGCCAGATAGCGGTCGACGTTGAAAGTGTCTGCCTTGAGGGTTGCACGCAACGATTGCTTGGCGAAGTCTTCGACGGCAATGCGGCCGCTGAAGGTGCTGTCATCGACTTTCAGGTTGATGTCGTCCAGGACGAGGCTGGAAGGCGTGCCCGCAAGACGGGTAGCCAGTTCCACCTTGCTCAGGCTGCCTTCGCCCATGGCCGGCAATGTCTGGCCGATGCTGTCGACGAATTTTGCCAGGTCGAACTGGGCGACCGACAGGCCACCGCTGACTTGCGGGGTCTTGTCCAGATCATTGACCTTCAACTCACCCAGCGCACGCAACTGATTGGCGGAAACCCTGATGCCGGTCCACTCGGCGACATTGGCCGCCCGGTCCAGCAACAACTGGCCTTGGGCGGCGAAGGTCATGGTTTTGCCTTGAAGTGGATCGCCCGCCACTTCACCGGACAGTTTCATGTCTTCCAGTTTGTAGCGCTGCAAAGCACGTTCGAAACGCAGTTCGCCATTGAGCTCGGTGCGCACTCGCAGAACGGGCTGGTTAGTGCCGAGGAATGCAGTGAGCTTGACTGGAATGTTGGTGGAGTCATGCACCGGGCCGGTGCTCAGCTGGATGCTTTCGGCGCTGAATTGCTTGCCGGTTTTTTCGTCGTTGTACTCAACGCGGGCGTTGTTGACGGTCAGGCTGTCAATGTCCAGGCGAATCGGCTGGGCCGGTTTATCGGCCTGTGCGGTGGTTTGCGGCTCGGGTTCGCTGGTGGTCGCCGGTGCGGTGTCCGGGTTCGCAGGCTTTGGTACCTTGCCGATATCTTCCCAGTTGCCGTGGCCATCCTTGTCGCGGTTCAGGCGTAGATTGAGACCTTCAACGCGCACGTCGCTCATCTGCACTTCGCGGCGCAGCAGTGGCAGTACGCGGACCGACAGGCCGAGCATCTGCAGGTCGGCAAACGGTTCGGTGGGCTTGGCCAGGGTCGCGACACCGGCGTCGTGCAATTCAAGGCCGAGCCACGGAAAAAGGCTCCAGCCGATATCGCCATTGAGCGTCAGCTCGATGTGGGCCTTGTCGCGGGCAATCTGGCGAATCTCGTCTTTGTAGTCGTTGGGATCGAAGAGGTGGGTCAGGGCAAAGCCCAGCGCCACAATGATCAGCAACAGCCCGAGAAGTACCAGACCCAGGATTTTGCCGAACGCTTTCATGGGCGAGTCCTTGTAGTTAGTCGAATTCGAAATTTAGCCGGGGAGTATAGCGCTCCGAAAGAGACGACCGGTCAGTGATCACTCGGACCGAGTGTCGGGCGGCATGTTCAGTCGGCCGTTTGGCGATCGTCGGCAGGCGATTTCTGCACGCAAGAGATCGGATAACGTACAAAAAACTGATAGCACTTTGGTTTTTCTGTCACGTGCAAATGGTAACCTTCGCCCGTTCGTCGGTCCTTCTGCGACTTGATGCCGCACCAAAATGGAGCTTCATCGTAAAAAAACAGTCATGCGTGCGCATAAAGGCTGGGGATGAAGAGCACCTGGCGAACCATACTAATAATTGGGGGATACACAATGACCACGAGTATCGCGGCGGACGGCTACGCCGACCAGCCCGCGTTCCTGTCCAAGGAACGCATTATCGCCAAGCCCGGTTTCAACCGTTGGCTGGTGCCACCGGCCGCCTTGGCCATCCACCTCTGCATCGGCATGGCCTACGGCTTTTCGGTGTTCTGGTTGCCCTTGTCCAAGGCGCTGGGTCTCAGCAAGCCGCTGGCCTGTGCGCCGGACATGAGCTTCATCGCTCAGGTTTTTTCCTCGCAATGCGATTGGCCGATCTCGATGCTCGGCTGGATCTACACCCTGTTCTTCATTTTCCTGGGTTGCTCAGCAGCGATCTGGGGCGGCTGGCTCGAGCATGCCGGACCACGCAAGGCCGGCGTTGTTTCGGCGCTGTGCTGGTGCGGCGGTCTGTTGATTTCGGCGCTGGGCATCTACACGCACCAGATCTGGCTGATGTGGATCGGCTCCGGGGTCATTGGCGGTATCGGCCTGGGCCTGGGCTACATCTCGCCGGTGTCGACCCTGATCAAGTGGTTCCCGGACAAGCGCGGCATGGCGA
>NZ_RCNY01000009.1:0-2147 GCF_004307635.1 Pseudomonas sp. Sample_22
AGCGGGATTTGAGATACTAATCCCGTCGAAGCAATACCGCTTCGATTGCCCGGATCCAGCGGCGGCAACCGCTCCGGGAATTCTGCGAAGGAGATTAAAAAATGCGTCTATCCAGCAACTTCCGTAACCCTTGCATGATCCGCAGCGATGCACCTCTGAGCAATGACGAGATCGCCCGCGTAGCGCCGTCGATCTTTGCCGAGGAAGCACACGACAGCCGCTCCGATCGTTACCTGTATATCCCGACTGTAAAGGTGCTCGATGCGCTACGCGCCGAAGGGTTCCAGCCGTTCATGGCCTGTCAAACCCGCGTGCGCAACACCGACAAACGCGAGCACACCAAACACATGATCCGTCTGCGCCATGCCAGCAACATCATGGACAAAGAGGCGAACGAAATCATTCTGCTGAACAGCCATGATGGCAGCAGCAGCTATCAGATGATGGGCGGTAGCTTCCGTTTCGTATGTGCCAATGGCCTGGTGCTGGGCGATTGCTCCATGGATCAGAAAGTGCGTCACAGTGGCCGTGGTGATGTTGTCGGAGACGTGATCGAGGGAGCCTATGAAGTGCTCAACCAGTTCACGCAGATCGACGACAAACGCGACTGCATGAAACAGATTCAACTACGCCCGGAAGAGCAAGAAGCCTTCGCCATGGCCGCATTGGCCTACCGTTACGACCCATCCGAAGGCCCGGCCCCTGTCACCCCTTCGCAGTTGCTGCGCGCACGCCGCAGCGAGGACAGGA
This sequence comes from Pseudomonas sp. Sample_22, assembly GCF_004307635.1. Taxonomy (NCBI): domain Bacteria; kingdom Pseudomonadati; phylum Pseudomonadota; class Gammaproteobacteria; order Pseudomonadales; family Pseudomonadaceae; genus Pseudomonas; species Pseudomonas sp. Sample_22. The sequence continues at coordinate 751 of NZ_RCNY01000009.1, forward strand.
GCAGTGACCTCTGGACGACCTTCAACCGCGTACAAGAAAACACCATCAAGGGCGGCTTGAGTGGCCGCAACAAGCAAGGACGCCGGACAACTACCCGCGCCGTGAATGGCATTGACCAGGACGTGAAATTGAATCGCGCCCTGTGGGTTCTGGCACAGGCTCTGCGCACTCAGCAGGCCGCATAACCAACCAGCCGGGCGCCAAGTGCGCCCGGTTTCATGTGGTAGGGAGATACAGCCATGTCCAAAGTTTTCTATGTACCGGGCCAACCTTCGATCATTGACTATGCCCGCGAGATCGGCCCGAACCAGTGGGCAACCCGCTGCAGAATGCTGATGCTGGCCGAGTTGCATATCTGCCATCCCGGCGCAGTTCTAGGCGATGAAGAATCGTTCTTGCTGGCCCAGGAAGCCGCGCTAGGAACGCTGCCCCAGGAGATCAGCGAAGCCCGCTATGAGTACGCGCTAACCCGCCTGCAGGTGCTAGATTTCGCCGCTGTCGGCAAAGACTTTTCGTTCAAGCTGGAAAAATTCGAGGTCGGGAACCTCACACGCATTTATGCGCGCTGCAATGGCCGGTATTGGACGTTTGTGGGCCTGGCCACCCTCACGCATCAAATGATTGTCCAGCGCGTCACCCTGAGCGCTGCAGGAGCCGGGCCGGAAGTTAGACAGGCTTGCGCAACCCACTCACACTAGAAGCTAAAAGCGCCTGGTAGATCACCGGGCGCTTCACCCATGGAGAATATGAATGCAGCCAAAGTACACCGCCGATCAATGGGAAAAAGTATCCCCTGCCTTTCGCGGGTTGGCTGTCGGTACTGTCGAAATGGCCAAGGCCGTATTGGTCGATGGCCAGCGCCCTGCAGATCTGGCGAGGCAGGCCGACGTGTCGCGGCAGTTGGTATATGCCGCCGTGAAGCGGGTTCGCAATATCCTAGAGGAACACGAGGCGCAAGAACTGGTGCCGGTCATGGTCTGGTTGCCGCCTGAGTTAGCCGAGCAGGTCAAGCAGATGGCCGCGCCATATGCTCAACCGGAAGGCAAAAAGTAAAAAGGGCGCCCAGCTCTGGATAGTCCGGGCTTACCGCGACCGACCAACGCTGACGAGCAGACCACCACCGGCAGCGCGCTCCAGGGCGAAGGGGTCTTGCTGCGTCCGCTGCGCGAACGCGCTTAAAAGCGTTTGTTTACCGTTCGCAACACTCAGCCTCGGAACAGTCCCGAGAGAGCGGCTGCATCCAGCGACGTTACCTCCTTTCTCGCGTGCGAGAAATCAGGGGTGGACGTGTTGCCGCGTGGTCAGATCCAGGCCAACGGCGCGCATCACGGCGAGCATGGTCTTCAACGTAGGGTTGCCCTTGTCGCTGAACGAGCGGTAAAGCTGTTCGCGGGATA
>NZ_RCNY01000009.1:2247-3982 GCF_004307635.1 Pseudomonas sp. Sample_22
TTCAACGTAGGGTTGCCCTTGTCGCTGAACGAGCGGTAAAGCTGTTCGCGGGATAGCCCCGACTCTTTGGCCAGCTCTGTCATGCCTTTGGCGCGAGCGACCACGCCGAGGGCTTTAGCGATATGGCCAGCGTCACCGGTTTCAAAAGCATCGGCCATGAACAGGGCGATGGTTTCAGGATCGACCAGCGCTGCCGCTGGATCATAGTCATAGATTGGCTCTTTCATTCTTCCTCACTCCACTGGCTGGCAAGCAGTTTGGCGGTTTCGATATCGCGGGCCTGGCTGCCTTTGTCGCCACCACACAGCAGCAATACAAGCTCGTTACCGCGCTGCTGAAAATAGACCCGGTAGCCGGGGCCGTAGTGAATACGCAACTCGCTAACACCCTGGCCGACCGGCTCAACATCGCCCAATAGGCCGTTGGCTACCCGGAAGACCCGCGCCGCGATGATCGCCTTTGCCCGCTGATCTCTCAGCTTGCGTTCCCACGTCATGTAAGTAGCGGTTTGTTTGATCGTTTTCATAGGAGCATTGTAGTTTATAAATCACGCCGAGGCAACAACTATTTGTACAATATAATTTTACAAATAGTTGACGCAATAGAAGCCGTTTGAGATACTAAGTCCGTCGAAGCAATACCGCTTCGACACCCGGAACCAGCGGCGGCAACCGCTCCGGGATATCTGCGAAGGAGCTTCAAAATGACCCACGTACTTGGATTGTGTGTAGAACCTGAAGGCATGGATGTTGAATCCGAAGTGCTGGCCCAGGTAGAGCCGGAAGCGCTGCAGGACGCCATTGAAGATGGTCTGCCTCGTTTGGATTGGTTGACCATCGCTGACTTCCGCCGATTCACCCACGGCATCCGCCACGCAGCATAAACACTCACCCACCCCCGGCCAGGCGGCGGCAACCGCCCCGGGGGATCGCGAAGGAGCGAACCAATGTCTACCACTACCACCTCCCACGTTTTCTATCAGCCTGGCACGGGCTGGGTGCATGACTACGCCGTCCAGCTCGACGGCGGCGAATGGGTAACGTGCAGCGGCCGCACGCTCGACCAGTTGAAGGAAGGACAGCCCGACATGATCGTTTGCACTGAGGATGAGGCGTGGCAGCAGATCGAGGCCGCGGCTAAATCCGCGCCGGTTCTGATCGATCGTGAACAGTTTGAATACGCGCTGAATGTTCTGCCGCCTGCGGGCTGGGTTCGTTCTGGTGATTGCGAGTCGTTCAAGATGATCGAGCGCGACAACGGGCGAGTAACCCGGATCTATGTTCGTCTCGGCGAAAACTTCTTTCGGTTCGCCGACCTCTTTACCACTCCGCATGCAGACGCTGTGCGCCTGGTCGAAGCTGCAGCACCTGCGCTGCTGGCCTCACGTCAAAACCAGTAACGAAGCCAGGGAGCGGCAAGCCGCTCCCCTCTTTGGTAGGGCGAGAACTCATGAAACGAAAAGACGCGATTGCGTATATCACTGTTTCCGGCTATCACGACGACTCCCGTACGGCCATGCGGATCTACACCGAAAACCGGATCAGCTACCAGGTGTATGCCGAGGCCTACGCGAAAGGCGCTCTGCTCAAAAGTGAAGGCATGGCCTGCACTTGCTTCCAGTGCAAGCAACGCCCTGCGTCTGCTTGAAATCTGCGGTACTACTGCCTTGCAGCAGCATCAGATTTCAACGTGCTGCAGGTGTTGAAACCATCAAACCCGCTTCGGCGGGTTTTTT